>CAZQYC010000191.1:0-2789 GCA_964597495.1 uncultured Steroidobacteraceae bacterium | reverse complement strand
CTAGTTGCTTCCTATCCGTTGTTCTGCTCGACAACGTAATTGTTCAAATCCTCCGCATCGAAGTGGCGTCCGTCGAAGAAACCGTCGGGTCCGTATTGCAGCGTGCCGATCGTCGATGAGAGTGTTTGCGCGCGGGGCCGAACGCCTTCGATCTTTGCATCTTGCATCGGCACGCTCACGCCTAACGGCGCCAATGCGGCGCGATAGAGGTCGGGCCGATAGGTCGAGCGAACTGCGGGAAGATGACTGGGCGAATAGGCAACTTGTTGCCAGCGCGTCATTTGCGAATAGAACCACAACGCGTGGCTAGTCCAAGGGAAGGTAGCGGCTTGTCTCGCCGGGACATAGAAGTCAGCAACGGTTTGAGCCGGCTCGCCAGGGGTCAAGCACAGTTGATTGGCCAGCCCGCGCATGAGGATGTCGGCGGAGGTGCCGACATATTTCGGCTCGGCCAGGAGCTTTGCCAGCTCGGCATGATGTGCGTGCAGCTCGCACCACTCGGAAGCTCGGTGGAGCGCACGAATCAATGCCGTTAGTTTTTCCGGATGACGTTGTGCCCAGTCGAGTTTGCATCCTAGGACTTTTTCGGGGCTCAATCGCCAAATCGCCGACGTAGGCGTGACGATGCTGCCGACGCCCATCGCAACGGCGAGACTATTCCAGGGCTCACCGACGCAAAAACCGTCGATCTGCGCTTCACGCAGCGCATCGACGAGTAAAGGGGGCGGCAGCACCACGAGACGGACATCGCGGTCCGGGTGAATGCCTGAGGCCGCGAGCCAATAGCGCAATTCGTAGTTGTGACAGGAAAACGGATAGACCATCGCCAGCGTCAGCGGCGATTTGCGCGTCTGCTCGCGAGTTCGAACGACTCGCCGCAACGCTTCTCCTTGGATTTCCGGATTCGCGCCGGTACGAGCGCCGTAGTGGCCCATCTGATCCCAAAGCGCATTCGAGGCAGTGATGGCATTGCCGCCGAGCCCCAGCGAGTAAGGCGCAATGATCGGCGCTTGCAGATGACCGATGCCGAGCGTGGAGGCGATCACCATCGGTCCCAACATATGCGCGGCGTCGAAGTGTCCCACCACGACTCGATCGCGAATGTTCGCCCATGACGTTTCGCGCACCAGCGTGAGATCGATGCCCGCTTCGGCGGCGAACCCCCGCTCGGCCGCGACGATGAGCGGCGCACAGTCGAGGAGTGGGATGAAACCGATAACGACGGAACGCGGGTCTGTCATGGAGAGGAATCCACCGTGCAGGGTTGATGGGCGACTGCGCGTGCGGTCTTCATTTGAATAACCTCGCAGCGGTCACTAGGCTTTGCGCCACTTCGCTGATGCGTTTGCTTTCGTTCATCGCCGCCTTGCGCAGTAACGAATAAGCCGCGTCTTCGGAAAGTCCGCGTTCCTTCATGAGAATGCCCTTCGCGCGTTCGACGATTTTCCGATCGTCGAGCGCCGCCTTCGCGCGGTCCAGTTCCTCGCGCAGCTTATTAAAGGAGTTGAAACGGCTGACGGCCGTATCCAATATCGATTTGACGCGTTCCTTTTTCAGCCCATCGACTACGTACGCGCCGACGCCGGCATCGACGGCCGCGGCAATCATGTCGGTATCGGAGCGGTCGACGAACATCGCGATCGGCCGGCGCACGCTTCTCGATACCTGAAACATTTGCTCCAACACGTCGCGGTTGGGATTCTCCAGGTCGATGAAAACGACGTCCGGATCGATGTCGAGGATGCGGCGCATGAGGTTCTGCATGTCGCGCACCACGGCGACGTTGCAATAGCCGGCTTCGCGCAGGCCGTCTTCCAAAATCGACGCGCGCACGACGTTCTGATCCACGATTAATATGCGCAAGGTAGTTTCTGTGGAGTTCTTTTTATCCGACATCTTGCACGACGAATTGCAACGCACGTGCCAGTGGCGAATAAATCGACAACCGTCTGGCGTGATGTCGCATGGAATGCCGTTTTTTGCGTTGGCCAATCCTTCAGCCGGCGCATTGCACGAACTTCGTGCGCCACCCACGACGCAGTGCTGCGTCATCGTTCAGCAAAACGCGCCGTGGAAGGGCACGAGCTGCGTAACCCCGGCCGTAATGGCGCAGACCTTAAGCCGCAGGGCGAATTAAGGCGAATTGCCGCGCTTTTTCGCCTGACGATGTGTCTTATAAGACTACAGAAAGCCTAAAGGCGATACCTGGCACACCTGTTGCAAATGCTTTCAGCGTGATCGATTGAAACCAGACGATTTAAACCAGACGGATCGTTGATCCGCTGACAGATGCAAACCGCAAACGGGTTTGCTCGGCAACGCTGCCGCTTTCCTTGTGCGTTCCCCCCCGCGCACATTGAGACCGGCAGCGTTTTTTTTGACAACGAATTTATAAGAACCGCAGCGAAAACTTAAGAGAGGAGTGAGAGGACCATGTCGACCGAGAACGCCATCCAAGCAGACACCTTGCAACCACGACGCAGGGCATTGCCGCGTGCGCTGCACCTTATTAAGGGGACGCTGCTCGGCGCGGTTACCCTACTGTCGATTTTTTCATTGCCGGCGCAGGCGGCCGGACTCAAAGTCGAAAAGGAGCAGATCAAGCTCGGCTTCATCAAGCTCACGGACATGGTGCCGCTCGCGATTGCCTACGAGAAAGGATTCTTCGAAGACGAAGGTTTGTACGTCACGCTCGAGCCGCAGGCGAATTGGAAAGTGGTGCTCGACCGCGTGATCACGGGTGAACTCGACGGCTCGCACATGCTGTCCGGCCAGCCTTTCGGCGCCAC
>CAZQYC010000190.1:0-3160 GCA_964597495.1 uncultured Steroidobacteraceae bacterium | reverse complement strand
CCTGCGCTTTGGTTGCAGGGCGAGATATCGAATCTATCGAGACCTTCGTCCGGCCACTGGTACTTCTCGCTCAAGGACGATGGCGCGCAGTTGCGCTGCGCGATGTTCCGGCAACGGAATCTCCAAACTCCATTCAAGCCGACCGACGGCATGCACGTGCTAGCGCGCGGACGCGTGAGCCTGTACGAGCCGCGCGGCGACTATCAATTCATCGTCGACTACTTGGAAGAAGCCGGTGAAGGCGCTTTGCGTCGGCGCTTCGAATTGCTGAAGGCAAAACTGGCGGCCGCAGGACTTTTTGCCGTCGAACGCAAACGCGCATTGCCGCGGATTCCCAAGCGCATTGGCATCGTCACCTCGCCGACCGGCGCGGCGTTGCGCGACATTTTGAACATCCTGCGGCGGCGGTTTCCTGCCGCGGCCGTGTGCATTTACCCCGTGGCGGTGCAAGGCGCCCACGCGGCGGAACAGATTGCCGCCGCCATCGCACTTGCGTCCGCCCGCCGCGACTGCGAAGTGCTGATCGTCGCACGTGGCGGCGGCTCGCTCGAAGACCTTTGGGCGTTTAACGAGGAAATCGTTGCGCGCGCGTTGTTCGAGTGCCGCATTCCGACCATTACCGGCATCGGCCACGAAATCGATTTCACGATCGCGGATTTCGTCGCCGATCTCCGTGCACCGACGCCCTCCGGCGCGGCAGAACTGGTCGTTCCCGATCGGCACGAGTGGCTGCACCGCTATGCCGCTTTCGAGCGGCAATTGGTTACTGCATTGCGTAAACGCCTGTCCGAATTGCACCAGCAATCCAACTGGCTGACACGGCGGCTGGGCCAATTGCACCCCGGGGTCACGCTGCGTCAAAAACTGCAGCGTGCGGATGACTTGGAGCAGCGTTTGCATCGTGCGATTCAAGAACAGCTGATTCGTATGGCGCATCGACTTAACGAACGGACTGCGCAACTGCAAAGACATTCGCCGGCCTTGCAGCTTGTAGCCCTGCGCGGACGACTTGCGCAACGACAGCTGGAACTCGCCGCCGCGGTTCGCACGAAGATGCAAGCGGTGCGCTCGCGCCATGCGATTGCCGCTCGAATGCTCGACGCCGTGAGCCCGCTGGCAACACTGCATCGCGGCTATGCCATCGTGACCGACCGCGACGGCACCGTCATCGCCGATGCGGATCGCGCGGAAGTCGGCATGCCGATTGAAGCACGGCTTGCCCGTGGGCGAATCGTCGCGCGCGTCGAAGCCCGCAAGCTTGACGAACCATGATCCGCACCGTTTTCGTCATTGCATTGCTAGCCGCGCTTTGGCAAGAAACGCCGGCGCTTGAGCTGCCCCGCGAACACCGGGTACCGGGGGGACTGGCCATCGTGCCCATTTCAACCGAGGCCGATCCACCACGCGTCGAATTCGGCGCCTACCAAGCGGCCGTTGTCCGCAAAGACGCTCGCTGGGTTGCCATCGTTGGAATACCGCTTGCGACAACGCCAGGCATTCAGCACCTAAAAGTCTCCATGCCCTCGGGAAGTCGCTCCGTTGCCTTCAAAGTGCTGGACAAGCAGTACCGCACTCAGCGCTTGCAGATCGACAATCAACGGCAAGTGGAACCGTTGCCTGAGGACTTGATTCGCATCGACCAGGAACGCGAGCGAACCGAAAAGGCGCTGAGTTTCTTCTCGACCGACCTGGGCCCGGCTTTTCGACTAACGCCACCCGTACCCGGAGTTCGATCGGACTCCTTCGGTTCGCGACGCATCTTCAACGGCCAACCGCGCAACCCCCACTCCGGAATGGACATCGCGGCGAAAGCGGGAACGCCCATTAAATCGCCTGCGCCCGGCGTGGTGCTCGACGTCGGCGATTTCTTTTTTAACGGCAACACCGTTTTCGTCGATCACGGCTTCGGCTTAGTCACCATGTACTGCCACCTGTCGAAAATCGACGTGCGGATCGGCGATCGGTTGGCGCAAGGACAGGTGCTTGGCGAAGTCGGTGCCACCGGCCGTGTAACGGGGCCGCATCTGCACTTCGGGGTTGCGCTCAATCGCGCCATGGTGGACCCGAGTTTATTGCTTGGGAAATAGGCGTGGGGCGTGAGGCAGAATGAGAATCTGCGCTTTTGAAGTCACGTTCAATTCAGAAAAATTCGCTCATCGTGTGTCGTTTTAATTTTCCGACCCACGACCCACGACCCAGGCCCGACGCCCCAAACCTTATTTCTTCGAACTCTCCTGCGCCGGCAGCGACTCTACTTTCTGCCCGGTTGCATCCGACTTGGCTTGCGTAGGCGGCGTTGTCGTTGCCGCGACATCCGTGGGATCTGAAAAGATCAACGGAATGGAGAAGGTACGGCTGGAGTGAATGCCGACGGTAGTGAGCGTCGCAGTCACCGTGAAGTACAAAACATCGGCACGATCGGCGCGCACGGTGACCGCATGTTTAACGATTTCATCGTGCTTCAGCGCTCCGAACGCCCCGGTTGCGCCGGAGAGAATCTCAAGTCCCTCCGTTCCGGAGCTGATGCTCACGGTCATCGAATCGGTTACGGCAGTCACGATAAACGCCAAATCAATTTCCAATGTCTTGCCGGGCTCAGGCTTGCTCGGTACGTCGTACTTCAAGTCGACGGGCGCCGTCGGCTTGCCCGCATAGGCCTTCGCCATCTTTGCCGTGGGGTCGGGCGGCTTGGGTGCCTGCGGTTTCGGCGCAGCCGATTGAGGAACCGGTGCCGGCGCCTCCTCGGAACCGCAGGCCGCCAACAGAACACAGGCGAACAGAATCGCTACCGATTGAACTTTCGAGTGAACTTTCATAGTGAATTCCGTAAAGGAGTGAATTCAGAAAATGATCTTACCCTGTCGCCGTCACCTTCATGCAACGCAACGTCGTCGTGGTCACCGGGTTGGCCGGATTCGCGTAGAGATACTCGTAAACTTCCAGAATGTAGGTGCCGCTCTGCAAAGGCAGCGGAGTGGATTGCTCCACAGCCGGAGTGACCGCCGAAACGCTGCTGCCCACCCACACGCGCGCCCCTTGCCGCCACAACACCGCATCGGGATCGACAGCGGCCATCGAGCCCGCCTGACCCGGATCGGCTTCGGCGGTAATTTTGATGGTCACTGTCGTAGGCGCGTTCAAATCAAGCCGAAAAAATTTG
>CAZQYC010000189.1:0-3345 GCA_964597495.1 uncultured Steroidobacteraceae bacterium | reverse complement strand
ATGTTGTCCATGATTTCAATGCTGCCGCCATGCGCTTGTACGAATTCCAACACCACCGATAAACCGATACCCGTGCCTTTAAGATGTCCCGCTTGCGGCGCGCGACCCGAATAGAACGCGTCGAAGATAGCCGCTCGCTCGTCTTTGTCGATGCCGACGCCGGTGTCGGCGACGTCGAGTATTAGGTGCTCGCCGACGCTCTGCGCATGAATGTAAATAGTACCGCCGCGCGGGCTGTATTTGAGCGCATTTGACAGTAGGTTGTCCAAGATAAGTTTCAATTTGGCGCGATCCGCGCGCAATTCCACGTCCTGCACTTTCAGGTCGAGCTGCACGCGTTGCGCAAGCAGCGTGAGCTGGTGCGTCTCGAGCGCCGATTTGATCAAAGGACGTAGCTGGAATTCGGTGATCTCGAGGCCGGTGTGACGCGCTTGCCATGCGCTGAACGACAATAGATTTTCGATGAGCTGCTGCAGGCGAATGCTGTTGTCGCGCAGGATGGCGATGACTTCGCGTTGATGCGGGTCGAGTTCGCCGACGGCGCCGTCGGTCAGCAATTCCGCGCCTTCGCGGATCGCCGCCAGCGGCGTTTTCAGTTCATGCGACATGTGCCGCAAGAATCGGTTCCGTTCCTGCGCCAATTCCAGCAAGCGCGTACGCAACCACTCGAGTTGATGGCCGAGAGCGACTAGATCCGAAGGGCCGGTGACCTCGATGCTGCGTGCGAAGGTTCCTTTGCCGAGCTGGCTAATCGCACTGTCGATTTGCCGAATGGGCTGCATGAGCCGCTGCGTAAAGAGCGCGACCAGCGTTGCGGTAAGCAAAATCATGACGACCGACAGGCCCATCAAGTACTGCTGCGTGTCCGTCGTCGACGCTTGCAGATGCGACAGCCCCGTGTCGATTCTGGCGCCGGTGTATTCGGTGAGCGCTGCCGTGGCGCTCAGCAGTTGGGTAATAAGCGGTAACAGCGTTGCGACGTCCGCATCGGTCGGCGCTTTGTTCTCCAACAAGACCGCATCCAATTTGGCCTGCAGCGCCCGGAGCGTCGTGAGATGCGCCGAGCGCCGCACGTCCACTTCGGCCCGATCGATTTGCCGCAGCGTTTGCAGAAACTGATCGCGCGTTTGGCGATAACCCGACAACATCGATCCGTCCTTGAGCACTTGATATAGGCGCACGCTGCGCTCCATCGTCGCGATCTGCTGAAACAGGATCTGCGTGTTGTGCGTCGTGTCGACGCTGGTATGCACCAGCCGCGTGCTTTCGTCGGCCAAACGCCGCACCTTCGCGGTCGCCGTGACCACCGCGATTAACAAGGGGACCGAGACCAGCGCAAAGCCGATCAGCATCAAACCGGTCAACGAGCGTGGGCGAAGGAAGCGCATGCTGTGATGGAGGGTGACGGCCCGTAGTTTTTAACGTCAGTTTTTAATGAGGTCGGGTTCCGCGAGTAAACGTCGTTCCCAAGCGAGCTGGGTGGCAACGATAGTTTCAAGCGTATCGTGTTTTGGCTGCCAGCCGAGAACTTTCCGTATGCGCGAAGCCTGTGCGATCAGCTGCGGAGGATCGCCGGCACGGCGCGGCGCTTCGACGATGTTGAGCTTCTTCTTGGCCACGCGTTCGACGGTATCGAGCATTTCGCGAACGCTGAACCCGCGCCCGTACCCCACGTTCAAGGTGGTCGACTCGCCGTCGCCGCGAAGATAGCGCAACGCATCGAGGTGAGCGCTCGCCAAATCTTCGACATGGATGTAGTCGCGGATGCCGGTTCCGTCCGGCGTCGCATAGTCGGTGCCATAGACGAAAACCTGGGGGCGGATACCGACCGCGTGTTGGCAAGCCACCTTCGTTAGTAACGTGGCGGTCGGTGCGGATTGCCCCAAGCGGCCGCCGGGATCGGCGCCGCCGACGTTGAAATAACGAAGGATCACATGCTTAAGCGGTGCGGTTGCCGACACATCGCGAAGCATTTGCTCGCTCATCAGCTTTGACGCGCCGTAGGGGTTGATGGGCGCGGTCGGCGTGTCTTCGCTGGCCGAGCCGCTTTCCGGGATGCCGTACACGGCTGCCGTGGAGGAGAAGACGAAGTGCTTTACTCCGGCGGTCAGTGCGCATTGCAATAAATTGAAAGTCGCGAGGGTATTGTTCCGGTAGTACTTAAGTGGATCGGCGACCGATTCCGGCACGATGGTGTGCGCCGCGAAGTGCAGGATGGTGTCGATCCGATGTTCCTGGAGCAAACGTCCGACTAGCTCGGCATCGCCGGTGCTCCCGACGACCAACTGGCCGTGCAAGACGGCGCTACGAAATCCCGTGACAAGATTATCGAGTACCACAACGCGTTCGCCGCGTTCGCCCAATTGCCGCACGACATGGCTGCCGATGTATCCGGCGCCGCCGGTGATGAGAATCGTCATTGTCCTCCAGATCTCACATTCGTAATGAGTAGGCTCCGCTCGAAGAATACCTGCGGCGAGCGAGGGGTTACAGAGCGGCCGACTCGATCGTCGTAGCCGCTCCGGTGCATGATAACGTGTCGGCCGTGCCGAACCCCGTCCCCCATCCCTATGAACGCCTGACGCCGGATCTGGTCATCGGAGCGGTCGAATCGCTTGAGTTCCGGTCCGACGGGCGCCTTCTGGCACTCAACAGCTATGAAAATCGTGTTTATCAAGTTGGCTTGGAGGAGGGGGAGCCTTTAATCGCGAAATTCTATCGACCTGCTCGTTGGAGCACGGCCGCGATTCTCGAGGAGCACGAGTTTGCGCTGGAACTTCAAGCAGCCGAGATCCCGGTCGTGCCGCCCATCGTGCGCGATAAACGGACTTTGTTCGAACACGGCGGCTTTCGCTTCGCCCTATTTAGGCGCCATGGCGGGCGCTGGCCGGAGCTGGCCACCGAGCACGATC
The DNA here is from genome assembly GCA_964597495.1 of uncultured Steroidobacteraceae bacterium. Classification (GTDB taxonomy): domain Bacteria; phylum Pseudomonadota; class Gammaproteobacteria; order Steroidobacterales; family Steroidobacteraceae; genus CAZQYC01. The sequence goes on along the minus strand of CAZQYC010000189.1, from coordinate 433 downwards.
GCGAATGGATAGGGCGATTTCTTGGGCGCATTCATGCCATCGGCCGGCGCAAACGTTTTCGGCACCGCGCCGAACTCACGATCGAGCGTTTGGGAGTGGAGCCGCGTTCGTGGTTATTGGAAGCAGATTGGATTCCCGACCACTTGCTCGCGGCGTACGAGTCGGTGTCCAGCGAATTACTGGAGGCGGTCGCTTCGCACTTCGACGCCGGGGCGGTAACGGCGCTGCGTTTGCACGGCGATTGTCATCCGGGAAATGTTCTGTGGACCGACCACGGTCCGCACTTCGTCGATCTGGACGATTGCATGAGCGGCCCCGCGATTCAGGATCTATGGATGCTCTTATCCGGGAGCCGGGGCGAGATGGGCGAGCAGCTGGGGCAGATTTTGCGAGGCTACTCACAATTTTCCGACTTCGACTATGGTGAGCTACG
>CAZQYC010000188.1:0-3434 GCA_964597495.1 uncultured Steroidobacteraceae bacterium | reverse complement strand
TCTCCACCCGTCCATGGTTCGATCCGTTCTTCCCGAGCGGTCGAATCATCCTAAGCAGAGCTCGATGTTGTAGTAGTTAGAGAAATATCGAGGTCTAAGCCGGCGCCACTCTAGGACGAAGTGAATGCCGGCGTCAAGATCATGTTAAGAGGGTTAGCGTCGTTTTCATTTGCCTTTAATAAAGACATTATTGAAACGAAGACACACAGCCCTCGCAATTCGTCGGCGATGAGATGAGTCGATAGGATAAATTACTCATGTCGCGAGCTTGCGATTTGCGTCAGCGGTGCGCAGAAGTTTTTACACACCGAGTGCGCTATTCCTGGCTAAAGATAAGGAAACCCTGATTCATTCGTCACACCGGCGTGCTGGAACTGCTCCTGAGTTTCTGGCATGACCTACATCCTTGTAGGCCTCAGGCCGGTGTCCATCTTATTGATTCAGATGGATTCCGACCTTCGTCGGAATGACGAGGCGTAATAAAAATAAATCAGACCTTTCCTAGTCAGCGGCGACCTGCGCGCCATCCACGCGCACTCGCAGTGCCTGCATTTGCTCGGCCGATACCGCTCGCATTCCCGTGCTGATCGCCACTTGTTGGTTCGGTTGAAGCGTGCGGCCCACGTGCAGCGTCGTACCGAATTGCGTGGCGCGACCGAACGCATCGAGCCATAGCGGTGTGACTTGCACATTGGTCAACGGCGCCGGCGACTTATTTTGGACGATCACGACTACTACGCCTGCGCTGTCCACTTGTGTCCCCGTTGCAATGTATTGTTCCGGATTCTGTGCAAGATCCATCGTGACGAATTCTTTCGCGGCGAGTTTTCCGTAAGTGCTTTCCGAGCCGGCGGCTGTCTTGAAGTATTGCAGGGCCGCAGGTCGATCGCCGCGTTCTTGCGCGAACTTGCCGAGATAATAAGCGGCCGGTTGCGTGGGCAGGAGCTCGTTGCTGCGCTTTAACCATTCCTGCCCCTTGGGTTTGTTGCCCGATTCGTATTGCGCGATGCCGCCGCCTAAGTACGCTCCGAAATACTGCGGGTTGTATTGAATCGCCTGCTCGTAATGCGGTATCGCTTCCTTGTAGTGCTTCTGTGCCAACTCGATCTCTCCTTGTAATTCGTGAAAGCGGCCTTCCTGCGGCAGGAGCTGCGAGGCTTCGCCCGCAAGCTTCGATGCATTCGCATACTCCTTCTTCTTGAGCGCGGCCGTCGCTTGATCGAATTTGTCGTAGGCCGGTTTGGCTTTTAGCAATTGGGCGATACGCGTTTGATATTCCTTCTCGCCAACTTCGCCGCCGGCGCCGAGCTGCGCCGCCAATTGCTTATTCTTTTCGACGCGTTCGGCCGAGGGCGGATGCGACGCGAACATACGGTCGAAGAACCCTTCCTTCTTACCCCTCTCATTGGACATGCGCACGAAGGTCTCTTGCAAAGTCACCGCGCCGGTCGGATCGTATCCAGCGCCTTTCATGTACTTTGTGCCGTATTCATCCGCTTGGAGTTCTTGATCACGACCGTATTTCATTTGCACGGCTTGCAATCCGACGCCCGTTCCCGCCACGGCCAATCCCGCGACGGTGGAATCAACGCCGCCGACCGCGGCGCCGATCTGCGCAGCCGCCATCCCTGCTTGCATCAGCGTTCCGCGTTCTTGTGCCTTGGCGCCGTGACGCGCCGCTGCGTGAACGATTTCATGCCCGAGCACCGCCGCCAGTTCGGATTCGTTCTTGAGTTCGGTCAGAAGTCCGCGATTGACGGCGATCTTGCCGCCCGGCATCGCCCACGCGTTCGGCACGGAGTTGTTGAGCACTTTGAATTCGTAAGGAAGATTGCGACCGGACTCCGCCACCGCCACCTTCGCGAGTTTCTGCCCCACTTCATTTACGTAAGCGGTCAATTCGGGCATGACCTCCATGTCCCCGCCTTCGGCTTGGCGCGAGGGCGCATAGTTTTTCTCGCCGATTTGTATTTCTTGAGACTCGCTGACGAACTGCAGTTCTCGCTTGCCGGTAACCGGATTCGTGCCGCAAGCAATCACTGTCGCCGCAAGAACGATAAAAAACATCGATTTCGAAAACTGCTGACTCATACATGCTCCCTGACTACTTATCGCGAACGATAGCATTGGATAGTTTACTGCGGAGTTAGCAGCTTCGATCATCAACTTGGGAAATCGTTCTGCGATGCCAGCACACCCCAGATTAGAAGAAGCTCTGGTTTGGTCGTCACACTGGCGTACTGAGAAATGCTCCTGCATTCTCAGCATGACCTCCATCCCTGGAGGCCTTAGGCCGGTGTCCATCTCCCTGAGTCAGCTGGATTCCGACCTGCGTCGGAATGACGGTAAATGAATAGATCAACGTTCCTTAGCTTCGCAAGCTTAGCTTTTATTGGATGGCCTCACGACTCTCGAAGGCCTCATTCTTCGGGTGGCGGCGTCCGACAGTGCGACGTCAAATCGACTCGATCGCATCGATACCGATCAAAGCGCGTGGGTGGAGAGAGTCGAATGACTCTCGAGAGTTAGGAAGCGAACGCGTCTCTTCTTACGTTGCCGGCGATCGAATCGATGTACCGGTAGGACGAACGTGGCGGTTCTGCAGCGGCCTGCTCCGCGGACACGTACTGGCGCAGCTGCTCGTCAGGCATCGGCCTCGCGAGCAAATAGCCCTGCAGTGAACTGCACCCGAGTTCGCGCAGCAGCATCGTCTGTTCGTTGTCTTCGACCCCTTCGGCCGTGATCTCGAGTTTCAATGCCGTAGCCAGCCGCGCCACTGCCGTGACAATGGCAAGCGCACTCGAATCGCGCGTAATGCCCATCACGAACGACTGGTCGATTTTGATCTTATCGAACGGGAAACGCCGCAAATAGGCGAGCGAAGAATAGCCCGTGCCGAAGTCGTCCAACGCGATGCGCACGCCGAGCGTGCGTAGCCGTACGATGGCCGACATGGCGGCGGCCGTATTTTCGATCAAGGCCGTTTCCGTCAATTCCAGTTCCAAGCGTTCCGGCGCAAGCTTGGTTGCGGCCAGGGTGTCGCGCACCTGGCGAACCCAGTTCGGCTGCACCAGTTGCTGGGCCGACACATTCACGGCCACACGCATCGTAGCGGGCCAGTGCATCGCCGCTTCGCAAGCGCGTTGCAACACCCATCCGCCGAGCGCGCCGATCACGCCGGATTCCTCCGCCGCCGTGATGAATTCCGACGGCGACACCTCGCCTCGTTCGGGATGGTTCCAACGCAGCAATGCCTCGGCGCCGATCATATGTCCGTCGGCGGCATGGAACTGCGGTTGGAAATGAACGCTGAATTGATCCAACTTGAGGCCGTCCCGCAAATCGTCTTGCAGGCGATTCCGTTGCGCGGCACGCTCGCCCAATTCCTGCTTGTAGAAGCGCCAAGTGCCGCGGCCGGCATCCTTCGCTTCGTA
>CAZQYC010000187.1:0-3451 GCA_964597495.1 uncultured Steroidobacteraceae bacterium | reverse complement strand
TGTCGCTCGGCATCGAAACGCTCGGCAGCATCATGACCAAGCTCATCGAAAAGAACACGACGATTCCCACCAAGGCGTCGCAGACGTTCTCAACGGCGGACGACAACCAAAGCGCCGTGACCATTCACGTGCTGCAAGGCGAACGCCAGCGCGCGGGCGATAATAAATCGCTCGGGCAATTCAATCTCGAGGGCATTCCTCCGGCGATGCGTGGCACGCCGCAAATCGAAGTCACGTTCGATATCGACGCGAACGGCATCTTGCACGTGTCCGCGAAGGACAAGAACACCGGCAAGGAACAGAAAATCGTCATCAAGGCGTCCAGCGGTTTGAACGAGGATGAGATCAAGCGCATGGTCAAAGACGCCGAGGCGCATGCCGAGGAAGATCGCAAGTTCCGCGAACTGGTCGATGTGCGAAACAAGGCGGATGCGCTTCTGCACGGCACTGAAAAAACGCTCAAGGAATTGGGCGACAAGGTGCCGGGAGCCGAGCGCGCGAAGATCGAATCGGCGATGTCGGATCTCAAGACTGCTTTAAGCGGCGACGATAAAGACATCATCGACCGCAAAGCGCAAAGCCTGGCGCAAGCCTCGCAGTCGCTCGCCCAAGCGGCGCAAGCCGGCGAAGCAGCGGCGGGTGGTGAGCAGCAAGCTTCCGCTGGCGGCAGCGGAGCCAAAGACGATGTGCTCGATGCGGAATTCGAAGAGGTCAAGGATAAGAAGAAGTCGTAATTTTTTAGGTGAATAGTGACGGGTGACTGGCGAACGGTCAAAATGACCTGCTTGCCAGTCACCTTTTATTAGTCACTTCAATTCACGGGCGCGCTGTTTCCAATGTCCAAACGCGATTACTACCAGGTTCTCGATGTGCCGCGCACGGCCAGCGAAGCTGAAATAAAAAAGTCCTATCGTCGTTTGGCGATGAAATTTCATCCGGACCGAAACCCCGGTGACAAAGCGGCCGAAGAAAGTTTCAAAGAGGCGAAGGAAGCCTATGAAGTCCTGACCGATGCGCAAAAACGCGCGATTTACGATCAACATGGTCATGCAGGATTGGATCCGCAGCGTGGTGGCGCCGGCTTTGCCGGAGGCGCGGATGCATTCGGCGATATTTTTGGCGACGTGTTCGGCGACATCTTCGGCGGCGGTCGCCGCGGTGGCGGTCGGCAGGTGTATCGCGGCGCCGATCTCCGGTATGACTTGGAACTCAATCTCGAGCAGGCAGTATTTGGCGATTCCGTCAACATCGAGTTCACGACGTTAGGCGAGTGTGAGAAATGCAGTGGCAGCGGTGCCGCGCCGGGCTCGAAGACAACGACTTGCGAAACCTGTAATGGCCAAGGGCAGGTGCATATGCGGCAAGGGCCGTTCGCGGTTCAGCAGACCTGTCCGCGTTGTAAAGGTCGAGGCAAAATCATTTCGCAGCCCTGCGATCCCTGTTTGGGCCAAGGCCGCGTACGCCGAAAGAAGACGCTCGCCGTCAAAGTACCCGCCGGTGTCGACAATGGCGATCGCATTCGTTTGACAGGCGAAGGAGAGGCGGGGCGCAACGGCGGACCGACTGGCGACCTCTATGTGGAAATTCACGTTCGCGAACACGCGCTCTTCCAACGCGAAGGCAGCCATCTCTCCTGTGAAGTGCCGGTGAGTTTTACGACGGCAGCGTTGGGCGGCAGCATCGAAGTGCCCACGCTGGACGGTTCCGTATCGCTTAAAGTGCCCGCTGAAACGCAGTCGGGTCGAGTGTTCCGCCTTCGCGAGAAAGGCGTCAAACCGGTGCGTGGCGGGTCGGTGGGCGACTTATTCTGTAAGGTGATGGTCGAAACGCCGATCAAGCTCAACGACGAGCAGAAGGAATTGCTGCGCAAGTTCGAGCAATCGCTCGAACACGATAAACGCGACCATAACCCGCGCGCGAACTCATGGATGGACGGTGTGAAAAGGTTCTTCGAGAAGCTTTGACTCTTTAAATTGAGGTGGGTCGGCTGCAAGTCGCCTGCATAAAGTGGGCGCTCCTGTACAATCGCTGCTCTTTGGGCACACGCCCGATGGAGACCGCCGAATGTTTTCTGCCGATACGAAAATCGCGACTTTCGACCCCGCTTTGCAAGCCGCGCTCGATGCCGAGCGACGCCGTCAGGAAGAACATATCGAACTGATCGCTTCCGAAAATTACGCAAGCCCGCGGGTATTGCAGGCACAAGGCACCGTGCTTACCAATAAGTATGCGGAAGGGTATCCGGGCAAGCGCTACTACGGCGGCTGCGAACATGTCGATGTGGTCGAGGAGCTGGCCATCGAACGCGCCAAGAAGTTGTTTGGCGCCGATTACGCCAACGTGCAGCCGCACTCCGGATCACAAGCGAATGCTGCGGTTTATCTCGCGCTGTTGAACGCCGGCGATACGTTGCTCGGAATGAGCTTGGATCATGGCGGCCATCTCACGCATGGCGCCAAAGTGAATTTTTCCGGAAAGATCTTCAAGTCCGTGCAATACGGCCTCGATCCGGCCACTGGGTTGATTGATTACGATCAGATCCAACGCCTCGCGACGGAACACAAGCCGCGCATGATCGTCGCCGGTTTCTCGGCCTATTCGCGAGTGCTCGACTTTGCGCGCTTCCGGGCCATTGCGGATTCGGTCGGCGCTTATTTGGTGGTCGATATGGCGCACGTTGCCGGGTTGGTTGCCGCAGGTCTTTATCCGAATCCCATCCCCTTTGCCGACGTCGTTACGACGACAACCCATAAAACACTGCGCGGACCGCGCGGCGGATTGATTCTGGCGCGCGCCAACGAGGAGATCGCCAAGAAGCTCAACTCCATGGTGTTTCCGGGCACGCAAGGCGGGCCGCTCATGCACGTGATTGCCGCGAAGGCTGTGGCCTTTCAGGAGGCACTGCAGCCTGACTTCGGCGCCTATCAGCGGCAAGTCGTGGCGAATGCGCGCGCGATGGCCAAGACGCTCATGCAGCGCGGCTACAAAATCGTTTCCGGCGGGACCGACAACCACTTGTTCTTGGTCGATCTGATCGATAAGAACATCACCGGCAAGGATGCGGACGCCGCCCTCGGCCGAGCGAACATTACCGTCAACAAAAACGCCGTCCCCAACGATCCGCGTTCGCCCTTCGTGACCAGCGGATTGCGCATCGGTTCACCGGCCGTCACGACGCGCGGCTTTGGCGAAAACGAAGTCGTGCAACTCGCGAATTGGATCGCGGATGTGTTGGGCGACCTCGGAAATGAAGCCGTGATCGCCCGGGTACGCGGTCAAGTGCTGGATGTTTGCCGGAAGTTTCCGGTGTATGCGTAGAAAACTAGTGGCTAGTAACTAGCAACTAGTGGCTCTTCTTCATGCACTGCCCCTTCTGCAATCACGAGGAGACCAAAGTTAACGACTCGCGCTTGGCGGGCGAGGGGCAGCAGATTCGGCGTCGTCGGGAATG
>CAZQYC010000186.1:0-3660 GCA_964597495.1 uncultured Steroidobacteraceae bacterium | reverse complement strand
GACGGTTTGCGGGCTGCTAATTCGCTATGGCAGTACATGCACGTGACGAACAATCCGGTTGCGAATATGCCAATTTGCACGAGGAGCCGGAAGTCGAGTTTGCGATTGGCCAGTGCCCACGCCATGAGGCAAAGGGCGAGTGCCGTCAGCGGCAGCGATAGATGGCGCCGATATCGGCGTAGGAGTTCTTCTCGATGAGAGAAGCAGAAAACGAAGGTCAATAGATACAGCGCGAGCGGTAGTATCCACAGCAGCGGGATCGAGGAAATGTTTTGCGTGAGTTGATTCGATACGCCGAGCAATAGGCTCGATCCGAGTGCCGGAAGCACTATCCAAATTAATTTGTCCGTCCGTGTCGGCGCCGATTCGTCAGCAACGACCGTCGGCGTTTGATTGGTTATGTGCTGCGCAGGTTGGCTGCCGACTATGCGCAGGGTGCGCCATAGGCTTAAGGAAATGAGAACGCCAAATGCGCCGAATCCGGCGGACCAGAGAATTCCCTGCTGCCGGGTGGAAACGAATGGTTCGATGAGAAACGGATAAGCGAGCAGAGCCGCCAGCGAAGCGAAGTTGGAAAGGGCGAATAAGCGATAGGGATTCTCGCCGGGATAGGTGCGGGCAAACCAAGACTGCACCAGCGGACTCGTCGTGGCGAGCAGAAAGTAAGGAAGACCGACGGTTGCGGTCATCGTCATCAGGATTCTGAGCGTAGGTTGTTCGTCGCCTTGCGGCTTCCAAGCCGCATCCGGCAGGATCGGCAAGAGCAAAAGCGATACGGCGATCAAGCCGATGTGCACCACCGCTTGACTGCGCAGCGCCAGGTGCCTGGTGAGCCAGTCCGAATAGAAGTAACCCGCAAGAAGCGCGAGCTGAAAGAACACGAGGCAAGTGGACCATACGGCGGCGGTGCCGCCGAACCACGGCAAAATCAGTTTGCCGATGATCGGCTGTACCAAAAATACTAGGAATGCCGAAACGAATGCCGTCAATGCAAATAGGTTCATGGTGAGCTCGAAGTATAGGTGCTTCTACAGCTCCCGAGGCAGTCGTCAACGGGTACAATTCCGTCAATGTCTTCCGTCACTCCGCCCGTTTTTCGACTCGTCAATCTGCGCAAAACCTACGGCGAAGGCGAAGCCGTGGTGCATGCGCTACGCGGCGTCGAACTCACCATTGCCGAAGGCGAGCTGGTCGTATTGCTTGGGCCGTCCGGGTCCGGGAAGTCCACGCTATTAAATGTGTTGGGCGGTCTTGACCGGCCGACCGCGGGCGACACGTTTTTTCGAGACCTGAATCTTTCGGCTGCTTCGGATGCCGAGGTCACCCATTATCGCCGCGCGCATGTCGGCTTCGTCTTTCAGTTCTACAACCTCATCGCGAGTTTGACGGCAGAGGAGAATGTCGAGTTGGTTACCGAGATCGCCGGCAGTCCGATGCCGGCGCGCGAAGCGCTCGACCTCGTGGGGCTGGGTGCCCGCTTGCGGCATTTCCCCGCGCAGTTATCCGGTGGCGAACAACAACGTGTCGCCATTGCCCGTGCGATCGCTAAGCGTCCGACCGTATTGCTGTGCGACGAGCCGACCGGCGCGCTCGACGTTGCGACCGGTGTGCACGTGCTCGAGGCGATCGTCAAAGCCAATGAGAAGTTGCGCACGACGACGCTCTTGATCACGCACAATGCCGACATTGCCAAGATCGGCGATCGAGTCGTGCGGTTCGCCGACGGCTTGATTCGTTCGGTCGAAGAAAATCCCCGCCGCATTCCGCCGCGAGATTTGCACTGGTGATTCGCCTGCCGTCGCTGGATCGCAAGCTGTTGCGCGATCTGAAACGATTGCGGGCACAGGCCATTGCCGTGTCCGGTGTGCTGGCCTGCGGGATCGCGTTGTTCGTGATGGCCACCGGCATGTACGATTCGCTCGAACGAGCGCGCGACGAATACTACGATTCGGCGCGAATGGCGGACATGGCCGCGTCCGTCGTGCGCGCACCGAATCCTGTGGCCAACCGGCTGGGAGCCATTCCTGGCATCAATAGTTTCGAAACGCGGGTTTCCGGCATCGGCCTCTTGGATCTGGCCGGCAAATCCGACCCGGTCTCGGCGCGCTTGGTGTCGCTGCCCTCGGACCGAAGACCTCGTGTTAACGACGTGCTCCTGCGCGCCGGCCGCTGGCCTGACGCGACGCGCGACAACGAAGTGCTGGTCAACGAAGCCTTCGCCGAGGCGAATTTTCTGGCGCCGGGGATGAAGTGCGACGCGCTGATTTACGGCCGCAAGAGAACCCTGGAGATCGTCGGCATCGCCAGCAGTCCGGAGTTCGTGTTTGCAGTCGCTCCGGGGGCGATGCTGCCGGAACCGGCGCGCTTCGGTGTCCTGTGGATGAACCGCGAATCGCTGGCGCGTGCCTTCGATGTCGACGGCGCGTTCAACGACGTCGTGATGCGCCTTGCGCCGGGAGCGAATATTCGCGATACGCTAAGCGCCGTCGATGCGACGCTTGCGCGGCACGGCGGTCGCGGCGCCTACGGACGCGATCGCATGTTGTCGGCGCAGTTTCTCGCGGACGAGCTGTCGTCGCTTAAAACCATGGCGTCCGTCATGCCGCCGATTTTTCTGTTGGTCGCCGTTTTCTTGCTGAATGTCTCGCTCTCGCGGCTGGTAGCCACGGAGCGGTCCAATATCGGCCTGCTCAAGTCGTTCGGCTACCGAAATGCCGCTATCGCCTTTCACTACGGAAAGTTTGCCATCGCTTTTGCGTTGTTAGGAGCGGCGCTCGGCATGGCACTTGGCCGATGGATCGGCGGTTCGATGGCCGAGATTTACGCAAAGGTTTACCGCATTCCCGATCTGACCTTCAATGCCGAATTGAGCGTTTATCTTTGGGCGCTTGTGGTTGCCTTGATCGCCGCAATGCTGGGCGCCGCGCAAGCAGTGCTGCGTGCGGTCAAATTGCCGCCTGCGGCCGCGCTTGCGCCGCCGGCACCGGTGAGCTTCGGGCGTTTGAGCGGGAACATCGAGCGCGCTGCGCGTAATCTCGACGGCAAGACGCGCATGGTCATCCGGCGCATCGTACGGTTTCCGCGCCGGTCGGGAACGACGGTCGTCGGCATTTCCTTGGCGCTTGCGTTGCTCATCACCTCGCAGCACTTTCCGATCTCGATGAATCACATCGTCGACGTTACCTTCGGCATTGCGCAACGCATGGATGCGACACTGAGTTTTGCGGAAACCGCCGACGAACGGATCTTGACGGAAGTGGGCCGGCTGCCCGGCGTGCTGTCGGTGGAAGCGGTGCGCGGTGTCGAAGTCATTCTTTCGAACGGCAGTCGCGAGCGGCGCGACACCATTTTGGGGTTGCCGGCCAACGCGTATCTGTATCGCGTTCTCGACGAGCGGATGTCCGGCGTGCCGATGCGGGACGACGGGATCACTTTGCCGTTCAATCTGGCGAAGAAATTGGATGCTAAGGTCGGCGACGTGATTCGCGTGCAAGCCACCGACGGACATCGTGCCGTCGCTAATCTCATGGTGACCAATGTCGTCAAGCCTTATCTGGCCGGAGCGGCGTATATGGAACTGAATGCGCTGAGCCGCGCGCTTCGCGAACCGGGCAGGGTGAACGCCGCTTACATACTGATGGATCGAAGCGCTCGCGACGA
>CAZQYC010000185.1:0-3749 GCA_964597495.1 uncultured Steroidobacteraceae bacterium | reverse complement strand
TGCATGATGTTGAAGACGCGATCGAACCGCTTGGCGACCAGCGCGGCCACCAATGCGGTAGTGCCATCGACGACTTCGACATTCACGCCGCGACGCTGCAATGCCTCGAACACATTACGGCCGGAATTGAGCGACACTTCGCGCTCGGACGAGGTACCGCCGAGCAATACCGCGACGCGACCGAACTCTTTTGCATTGACGATTTGTCGGTTCATAACTTTTTTGCCCCCTCCCTGCCCTCCCCCGTGGAACGGGGGAGGGAGAGATCTTTTTTTTCCTCGCCCACAGCGCGGGGCGACGCAGTACTTTCTGCTCCCTCCCCTGTGCTGCGGGGGAGGGTTGGGGTGGGGGCGTCTCCAACGATGCGCACTTCCGGTGTAAGCACCACACCGTGAATGCGGCGAACGGTGTCACGCACATGTTCGATCATTTGTTCGAGATCGGAGGCGCTCGCCGTGCCGTCGTTGATGATGAAGTTCGCGTGCTTCTCCGACACTCGCGCACCGCCGATGCGATAGCCTTTGAGGCCTGAAGCTTCGATCAATCGAGCGGCATGATCCCCCGGCGGATTCGTAAACACGGAACCGCAGGAGAGTTCGCCGATCGGCTGTGTCGCCTTGCGGCGCGCGAGCAGTGATTTGATTTCCGCATCGGTCGCACCAAACCGCGATTCGAAACGCAGACGCGCGCCCAAAAACCACTCATCATGCGGACCCTCCACGTGTCGATACGAAATGCGGTACTCACCGGGCTTGCGCCGATGCACGTTGCCCTGCTTGTCCATGGTCTCGACCTCGACGACGTGATTCCACGTTTCTCCGCCGAACGCGCCGGCGTTCATGGCTAGCGCGCCGCCGACGGTGCCGGGAATGCCGGCAAAGAACTCACCCGCGCCCAACCCCCACTTCACGCATTGCTTCGCGAGTTTCGCGCAAGTAACGCCGCTGCTCGCCCACACGGCATCGCCTTCAATCTGTTTGAGTTCGTTGAACGCGCCCAAGGTGGCGATCACCACGCCGCGAATGCCCCCATCACGCACCAGTAAGTTGCTACCAAGTCCGATCCAAAAGACCGGCGTACCGGGTGCAAGCGAGCGCAGAAAGCTGCTCAAGTCAGCAATGCTCTCTGGTTTAAAGAACACATCGGCCGGACCGCCGACGCGCCATGACGTGTGATCGGATAGCGGCTCGTTGATAAGGACGCGCGCATCGAAACCCGGTGGAAGCTTGAGTGCCATCATGCCCTCCTCCCACCTGCACTTTGTTTTGCGAGCGATTGCACGAGCTCGCCAGGAATGCCACCGATGCTGCCCGCACCCATCGTGACGACGACGTCGCCGTCTTGAACGATGCGTGCGACGGCATCGCTTAAGTGTTCGACTTTGTCGACGAACACCGGCTGCACTCGGCCGTGCGATCGAACCGCTCGGCAGATGGCTTTACCATCAGCACCGGCGATCGGCGCTTCACCTGCCGCGTAGACCTCGGTGACGATCAAGGCATCCGCCGTGGCCAAGACACGCGCGAAGTCGTCCAGCAAATCGTGAGTGCGTGTGTAGCGGTGCGGCTGGAAGGCCAACACCACGCGTCGGCCGTGCCACCCTTGCCGAATAGCCTCCAAAGTGGCGGCTATTTCGGTTGGGTGATGTCCGTAGTCGTCAACGACGGTGATCCGACCTTTCGGTGTCTCGACATCGCCGTACTGCTGCAAACGGCGATCAATGCCTTGGAAGTTCGCCAGCGCTGTTTGAATGGCGGCATCGTCGACTCCGAGTTCGGTTGCAACGGCAATAGCCGCAAGCGCATTGAGCACGTTGTGCTTGCCCGGCAAATTAAGCCGCACTTTGAGCGTTGAACGTCCGGCGCGCAGGACATCGAAGCTCGACTGCATACCTTCTCGCTTAACGTTCGTCGCGCAGACGTCGGCCGGCGACTCGACTCCATACGTCACGATGGGCCGGTTTATTTTCGGCAATAGAGAAGCGGCATGCGTATCGTCCACGCATACCACGGCCAAACCATAGAAAGGAAGGTTGTGCAGAAAGTCGACGAAGCTCTGCTTCAGCTTTTCGAAATCGCCGTCGTGCGTCGCCAAGTGATCGGCGTCGACGTTGGTGACGATGGCGATCATCGGTTGCAAGTGCATGAACGACGCATCGCTCTCGTCCGCTTCCGCGACCAAGTACTTGCCGGTGCCGAGACGCGCATTGGTACCGGCGCTTTTCAAGCGACCGCCGATCACGAAGGTCGGATCGAGCCCGCCTTCGGCGAGCAGACTCGACACCATGCTCGTGGTCGTAGTCTTGCCGTGCGTACCCGCCACGGCAATCGAATAGCGGAAGCGCATCAATTCGCCGAGCATCTCCGCGCGTTTCACGACGGGAATGCGTTGCGCATGCGCCTGCTTCACTTCGGGGTTTTCGGAAGCAACGGCCGTCGACACCACGACCACGTCGGCGTTCGCCACATTCTGCGCGCCATGACCGATCATGATCTTCGCGCCCAACCCTTCCAATCGCTTGGTCACGGCATTCGGCTTCAAATCCGAACCTTGGACCTGATAGCCAAGATTGACGAGCACTTCGGCAATGCCGCCCATGCCGGCGCCGCCTATGCCGACGAAGTGGATGCAGCCAATGCGGCGCATGCGATCGGTGACCGTAAGCGTCATACGGCACCTCCTGCAACGGCCATGCATGCGTCCGCCAAACGCACATCGGCGTCGACGATGGCTTGCGCACGGGCGTTCTGCGCCATTTGAGCCAGACGTTCGCGTCCAGCAATGAATAATTTTTTCAATTCATCCGCCAGACGCTCTGGCGTCAAGTCGCGCTCGGCGATCAATACCCCCGCATCGGCCGTCACCAGGAACTGCGCATTGCGCGTTTGATGATCGTCGACGGCCAATGCAAAGGGAACGAATACGGCGCCTACGCCGGCGGCGGCAAGTTCGGAAACGGTCAGTGCGCCGGATCGGCAAATCACCAAATCGGCCCACGAATACGTTTGCGCCATGTCGTCGATAAACGCGCGGACTTGAGCCGCCACACCGTGCTCCTGATAGACCGCACTGGTCTGTTGATAGTGGCGCTCGCCCGCTTGATGAATGACTTCGGGCCGCATGGGCTCCGGCAACAAGGCGAGTGCAGCGGGAACGATTGCATTCAAACGCGCGGCGCCCTGACTGCCGCCGAACACGAATAACTTGATCGGCCCGCGATGCTCGCTGAACCGCTCGGCCGGAGGCGGCAGATTGACGATCTCGCGACGCACGGGATTGCCAACGGCTTGCGCATCGATCGATCCCGGGAAACTTTTTGGAAAAGCTTCGAGAACCCGCGTTGCGAAGCGCGCCAGCATTTTGTTCGTCATGCCAGCCACCGCATTCTGCTCGTGAATCACCAGCGGCTTTTTCAAAAGCCACGCCGCAATTCCGCCGGGACCGGACACAAAACCACCCGCGCCGAGCACGACGTCGGGCCGGCGACGCTTAATGATGTCGATGCTTTGCTTCACCGCGCGCAACAATCGGAACGGCGCCAGCAAGAGTGTCGTTACGCCCTTGCCGCGCACGCCGCTGAACGAAATCCATTCCATGCTGATTTTCGCTGGCGGCACGAGCCGCGATTCGAGACCGCGCTCCGTTCCAAGCCATACCGGTTCGAATCCGCGCTCGCGCAATACGCGCGCGGCAGCGAGCGCAGGAAACACATGTCCGCCGGTGCCGCCCGCCATGATGAGCACCGTGCG
>CAZQYC010000184.1:0-3791 GCA_964597495.1 uncultured Steroidobacteraceae bacterium | reverse complement strand
AACAATCATACGGTGAGACACATTACCTGCCGAGGTCGCCGTCATGCGTAGTGGGTACAAATACAATCGCGTGGCTTGCGTGAGCGAAAGCCCGCCAGCCAAAATCACACGTCCAGTTCTCTCTGGCGTGGTGGCGCGCAAACGTTTATTCGATCTGCTCGATGCGACTCGGGTCCAACCCATTACTTGGATCGTCGCCTCCCCCGGCTCGGGCAAAACCACGCTCATCGCAAGCTACTTGGAGATGCTCGAAGCAAAACCGCTGTGGTATCAAATCGATCCCACCGACGACGACGTCGCTTCGTTCTTCGATTGTTTCGGACTGGCCGCCGGCGCCTTCGGCTCGCAAGGCAGAGAACCCTTGCCTCAGTTAAGGGAAGAGCAACGCGACGAACTGGCGAGTTTTACGCACATCTTTTTTCGTGAGCTGTTCGCGCGCTTGCCGCAACCTGGGGTCGTGGTGCTGGACGACTACCAACGGCTCGACACGGCAGCGCGCACCCACGAAGCGATTCAACAGGGCTTCGATGAAATTCCCGCGAATGTCCGGGTGTTCGTCATCAGCCGTGAAGAACCGCACGGTGCCTTCGCACGACTGCGCGCTTCGGGACGCATTGCGCTTCTGTCCGGAGAAGAATTGCGATTGACGGAAAGCGAAACGGCAGAGCTCATCGCGGCTCGCGTGTCCACGGTCGCTGCCCCGGAACTCCTTGCGCAAAATTTGCATCGCCGCACCCAAGGCTGGGCCGCAGGCATCGTGCTGCTGACAGAATCCGCGGTTGCCGTCAGCGGCGAACCCGTATGCGAAGTGGCGCTCGCGCACGATCATGTCGTATTCGATTATTTCGCCAACGAGATATTTCGGCACCGCAGTTCGGTTGAACAGGAAATTTTGATCAAGACCGCATTCCCAAAAAAAATCACCGAACATCTCGCCCGCCAAGTTACCGGCCGCGACGAGTGCGGAATGCTGCTCAACGACCTGGCGCGACGCGGTTATTTCACGACCCGGCGGGCCGCCGGCAGCTACGAGTACCACCCGCTATTCCGCGCATTCCTCGTCAATCGCGCGATGGAAACGTTCGGTAAAGTCGAGCTGCGCGAATTGAAAGCCCACAGTGCACGCTTGATGGTCGAGATGGGCGATGTCGAAGCCGCGATCGAACTGCTGCAGCAAGAAATGCTGTGGAACGAAGCAGGCGATCTTGTTTTACACCACTCACGATCCTATTTGGAACAAGGAAAAGGACAAACGCTGCAGACGATTATCGATCGCTTCCCGAGCGACCTGCGTGAAGAGAATCCCTGGTCGCTCTATCTGCAAGGGGCGTGTCAATTGGGCACCGCTCCGGCGGAGGCCCGCACACTTTTCGAACGTGCTTTCAAGCAATTCGAGATGTGCCCCGATACGTCGGCCCTGTACCACACGTGGATCGGCATTATCCAAAGCTACGTCATTGAATGCCACAACTACACCCCCATGCGCCCGTGGATAGACCGCTATGCAACTCTGGCGCAAGGACGTTCTCAGCCGGATGCAGATAGCTTGTCCTTCAGCTTATTTACCTATCTGGATGCCCTACGTTTTACCCGGCCGGATCATCCCGATTTCATCTCCATCGGCAGCCGCGCCGAAGAAGTTTTCCGCCGCGAACCTGACGCGCGCCGCAAAGTACTACAGGCGATCCCCTTACTGGCGTATTACTCATGGCGCGGCGAACTCGGCCGCATGCAGGAATTACTGGAAACCCTGGAGCCGGTCACCCATAACTGCGTGCTGCCCCCGGTAGAACTCATCGCCTGGAAGCTGATGCGGACCATTTACCACTACTGCACAGGCTCGCTCGATGAATGCATGCAGGCCGTCAACGAAGGCCTAGCGCTTGCGGAATCCGCCGAATTGCATGGACTCGACGGAATGCTGCTTTTGTTCGGCATTTGCGGACAGGTGCGCGTCGGCGCTCTCGATGCAGCGCGCAGTCTAATGCAGCTCAAGCACGCGCGCGCCGAACAGTCGCAGATGGCGAAGCCCTTCTACAACATTTACAACTCGTTATTCTCGCTGCAAGAAGGCAACGCAGTGCGCGCACTCGACAGCGCGCAACGTGCGCGACAGATTTCGACGGAAGGAAGTTTCGTCTACGCGATGATGTCGTCAATGCTGTGCGAAGCTTGCGCGCTCGCGCAATTGGAACGTCTTGACGAAGCCTTTGCCGTACTCGAGCAAACCTATGCAGTCAGCCGACGCAGCAGCAGTAAGTTATTCGATTGCTACTGCTTGCACGTACGCGCCCATCTCTTGCGCCTCAAGGGAGATCGCGAAGGCGCACTCGACGCATTGCGTAGCTCCCTGGATTTAGGCCACGAGACAGGAGTGTGCATGTCCATGTGGTGCCGCCGAGAAGACATGGCGGCACTGTACGCGATGGCGCTCAATGCCGGCATTCAGCGTGACTACGTGTCGACGATGATCGTAAAAATGCGCTTGCAACCCCCGCCGCACTTATTCAGTGAAAAGTGGCCGTGGTCGCTCCGCGTTTATACGCTGGGCCGATTTGCCGTGGTTAAAAACGGCGAGCCTCTCTACTTCGGCGGCAAGGCGCATCACAAGCCGCTCGAACTGCTGCGCATGCTGGTGAGCTTTGGCGGCCGCAACGTAAGCGGCGCAGCGATTGCCGGCGCACTGTGGCCGGACAGCGATGGCGACATGGCCAGGACTGCCCTGGAAACGACCTTACATCGCCTGCGCCGACTTATCGGCGACAAATGCATCATTACGCACATGGGGCAATTGTCGCTAAACGCGGAAGATTGCTGGTTGGACTCCTGGGCTTTCGAACATCTCACCGATCGATTAGAAGCGGTTACGCCCACCAACATCGCGCCGCGCCGGCTGGTTGAACTTTATCAAGGCGCCTTCTTGCCGAACGACGAAAGCGCCCGAGCAGTAGCGCAGCGCGAACGGCTGCGATCGAAGTTCTTGCGCGGCATAGTGCATTACGGCAAGCAATATGAAGGACTGGAGCAGTGGCATGAAGCCCTATCGTTATACCAGCAAGGCATCGAGGCGGATCCCACCGCCGAGGAGCTATATCGCCTGCTGATGCAGTGCTATCGCCAGCTGGGTCGTTTCGCGGAAGCCGTTGCAGCCTATCAGCGTTGTCAGCGCGTGCTGGCAGCGGAACTGAATGTCGAGCCATCACGCGATTCGCAGCAATTGCACCGAGCGATTTCGCACGAACTGCCGCAGCCGATGCGGCGTGGGTGAGCGGGCTCCTGATTGCTTGCGCATCATCTTCAATCTCCCGCTAGTAATGACATACGTCATTACTAGCGGGAGATTGGTGCCGACTGAGGGATTTGAACCCCCGACCCCCTCATTACGAATGAGATGCTCTACCAACTGAGCTAAGTCGGCGTCAAAAGGGCGCGCAGTATACGGGGTCGTTGCGGCGCGGGAAAGCGTTACGCTGAATTGCGTTTACGAACGCGGATGACCACTTCGACGCTGGCGGTTTCCATGCCGGGCGGGAGCGGCGGAAGCCGGCTAAATTCGATATCGTCCGGCTTGATGTCCCACAATGCACCGCTGTCGACATCATGGAAGTGATGGTGACTTGCGCGGGTGGAGTCATACACCGAGCGGTCGGGATCGAGATGGATCTGCCGGACGAGTCCACTGTCCACTAGCACCTTCAGCGTGTTGTAAACCGTGGCCTTGGAAATATGCTCGCCGGTTTGGCGAACGATCGAAAGAATCTGTTCGGCCGACATGTGCGTCGGTTCCGCCA
>CAZQYC010000183.1:0-3796 GCA_964597495.1 uncultured Steroidobacteraceae bacterium | reverse complement strand
CCCAACCAAACTCGCGGTTTGAGCGACGGCAAGACGCGAACGAGTACGGCGCTCATTACTAACCAAGTTAAGGCGGCCACCGTGATGACGAGGTTGTTCGACTTCGACTCTCCAACGGTGAGTTGCGCGAGACCGATCGCCAGCGCAAGCAAGTTAAACCACAGGAGTATGCTCGCGGCCATGGGACGTGTGGGCGTCCACGACGGAGAAACGGGGGGTGAAATGGAGCGCTTCGAATTCATCATTCGGTTTCCTTCATGTACTCCGCAAATGTTTCAACGCGACCCGCACCTCGGCGTCATCCATTAATAAGCGGGCTCCGCTTTTGGGTGCGGGGGACGCTTGCTGTGCCAAATTGTCGATGACGACGTCGGGAACGATACCGTGTTCGTTGATCGAGGCGCCTGATGGCGTGTGATAGCGCGAAGTCGTGAGTTTGAGCGCACCGCCGCCCGTCAGCGGCATGACGGATTGCACCGATCCCTTTCCGTAGGTGGTTTGGCCGATCAGTGCGGCCCGCTTGTGATCTTGGAGCGCACCCGCCACTATTTCCGACGCCGACGCCGAACCTCCGTTTACCAAAACGACGATCGGCGCCTTATTCATGAGATCGCCGGCATGAGCATGCATCTCGAACTTTGCTTCCTCCGTGCGGCCGTCGGCGGTCACGATGACGCCGTCGTCAAGCAGCGCATCGGCCACGGCTACGGCCGCGTCCAACACGCCGCCGGGATTGTTCCGCAGATCGAGCACCAAGCCCTTTAACGGCGCCTCCTTTTGCAACTTGGCAAGCTCGTGCGCAAAGTCCACGCCGGTGTTTTCATTGAACTGGGTGATCCGCAAGTAGCCATAGCCGGGTTCGAGCACATCGCGTTTCACGGTGTGCATTTGAACGGTGTCGCGAATCAGAACTACCTCGAACGGTTGTGCCACGCGATCGCGAAGCAAGGTTAGCTTCACCTTCGAGCCGGATTTTCCGCGCATGCGTTCGGCCGCTAGGGCGATGGTCGCGGCATCGACGGGAATATCGTCCACGGAAACCACCGTATCGCCGGCGCGAATACCGGCACGTGCCGCCGGCGAGTCGTCGATTACGGCAAGTACATTGATAGTGTTTTCAAACAGCGCAATTTCGATGCCCACGCCGGAATACGCACCGGCAGTATTCCGGCGCATTTCTTCGAGTTCCTTTTCGTCCAAATAAGCGGAGTACTTGTCGAGTCCGGCCATCGATCCGCGTATTGCGGATTCGATAAGCCGCCCGTCCGGAATTTCATCGACGTAGTTTTGTTTGATGCGTTCGTAGACTTCGGCGAATAACTGCGCATTCCGCCAAGCAATGATCGGCGCGGTTCGGCCGTCGCGAGCGGCCCATGCCGTATAACCAAGCGAAAGACTGGCGCCGATCGCAATGCCGACTGCGAAAATGGAAACCGCACGAAAACGGGAGGCCATAGGAGTTCCGAAGAATCGGGCTTTAGCAGTGAAGGACCGAAAAGACGATTGCCGCGGGCGATTCTACGCCGAGAGCGGTTCGGGCTTTAATAGGAGTTAGCCCGCAAGTCGGGAAATGCCCTTCATGATGACGCTGGTAGCGGCGCCGCCCGAGGCTTCGGCAAGCAAATCCTTCAGCACCGCTTCGAGCGAACGCGGGCGCCCGATGTGAAATCCTTGACCGTAGTGGACGCCGAGCTGCTGCACGGCAAGTTCGATGGCTTCGTTTTCCACGCATTCGGCGGTCGTCTTCAGTTTCATGGCGTCGGCCAGCTGCACGATGGCGCTGATCATCGCCTGCGCGCGCGGGTTGCCGACGACGTCACGCACCAGCGCCCCATCGATTTTCAAATAGGAAGCCGGTAATGACTGCAAATAGGTAAGCGACGAAAGTCCGCGGCCGAAATCATCAAGCGCAATTTCATGTCCCATGTCGCGCAACCGGCGCATGAGCGCTTCGGCGCGCACGATGTTGGTCACCGCCGCGGTTTCGGTCAGTTCGAACGAGACCAGCGACGGCGGCAGTTGATATTCTTTCAGTTTGTCTTCCAAGTAACCGGGAAAGCTGTCGTCGCCGATCGACTGGCCGGAGATGTTCACCGCAAAGTGCACGCCGAGTCCTGCAAGCTTCGCGGCCTGCGAAGAGAGAATTTCCATGACGAATTGCACGACCCAGCGATCGATGGCCGGGGCGAGTTGATACCGTTCCGCGGCTGACAAGAATTTCTCGGGCGCAATGCTTTCGCCGTTGATATCGATCATCCGCAACAACAATTCGAAACGGCGGAATGGCCGGCGAGGACCTGGATGGCGGGTTTCATTGCCGCCAAGCAAGATAATCGGCTGTGCTTCCAAACGAAAACTATCGTTCGCCAGCGCGTCACGCACATTGCCGAGGAGCATCACGTCTTCGTGTCGGCGGATAATGCTTTGATCCGCTTCTTGGTAAGCCTCGACGCGCGCGCGTCCGCGATCCTTCGCCGCTTTGCAAGCGACTTCCGCGGCCGCCAGTGCGTGCGACAACGGATGTTTCGACGCCGCCGTTACCCGCGCGATGCCGAAACTGGCCGATACGTCGATGCGCTTGTTGTCCAGCCGGTACCCGACTTGCTCCAAGTTGCGGCACAAACCCCAGGCAACTTGTTGTGCCGCGTCCAATCCGGAATCGGGAAGAAAAATGGCAAAACGATCGCCGGAAATTCTTGCGGCGGCCATGCGAGCGGTTACGCCATCGCGGAGCGTTTCGCCAACGTGCGCGATGACTTCGTCGCCGACATGCATGCCGTGGTTTTCGTTGAGCACGTGCAGGCGATCGATGTCGACATAGATCACGCTATGCGAGGCGGTTGCGGGAGTATTCGCAAGAGCGGCAGCAACCCGCTTTTCAAGCGCGGAACGGGTCAACAATCCAGTGGCGACGTCGTAGGCGTTTTGCAGGACGTGTGCGATTCGGCGCGACAGCAATTCGGCAATGCGAATCTGCCTAAGCTCGAAGTCGGCGGCATTGGCCGATTTGAACAAGACGAGAATTCCGACTACGCGCTGCGCGCCCTGCATGATGGGACACGCCAGAATTTTGTACGGGACCGCGCCTAACGGTCCGCCGGGTGCGACCTTGTTGAGCGCCATCGTGCGCCGCTGCACTTGCGACCAAGCGAGCAGATGTTTATGCGTTCGTGCAAGCATTTCCGAGCCGGTACCTTGCGCAACGCCTTCGCCCGGCACGCAAAGTGAAATGTTTTTTTCCGGAATTAAGAGTGCGCCCAGCGTGCAACGCAAATGTTTGGTGCAACTGCGGACCAAATAGTCGAAATCATCGGCATTGGCATCGTCCTCGCGGCTCGTATTCATGAGCAGCTCAAGGTCGCTATCGCGGGCCGATAGGCTGCGCTGCAAATCCTCGATGTTGTATTGATTGCCTAGCTCGCGCGTCAGCACGTCGAGAGCGGGCCGCAATAATCCGTAGACGCTGTTGAACGGCCGCGCGCCGCTGGCGGTATCGGGCGATATTGCGCCCAGATAGCCGAGCACCCCGTTGCGTCCGTCGCGCATGACGAAGATATAGGCCGAATCGCCGTTCGAAGCGCGTGCGAAGCCAGCAGCGCGATTCGCGAGCAGTTCGGCATCGCCGTTGCGGGCTTCTTCGATCAAATCCTGCAGCTCTGGGTTCTCCATGCCTTCGGACCACCACAGCGGCAAGCCGTTGAAGTCGAAGATACCGACACTGATCGCACGCGGCATGAGCATCTTGATCAGTTGCCCATACGGATCGAGCGAGGTGGAGGGCACCTGCGCGGTCACG
>CAZQYC010000182.1:0-3837 GCA_964597495.1 uncultured Steroidobacteraceae bacterium | reverse complement strand
CACGAACTTCGTTTTGCGAAGCAGCCAGAATATTCGCGGTCCGCGGATCAAGTAGCGCTTCGCAAGGCGTTTCGGATTTTGCATCAAGCGGTACATCCATTCCACGGCGTGGCGCTGCATCCAGAGTGGTGCGCGTTTTTCGACGCCGGTGAGAAAATCGATCGATGCGCCGACACAGAGGGCCAGCCCGCGTGCGATACCGCGCTCTTGCAGACGCCGTGCAAGTTGTTCTTGTTGCGGAGAGCCGACTGCCAACAGGCAGTAACGGAACGGACTGTGCGATTCGATGAATTGCACGCAGGCCGCCACGGCGGTTTCGTCGCGGATGAATCCCATCGGGGGATTGTGGTGTGCCACGTGTTTAAGCGAATGGCGCGCTGCCAATTCGGCCACTTGCGGGTCGCTGCCGCCGATGATGACGATTCGGTCCGCTGGCGCGAGGCTCGCGAACAGCTCGGCGGTGAGATCGCTTCCCGTGCAAACCGGCAGCTGCATGCCGCTCATGAGGCGCAGGATCTTTGCCAGAAAGCGGCTATCCATCAACACGTACTCCGCCGCGGCATATAGGCCGCGAAATGCCGAGTCGTCGTGAAGGCGGACGAAGTGATCGGTATTCGGCGTCACGACATAGCCGAATCGGTGTTGGCCGTAGTCGCGCACGACGTTCATGAATCCATCGAGGTCGTAGTTGTCCAATTCACAGGTGAGCGTTCCTGAAGTGGGCGAGGCAGGGCTCGCTGTGCGCAGTCGCGACCACATTGCCTGTATCAGCAATCCCGTCAAGGTGGTCAGTGTGACGATCCAGCGCGGCAGGAATTGTCCGATCGAACGAATCGCGGTCGGCCAGCCCTGCTTTGGGTATTGCAATAGCGTCACCGGCATCGCGTCGGCTATGTAGTCCACTCGCTTGGCGTCAGGATCGATTGCCAATGTGGGCGGGCATAGCGCGACGGGTACCGACAACGCTTTCAAGCGATGCACGATCGACGCCGTTTTTTCCTCGTCGGCATGGCGAAGGGCGAGAAAGATCCAGTCGATGCGCCGCGTTTTACCTAGGGCGATCAAGTCGTCGATATTTCCCGAAACATTATGCAGAGATGCACTAAGCGCGTTGGAGCCGGTCACATTCAAACCTGGGTCAACCAGTGTCAGCGGCGGTTCATCGTCGAAAACGCCGAGTAGTAAGGGAGTGACCGGTTTCGCGCTGCGAAGGAATGCCGTCAAGCGATCGGCGCGGGGACTCGCGCCGACGATGGCCACCACCTCCGTGAGTAGGCCTTTTTGCACGCAGCGAAGCACGGCTGCGGCGACCGCTACGCGTGTCAACGCGGTAAAGCCGAAGGCCAGAGCAAGCCAGATGGCAATTTGTCTATGCGGCAGCGAAGGCAGGATGCCGACGATCGCGATTAGCGCGAGCATGGCGCCCGTTAGCAGCGAGAAACCCGTCAAGTAACAGCGGACCAGCGCTCCCATTTGCGCACGGCTAGCCACTGCGATGAAACGCCGGTCATACAAGAGCGCCGGCGCTAGGACGGCGATCATCATGAGCAGCCGATCGTCGAAGGGATGGCTATGAGAAACATTCCCTGTACTGAGCATCACGATGGTCTTTGCGATATGTGTGGCGCAGATGAAGCTTGTCAAATCCATGATCGGCAACAGGCCGTTGAAGAACAGCGCGTGGTCGTGATGCGTCTTGTCGTCGACGAGCGCGCGGACGGCACGGGGAGTGGCGATCATTGGATCGATCATTGGATCAATACGCATTCGTTCGTTTAACGACGACCTTGAATGTCATCAGCAGGATTTTGATGTCCAGGCCGAGCGACCAGTGATCGACGTAGTAGAGATCCAAATCGATCCGCCGCTTGAGTTGCGCGATGGTGTCGGTGGCGCCGCGTGCGCCGTTGACTTGAGACCAGCCCGTCATGCCGGGCTTCACGCGATGACGGTGCGCGTAGCGGTCGGTGATTTCCGAACCCAACCGGTCCTCGGTACGCATGTTCACCGCATGCGGTCGCGGGCCGACCAATGACATTTCCCCGCGCAGCACATTAAATAGTTGCGGCAACTCATCGAGACTCGTTTCCCGCAGCCAGCGGCCGATACGCGTTACGCGCGGATCGTTTCGCGCAGTCTGCTTCAGCTCGCTCCGTGTCGCTTCCGGCTGCCACTCCATCGTCCGAAACTTGTAGATGTCGAATTCGGTGTTGTTAAACGTGTGGCGCCGCTGCTTGAAAACGATGGGGCCGCGACTGTCCAAGCGAATGGCCAGCGCAATCGCCGCAAAGACAGGGAGGAGCAGTAGCGCCAACAGCCAGCTGAGCACGAGGTCTTCGGCGGATTTCAAGATCGCGTTCCAACGTTTGATCGGTCGATCCGCTAATAAAATGACGGGCAATCCGGCGCCCACATAGTCGATCGCTTTGAACGACATCCGGGAGCCTACGGATTGCGGGCACAAAGCGATCGGCACCGGAAGCGCTTGCAAGCGTTGCACGAGGTATTGAATTCTCGGTGCTTCCGATTCCGGCAATGCGATCACGATCCAATCAAGTCGGCGCGAGCGGGCGAGTTCAAGCAGGCGCTCGAACTTGTGCACGGGCCAGATCGACGCGGTGCCCAAATTGCCGTCGTCGGTTCCAAGCGCCTCATCGAAAATTCCGACCAGTTCGACATTCTGAGCCTTCGATTGACGCAACTGCCTATCGATGCTGTCGGCGATCGGGCCCGCGCCGATCACGGCAATCGATTCGTTCAATGCTCCGCGGCATTGCAATCTGCGCACGTGTCGCGCGGCTATCCAGCGGGCGAGCGCGGTGAACGCCAGGCTCGTCATGAGCCACATGGCCAGCCACGTTCTCGGCAGCGCATCGAGCAGTTCGGTTGCATTGCCGATAACGGTGACGAGCATCGCCACGATGGCGAAGCGGAATAGGAAGGAGCGAATTACCGCTACGGTAGTTGCGCGAGTTGCTCGCGTTACCAAGTTGGCGAACTGCTGGTCGTACAGAACGAATGCCGCTAACGAAGCGCCGAGCAATGCCATGTTGCTGCGATACATCCACACTAAGCCGGGTGTCGCGGTGAGAGCAGGTGCAGGCAGCGCCGCCAGCGAATACACGATCGAACACACATAGGCGGCGAACAAGAAGGCGATGAAGTCGCAAGGCGGCAAAATATCGCTGGCGAGAAACATGCGTTCGCGACTCGAAAGCGGCGGAGCGAACTGCGGCGTGCCGCTCAAAGCGGTTGTCGAAATGGAAGCGGTGAACGATGGCTGTGTTGCGATTGGCATGGGCGCAACGTAGTGCGCGGCCGAAAGAGCGTCTGTGCGTAACCGCACCGAGCGCCGTGACGATTTAAACGCGGAAAGAAAGAAGGAAAATAGTAAACAGCAAGGTCAATAAGAATCGCGCTTGATTGTCATGCGTAAGTAACAGACGTGTGGAACGGCGGAGTGCAAACGAA
Source organism: uncultured Steroidobacteraceae bacterium (assembly GCA_964597495.1). GTDB lineage: Bacteria > Pseudomonadota > Gammaproteobacteria > Steroidobacterales > Steroidobacteraceae > CAZQYC01. The sequence continues at coordinate 366 of CAZQYC010000182.1, read as the reverse complement.
ACGCTCGATGCTCGGAAAGCGGGCGCAAGCGAGCACGATTTGAAATTTAGGGTGCGCTATGGGTTCGACGATGGATTCGAGCCTGAGGCGACGATTCGTTTGATGGGCGCACGGCGAATTGTCCTACAAGAATTTCCACGCCGCACAGACGTCGGCGCTATCCGACATGCGAATTGCCCATTCATTGGCAGCGCGCCGCAATCGCCGCAAAGATAATTTCGCGGACCCAAAAGGTTGTTGAGAAAAAGTCGCTGAGATTGACGATTCACTCGATCGAATAGGCTTCAGCTAAAAATATGTCTGAGTTTTGGAGAACGTTCCATGCGCGGCATCCATCAGCCGACACACAATCACTTGTTGGCGGCG
>CAZQYC010000181.1:0-3862 GCA_964597495.1 uncultured Steroidobacteraceae bacterium | reverse complement strand
AAACGGAGAAGTCTCAACTCGCGTTGTCCATACAACCCGACGAGATCATGCTGTCGTGGTGTGCGCGGTATTAGGAAATCTCTCCACGAAGGCCCTTTAAATGCGGTCCAATGGTTTCGACGGCTATCCTTGTACCGCGACACGATTGCGAATCAACTTTAGCGTCAGTCTCCCTCAGTATTTGTAGCCGATCTACACGGTAAATATCGATGGAACTGCCTTGTTCGGCGTCCATGCATTGCGACAGTCGATCGGCGGTCGGTTATCGCCCGTCGCGAGTCCTAGCGCACCTTGGCTTTTTCACGCGCCTTGTCGAACTGCCGATTTACTCCGCTCGATCCCTTCGGATACGTTCGCCTCGCAAATAAGCGATCCAGTACACGCCGGCAACGAGCAAAGTGCCGCCGACGACATTGCCGGCCGTCACCGCGATAATGTTCTTGACGGCGCCGGTTATCGACACAACACCGTGCGTATCGACGGCAAGCCCGAACGGGAGAAAGAACCAGTTCGCAATCGAGTGTTCGAAGCCGATGGCAACGAAGGCAGTGATCGGGAAGAGAATCGCCAGAATCTTATCGGTCACACTGCGCGCGCCGATCGCGAGCCATACGGCGAGACAAACAAGCGCGTTGCACAGAATGCCGCGCGTGAAGGCTTCGACTAAGGGAAGGTTCGCCTTGGCGCTTGCGATACGCACGGCTGTCTCACCGACGGCACCGTTCGCTAGAGCGGCAATGTCGGCCCACATGACAAGCAAAACTGTTCCAAGACAGCCAATCACATTGCCGGCGTAGACAAGGAACCAGTTTCGCATGACCTCTCGGAGGCTAATCAACCGACTGGCCCAGGCCATGGCGATAAGGTTGTTCCCGGTGAACAGCTCGGCACCTGCCACTACGACGAGAATCAATCCGAGACAGAAACTGATGCCGCCGATCAGGCGCGTCGGACCGAAGCCAAAGCTGGACTCAGTGACCGCCACAGTGAACAACAGTGCGCCGAGCGAAATGAAGGCGCCGGCCAGTACGGCCAGCACGAGCAATGTGAGAGCATCCGCGTGCGCCTTCACCACGCCGATGCGCTCGACCTCCCGAGCTATCTCCTGCGGCGGATAGGCGTCGCTTGGAGGTTCTTTGCCCATCTTGCTCTCGTTCGATTCACGGCTACTCCACATGAACCGACTCATGATGCGTCTTCACAAGGTTCTCCGGATTACTGTCGTTAGCAAGTTTTTTTCCAAATCCGAAACGAGGCTTTTCATCCGTCACGAAAGATCGAAGCGGTCGAGATTCATCACTTTGTTCCAGGCTACTACGAAGTCACGAACGAACTTCGCTTGCGCATCCGAGCTTGCATACACCTCGGCCAGCGATCGCAGCTGCGAATTAGAGCCGAACACAAGATCGACGCGCGTGCCAGTCCATCTTAATGCGCCGGTCTTGCGATCACGTCCTTCATATAACTCCGCATCGTTCGATGTCGGCTTCCACTCCGTGTTCATGTCAAGCAGGTTGATGAAGAAGTCGTTGGTCAGTATTTCCGGCCGTCTGGTAAAAACGCCGTGCTGAACTTGGCCAACGTTCGTATTCAGCACGCGTAAACCGCCCATGAGCACCGTCATCTCCGGCGCGGTGAGCGTGAGGAGTTGTGCGCGATCCAGCAGCAGTTCCTCGGGTGAGATCGAATACCTGGCTTTCTGGAAGTTACGGAAGCCGTCGGCCAGCGGTTCGAGTACGGCAAAGGATTCAACATCGGTTTGCGCTTGCGTGGCGTCCATGCGCCCCGGTGCGAACGGTACCGTCAATGTCTGACCAGCATTCTTCGCCGCTTGCTCGACGCCGGCACAACCGGCGAGCACGATCAAATCGGCAAGCGAAATTTTCTTGCCGGTCGACTGTGCACTGTTGAATTCGCCTTGAACGCGCTCGAGTATCTTCAACACCGTTGCTAGTTGAGCCGGCTGATTGACGGGCCAGTCTTTCTGTGGCGCCAAACGAATACGCGTGCCATTTGCGCCGCCGCGCTTGTCAGAGCCACGAAAAGTGGAGGCCGACGCCCAGGCGGTTGAGACCAATTGCGCAACCGATAAGCCCGACGCGAGTACTTTGGTCTTAAGAGCCGCGATGTCGTTGTCGTCGACTAGCTTGTGGTCTATGGCGGGAATGGGGTCTTGCCAGAGCAGCGCTTCTGCCGGAACCTCAGGTCCGAGGTAACGCGTACGCGGACCCATATCGCGATGAGTCAACTTGAACCAGGCACGCGCGAAGGCATCTGCGAATTGATCCGGATTCTCCATGAAGCGCCGCGAAATTTTCTCGTATGCGGGGTCGAAGCGCAACGAGAGGTCCGTGGTCAACATCGTCGGCCTAAGCTTCTTCGACGGATCGAATGCGTGCGGAATCGTTGCGCCCGCGCCTTTGGCGATCCACTGATGTGCGCCGGCCGGGCTTTTCGTCAGCTCCCATTCGTAGCCGAAGAGATTCCAAAAGAAGTTGTTGCTCCACTTGGTCGGCGTGGTGGTCCAGGTGACTTCCAATCCGCTGGTGATGGTGTCGGCGCCTTTGCCAGTGCCGAAGCTGCTTTTCCAACCGAGCCCTTGTTCTTCGAGGCCGGCCGACTCAGGATCCGGCCCCACTTGCGATGCCGGTCCGGCGCCGTGCGTCTTGCCGAAGGTGTGCCCGCCTGCAATCAATGCAACGGTTTCTTCGTCGTTCATCGCCATGCGCGCGAACGTTTCACGAATATCTTTGGCGGCGGCGAGCGGATCCGGATTGCCGTTGGAACCTTCGGGATTCACATAAATCAATCCCATCTGCACGGCCGCGAGCGGATTTTCCAGCTCGCGGTTTCCCGAGTAACGTTTGTCGCCCGCGAGCCAAGTTTTCTCGTTGCCCCAGAAAATATCTTGATCGGGCTCCCACACATCCGCCCGACCGCCGCCGAAACCGAATGTCTTGAAGCCCATCGATTCCAGTGCGACGTTGCCCGTCAGAATAATCAAGTCGGCCCACGAAATTTGCCGGCCGTACTTTTGTTTGATCGGCCATAACAAACGCCGCGCTTTATCCAGGCTGACGTTGTCGGGCCAACTGTTGAGCGGCGCGAAGCGCTGCTGCCCTCTGCCGCCGCCGCCACGACCGTCGCCGGTGCGATACGTGCCGGCGCTGTGCCACGCCATGCGCACGAACAAAGGACCGTAGTGCCCGAAGTCGGCTGGCCACCACTCTTGCGAGTCGGTCATCAGCGCAGTGAGGTCTTTCTTCAACGCCGCCAGATCGAGCTTCTTAAATTCTTGTGCATAGTTGAACTCCTTTTCCATCGGATCGGACTTGGAAGAATGCTGATGCAGGATGTCCAATCGCAGCTGAGCCGGCCACCAGTCTCGATTCGAAGTACCGCCGCTGGAGTGTTTGAACGGACATTGTGTTTCGGTTGGCATGCGTTGTTTCTCTTCCGCCGTGGAGTGATTTGCGAGGGGTATCGAGTCAGGCGACTCGATAGTCATGCTGCGCCCTCTTTAATGAGTGCGGCATAGTTGGTTTCCCTTCCCAATTACGGATATTTCCGTGTCGCCCGACCCTTGGGTTTTTTACGCTCGCACGTCGTTCGCGGCACGTGTTTCCGCGTGCCGCGTGCGGGAAATTCCGGGTGAATCGCAATAAGCAGGTCGTTATGCTGCACCCTACTCAAGTAACGGGGATCGAACCATGTACAAGAAAATCCTAGTACCCATCGACGGCAGCTCAAGCTCGCTACGCGGACTCGACGAGGCGATAAAAATTGCGAAAGAGACGCGTGCGGCGCTGCGCTTGGTGCATGCGGTTAAGGAATTCTTCATGGACGCAGGTTACGGCGCGCC
>CAZQYC010000180.1:2424-4038 GCA_964597495.1 uncultured Steroidobacteraceae bacterium | reverse complement strand
CTAGCGGCTAGTAGCTAGCGGCTTCTTCTCCAAATAGCGCTGCAACTTCTCTCGCGTATCCTGCGGAACATGCAAACCCATTTTCGAGCGACGCCAGAGAATGTCGTCCGCAGTCTGCGCCCACTCGTGTTCGCAAAGATAGTCGATCTCTGCCTGCGACAGCCCGCCGCCGAAGTCGTCGCCGAGACCGGATAACGATTTGGCGTTCGCGAGAATGTGCCCAATGCGCGTACCGTAAGCACGCGCCAGGCGCCGCAACGTTGCCGGCGGAACGAACGGCCAGCGAGTTTGCGAATGAGCGACGAATCGCTCGAAGTCGTCGTCGGGCTTTTTGCTGGCGGGAATATTGCCGCCGGGAAGCGGGGTATGACCGGTCCAAGACTCGCTTGAGCCCCCCAAATACGGCTGCAGTTTTTCCAACGCGTGCTCGGCCAATTTCCGGTATGTCGTGATCTTGCCGCCGAACACGGAAAGCAACGCGGGCACGCCGTCGCCAGCCATAAGCTCAAGTTCGTAGTCGCGAGTAACGGCCGCGGCGCTCGCGGCATCGTCGTCGTACAGCGGCCGCACTCCGGCGTAACTCCACACGACATCGGCGGGCGTAATTTGTTTTTTGAAATAGCGATTGACGCTCTGACAAAGATAGTGAGTCTCTTCGGCAGAAATGTCGAGGTCGCTCGGGTCTCCGGCATAGGGAACGTCCGTCGTGCCGATCAGTGTGTAGCGCTGCTCGTAGGGAATGACGAACTCGATTCGTCCGTCGGGATTTTGCAGAAAGTAAGCATGCTCGCCTTCATAAAGACGCGGCACGACGATATGACTTCCTTTAACCAAACGCACCTGTTTACGGCTCGCCCCATGCAGGCGGTTTTCGATAATGTCTCCGACCCAGGCACCGCCCGCATTGACGATGCCGCGCGCCGTTAGCTGACGGCGTTCGCCGGTGACGGTATTTCGCACATCAACCCGCCACACACCGCCGTCGGCGGTCGCCGATTCAAACCGTGTTCGCGTGAGAACAACCGCGCCGCGAGCCGCCGCATCCATCGCATTGAGAACCACCAAGCGACTGTCTTGCACCCAGCAGTCCGAGTACATGAATCCATGCTTGAGGTGATCTTGCAAAGGCTCGCCAAGCGCACGGCGGCCGAGCCTCACGCTCTTGGAGGAGGGCAGGCGTTTGCGCGCACCGATGTGATCGTAAACAAAGAGCCCGAGGCGCAATAACCAACGCGGACGCAATGCGGACACGTGCGGCAAGACGAAGCGCATGGGCCAGATGATGTGCGGCGCGATACCGAGCAATCGCTCGCGTTCGATCAGCGCTTCGCGGACCAGTCGAAATTCGTAGTACTCGAGATAGCGCAAACCGCCGTGAATCAATTTCGTCGCTTTCGACGAAGTGTGCGACGCCAAATCGTCTTGTTCGACTAGGCAAACCGACAACCCGCGTCCGGCGGCATCGCGCGCGATTCCGGCACCGTTGATACCGCCGCCGACGACGAGCAGATCGACTGCATTGAGTGTGCTCAGAACGCGGCTCCGGCGTTATCGTTCGAAATCATGATGCGATGGTAGGTAAGGAGGGTTGCGTTCGCAACACTAGCCGCTAGC
>CAZQYC010000180.1:0-2324 GCA_964597495.1 uncultured Steroidobacteraceae bacterium | reverse complement strand
TCCGGAATCTGGCTAGCGCCTAGTAGCTAGTGGCTAGTAGCTTCTTCTAGACTTCCCGCATGACCAAGTGGCTGGCGGCAATCGATCAAGGTACGACGAGTTCCCGCTGCATCGTGTTCGATGCAAGCGGCTCTCCGCTCGGCGTTGCACAAAAAGAACACCGTCAACTGTATCCGCGCGCCGGGTGGGTCGAGCACGATCCACTCGAAATCTGGCGCAATACCGAATCGGTCATCGAACAAGCGATCGGGCAAGCGCGAGTTTCGCCTAAAAACTGCGCGGGCATCGGCATCACGAATCAACGTGAAACGACCGTCGCGTGGAATCGCCGCAGTGGCGCACCGCTTTACAACGCCGTGGTCTGGCAGGACACGCGGGTCGGCGAATCGGTGGCGCGTTACGTCGCTGACGGCCATCAGCCAAACGTCCAGGCCGTAACCGGATTGCCGCTCGCAAGTTATTTCAGCGCGCTCAAGCTCCAATGGATTCTGGACAACGTGCCGGGTGTGCGAACTGCGGCAGAGGCGGGCGAAATACTCTTCGGCACGATCGATTCGTGGTTGATCTGGAATCTAACGGGAGGTGTGCAAGGCGGCTTGCACGTAACCGATGTCACGAATGCCAGCCGCACGCAATTGATGAACCTGGCAACGCTCTGCTGGGACGACGATTTGCTGGCGCTGTTTCGCATTCCTCGCGCCGTGCTGCCGCGCATCGTGCCGTCGAGTTCGCCACTCGCCGCTGCTAACTGCACGGCGCTCAAAGGGGCGATGCTGGCGGGAATTCTCGGCGATCAGCAGTCGGCGCTGGTGGGGCAGGCTTGCTTCACTCCCGGTGAAGCGAAGAACACCTACGGCACCGGTTGTTTCATGCTGTTGAACACCGGCAAGGAAGTCGTGGCTTCCAAGGCGGGATTACTCACGACCGTGGCGTACCAATTCGGTAGCGAGCACCCGCGCTACGCGCTGGAAGGTTCGATCGCCATTGCCGGCGCGTTGGTGCAGTGGCTACGCGACAATCTACAGCTGATCGCCGACAGCGCCGAAGTCGAGAAACTGGCGCGCAATGTTCCCGACAACGGCGACGTCTACATCGTGCCGGCCTTTTCAGGTTTGTATGCGCCGTATTGGCGCGAGGACGCGCGCGGCATCATTGCGGGGCTGACGCGTTTCGCCAATCGAGGGCATATTGCGCGCGCGGCGCTCGAAGCCGTCGCCTACCAAACACGCGACGTGCTTGCCGCGATGGAGCAGGATTCCGGCATCGCCATGTCGCAGCTGCGGGTCGACGGCGGCATGGTCGCCAACGAACTGCTCATGCAATTTCAGTCCGACATCCTGAACGTACCCGTCGTGCGCCCTGAGATTACCGAAACGACGGCGCTCGGCGCGGCTTACGCTGCCGGACTGGCAACGGGCATTTGGCGAAATGTCGACGAGCTGCGCAGCCATTGGCGCGAAGCGCGGCGCTGGACACCTGCACTGCCAAGCGAGGCTCGTGAAAAACTGTACCGTGCTTGGCGGAAAGCAGTGGAGCGTTCCTTAGGTTGGCTGGATACCTAGCCCTAAACGGAGCAAACCGGTCGGGTTAACTTGTCGTCATGTGCCGCAAGATGCCCGGATGGAGACTAGCCGTCCATGCGGATCTCGGTTATCGTCCGCGCATCTTAAAGACGGAGCCGCAGGCGCTATGGCGATGAATTTCTTGGATTTCGAACAGCCAATTGCCGAATTGGAAGCCAAGATCGACGAATTGAAATTCGTCAGCAACGATGCCGAAATCAATATCGGCGAAGAGATCTCGCGGTTGCGCGCCAAGAGCCGCACGCTGACCAACAGCATCTTCGCGAACTTAAGCCAGTGGCAGATCACGCAACTCGCGCGCCATCCGCAGCGTCCGTATGCGCTCGACTACATCGGCGCGATCTTTACGGAGTTTCACGAGTTGCACGGCGATCGCATGTACGCCGATGACGCCGCCATTGTTGGGGGGTTAGCGCGCCTGGACGGGAAACCGGTCGTAGTGATCGGCCAGCAAAAGGGTCGCGACACGAAGGAACGCGTGCGACGCAATTACGGCATGCCGAAACCGGAAGGATATCGCAAGGCACTGCGCTTGATGAAAATGGCCGAGCGCTTTCAATTGCCGTTAATCACCTTAATCGATACGCCGGGAGCCTATCCGGGCGTGGGCGCGGAAGAACGCGGGCAAAGTGAAGCGATCGCGCGCAATCTTTTCGAAATGGCGCAATTGAAAGCGCCCATCATTAGCGTCGTGATCGGGGAAGGGAGTTCCGGCGGTGCGCTCGGCATCGGCGTTTGCGA
>CAZQYC010000179.1:0-4040 GCA_964597495.1 uncultured Steroidobacteraceae bacterium | reverse complement strand
CACCCAGCAATTCGGATCGGTCGCGAGCAACGCATGCGACGCTTCGTGGAACGGAATGCGGCGGCCGGTTTTAGGGTCGCGCACTTCCTTGGCATTCCACGGCGCGAAGAACCACTCCTGCTTCGCTTCGAACTCCAGTTGAGCGCGAGCCATGGCAAGGCGGCATGCGACGGCTTCGTCGATCGCCTCCTGCGTGAGCGCCTTTCCACCTGCGCCGTCCATCATGGCGGCTGCGACGTCGTTCGAGGCGATCAGCGCATAGAGCGGCGAGGTGCTCGCTTGCGTGCAGTACGCTTCGTTGAAACGCCCATGGTCTATAGCGCCTCGTCCATCGCGAATGTGGATATACGAAGTCTGCGACAACGCCGCCAACAGCTTGTGCGTCGAATGTGTCGCAAAGACGGTAGGATCGTCCTTCGAGTGCGAGCTCGGATCGCCGCGCATCGCGCAGCGATCGCGATACATCGAATTGAAACGTGCATAGCCGTACCACGCTTCGTCGAAATGGATTCGATCAACGCTCTTCGCAAGCCGCGCTTGTGCGTCGGCGACGTTGTAGCACATGCCATCGTACGTGCAGTTGGTCACCACCGAATACACGGCGCGTTTCTGGCCGGCGTCCTTGGCCAAGAGATTTTCGGCGATGGACTTGGCGACCGCCTCGGGTTCGAATTGCTCCGGCGGAATCGGACCGATGATGCCGTACCGATTGCGCGTCGGCCGCAGGAAGACCGGAATTCCTCCCGATGCCACTAAACCTTGCTCGATGGACTTGTGGCAATTGCGATCGCAGAGCGCAATCTCGTTGTCGCTAATGCAGGCTGACATGATGGCTCGATTGGAGGCGGACGTGCCGTTCAGCACCGAATACGAGCGATGCGCCCCGAAGACACGTGCGGCATTGCGCTCGCTTTCCCCGATGGGCCCCGAATGCAGAAGCAGCGAACCGAGCACGCCGCGCTCGACACCCATATCGGTACGAAACAAGTTCTCGCCGTAGAAATCGAAGAACGCGCGGCCGATCGGCGACTTGAGGAAGGCAACTCCGCCTTGATGACCCGGCGCCGCCCACGAATACTCGCGCTCTCGATCGTAACGCGCCAAGGCAGCGGCAAACGGCGGCAAGAGCACTTCGATGTACCGTTCGATGGCGGCTTCCACGCGTCCGCCGATGAATGGCGCGGTGTCGTCCATGATCCAGATGAACTCATCGACGAGCGTAGCGATTTCGACGGTCGCGGTGCCCGCGATGTCGCGGCTCGCCATTAGGAAGATCGGCACCTTCGTATTGCGCGCACGCACCGCGCGCAGCAACTCCGTTGCTTTCTCATGAGAGTTACCGGAACCGAAACCTAACGTCCAATTCAGCAAAATGCAGTGGAAGCCGGAGTCGGAAACGACCGTCGCCAAACCGTCTTCGTAGGAAATTGCTTGCACGACTTCGATCTTGCGTGCCCGTAACTCGGTCACCAACGCGTGCACGCTGCGCGCCGCCGCATTCGCTGTCTCGGACAGTCCACTATCGATGATCAAAGCGTGCCTGGCACGCGGATTGCGAGTAGGTTGCATCATGGTGTTTTGCGATCGAAATCGTGAGCGTTCGACTAACGTCCTTTACGACCGAACTCATAGTCGGCAATGTGATGCAACAATTCCTCCTCGATTTCCAGGCGAAGCTCGACGTACTCCATGCGCAACTCGCGATCGACGTACGAGTGTCCCAGCCGTTGAATGGCATCCAGGCACGCTTCGTATTCCTCGCACAAATCGCGAAATCCAAGATCGTTCTCCAGCAGATGCCGGCACGTAGCCTGATCGTTTGGAAACTGCTCCTGAAGCAACTGCTTAAGACGGTCGCGAACGTCCGGTACTACTTTCGGCGCAACATCGTCAAAGCTGGCATCTATGTGTTCTGATGGATACATTGGTCGTGCAACCTATATTGTGAAAGTCACGATGCATTTTTATCGCGGATCGAGCAGCCGCCAATGCGTAGTTGGGGAATCGTGATTGACGAATAAAGACAACTCACGAAGAGACGCGGCGTCCTTGCAACACGACGGTGCTGCACGAACTGACGGCAATGAATCAATGGGATTCGCGATCTAAGCGCGCTTGAAAAGCCGGCGCCGAATGCGATGTGGCGGCTGCCGAACAACCAGCTCCGTAACAAAAGACAACGACGATTTCCTGAGACGATTTCCTACAGGTTTTCGGTTTTCCGATCGACGCCGTCCGATGCAATTACTTCGATCGCCGACCTGCGGTATCGCCGGTGTTGTCGAGTTTGCATTGACCAAACACGACATAGGCGCCCTCCCGATCGGCAATCGCAATCGTCAATCTCCCCGTCTTGCGATGCACGGTAGCGCTCCATACGACCTCCACCGACGTCCCTTGCAAGACAAGCGACCGAGTGTTGTTAGCGACATGCTGAATCGTCAACAAATCGTTTCGATATGGAGACTTCACCGTCTTTTTCGTAACGTTGATGGTGAGATTCATATCCGCGGTACCGCGCGGCTTGAGAGGCTTGCACGCTGCTTCGGTGGGAAGACAGTCGTGGCCTTGCAGCGGCTCGCAAATCATCGTCCGTGACCCGTCGAAGTCTTCACCCGCCGCCGCGAAAGCCAGCGACGGAACGGCGACGGACACCATGCAAATCAGCGCTTTCATTTAATCTCCCCGCTAGTCGCCACCGCAGCAGGGTGGTGCCGCTCCTTGCCTAGCGCATCCCCGGACGGCGCGGCGGTATTCACCCACCGCGCCGTCCGGCAACGTAGTCAAGAAATACTCGATACCGAAAATGAGACTGGCCGGACACACTCAATCACAAAGCTGGCAAGCGACGATGCTGATCGGAGGTAACAACCAGTAGCTCGGCACTCGTCACTTCCTCACGGATTTCTCGAACATGCGGAGCATTTTTTCGTTGGTCGCGTCGCAGCAAGCCTGGCCCGCCGCTGCCCCTTGGAGCGCCTGATTGGCCGTGCCCTGAGCCGCCGTCGCCGCCGTCGCTGCACGCTGCGCGGCATCCATTGCGGCATCTGCCGCATTCTTGGCGACAGCGGCATCCTTGACGGCCCGTTCGGCGATGGCATGCGTCGCGTCAAGATCCTTCTGCGTGGCGCAGCCGGCAAGAGCGACAACGAGTACAGCTACACTTGTTTTTACGGTCGTGGTCATGTTCATAAGCTATTCCTTATTAACAACGAAAAAGGTGAACGCTCTTCAATCCATCTTCTGACAATCGGCGTGGTATCCACATCTATCGTACAACTAACATGAAAGCACGAAGGACCTGGATCGAATATCGACCATCGCTCTGCCGAGGACGATTGGATAGCGGTCTGTTTAAAGTATCGATAACTCGCCGTGCGCCAGCAATATGGATTTAGGGCAGTGGAATCTTTCGCATTACTCATGGATTAGGCCCTCGTTCGCTCAGGAAAATATGCGTTCCCAGTCCTTCGCCATGTCGACCACCGCCCAATTCCGCGCGCGCGTTTCGAGCAGCGCCCTCGCCAACTTTCCGCGATGCGCTTCATGATCGTAGGAAAACTCGCGAGTCGAATCGGTATGATGGATCAGCCCGACGAAGCCCATCCGGTCGTTCGCGGCGACCCACTGCAGCATCTGCTGATCGCCATCCGAATTCCCGATCGCGAAGATCGGGCGACGGCCGATGAAGCGATCGATTCCGGAGGGTTTGCCGACGCCGTCTTCCACGAATTCGATTCTGGGCTGCTTGATAAGCCGCCGCCTACCCGCACCGAGATCGAGCCGCGTCGTTATCGAGGAACCGATGACTTGCTCCGGCGGAATGTCGTACATTTTCTCGGCAAGCACGCGGATGAACTCCACGCTGCCGCCGGAAACGATGAAAGTCTTGAAGCCGTTAAGGCGCAGGTACGCCAACAACTCCTGCATCGGCCGATAAGCGAGTTCGGCGTAACGCCGTTTAAAGGTCGGATGCTCGGCGGTTGTCAGCCAATTGCCGATTATTTTTTCGAACTCGTCCGGGCTCAAGCCGGCATGAA
>CAZQYC010000178.1:0-4561 GCA_964597495.1 uncultured Steroidobacteraceae bacterium | reverse complement strand
GGAAGTGGCGCAATGGTGGCGGAGGTGGCCGATGAATTCGTTACCGTGACATCACTTGTGTCCGTGGCTCCAAGGTCGTCCGTCACCGTCAGTCTGAGTACGTAACTTCCGCTGACGGGCGCAGCGGCTTGCACGGTAGCTTGATCGGCGTTCGACAGAACTGGGGCGGATGTTCCTTGCGCGGAGACGACGGTCCATCGGTACGTTGCCAGCGAGCGATGGCACGCGGGGCTGCTCAAGGATCCATCGAGATTGATCAAGGAGCCCGCCGTGACACTTGCCGGCGTGACCACGTGGGCTATCGGTCGCAACGCCGCAGCGACGGCCCCGGGGGCATTGAGCATGCCTGCTCCGCAGGTAGTTGTGGTGCATACGCATTCGGCGGCCTGTAGATCGCTCGGGCCGGTGGGAACGTGGCAGGTAGCTGGAGGGGTGGGCCCCCCGTCCGGAAATGGTCGCGCGCTTGCCTTTAATCTTGCAAGGAAGTGCTGTGGGCGAAGCCGCGCATTCACGGCGTGCATGAGCGATGCAACGCCGGCTACTAGCGGCGAGGAAAAACTGGTTCCGAGATTGGTCGAGAATTGATCGGTATATCCGGGGCCGGCGGGCGTTAGCTGGCCGGTGTCGTAGGTGGTGTGGAGCGAGAATAGGCAGGCTCCCGTTATATTGACGCAATTGCCGGCAGGCGCAGCAATAACGATCTCCGGTCCAAGGCTGCTATAACCAACCTTCGTGCCGGCATGACGCAAACCCGCTACGGCAATGACGCCAGGGCAATTCCCGGGTTCGCCAACCGGACCGCCGGTATTTCCCCCGGAAGCGACGACAACGACGCCGCGCGCTAAAAGTTCCTGGATCGTCGTGGCATAAAGAGACGAGCAGAGCTGTTCGGAGCCGAGACTCAGATTGATGATCGTTGCAGGAAACGGATTGTTCGGCACGCCGCTGACAGGCAATCCCGCCGCCCAGCGCATCGCTTCGACGATATCGACATCGTAACCGCCGCACTTGCCGAGCACGCGCACCGGCAAAATCCAGGACTGCCACGACACGCCGGCGATGCCGATGCCGTTATTGCTGGCTGCACCCAGCAATCCAGCAACGCGTGTCCCATGCCAGGAGCTATCCTCGAGTTCGCAATTGGCAAAAAATCTCTTTGTACGATCGTTGCTATCGATCCAATCTCCCGGATCGGTGGGATCGGCGTCGCGGCCATTGCCGTCGTTAGCGGTAAGAAATTGCGTAGTCGAACCGCCGTCGCCTGAAATGAAGTCGTAGCCCGGCAACAGTTTTCCAGATTGGTGAGCTCGAGCCAGATCGGGGTGATCGAAGCGAACGCCGGTATCGAGCACCGCAACGACGGTTCCCGGACTGCCTGTCGTCGTGTCCCAGGCGTTGTCGGCGCCGATGGCGGCGGGCTGTGCGCTTTGTAAATACCATTGTTCGGCGAATAACGAATCGTTCGGCACCGCATGACGATGCTTACGCCGATCGAGCGCAACGAATTCAACGTCGGATTGCGCGCGATATTTTTTCAACCAGCGATCGGCTTCGGCAGCCTTTACGCGCAACGTTTCGAATCCTCTGGTTCCTCGGGTTGCTTGCCCCGGCGCTTGGGAATTGTGGCGTTGCACGACGATCCGAACGAACTCCGAGTCGGAAGCGTGCGCTGCAATACGTTCGTTCGTGGCGGCTTCCGAGGCGCGTGTCGCCGGCTGCCAGGCGAGGATCGCCGCCAATGCGCCGTATAGAAACTTTCTCTGATCGCAGGACATACCGTTACCGTGGCCGAAAACCCTTCGCAAGGCAATTGTCGCCATGCCGCGAATTTCCGCCTCAAACTTGGGCGCGATTTTGCTTGATGCGAGTGGCGAGTCTCTGCAGGCTAGACCCCGAAAAGCCGTCCAAAATCGTATTTTTGTGATGCACTTCCACATTGCGTGCGATCCGAGTACTCTTCGCCGCCGTCCGATCGGACATTGCGGATGCAATGTCCATGCAATCTCTTAGAGCAACAACTTCAGGGTCTTCGTCACTTCGCAGGGTTACAGGGCTAAGTTTAGGAGAGGAGAAAGTATGATCTATCGAAGTCTGCCGTCCAGGCGCGTCATCGCAGCAGCGACGACCGGTATTTTCAGTTTAGTTACCGGTTCGACGATCGCTTCGGCGCAATCTGCCGACGAAAATTTTCCGCTCGGCATCGTGGTCGTTACCGCGCAAAAGCGCGAGCAGAACATTCAAGACGTGCCCATCGTCGTGACCAGCGTTTCCGAAGAGCTGCTGCACGATACGGGCGTCAAGGACATTAAAGAATTGACGCTTTTGACGCCGGGCTTATTGGTCACATCGACCGCCAGCGAGGCATCGACCACCGCGCGTATCCGCGGTATCGGCACCGTCGGCGACAATCCCGGTTTGGAATCGTCCGTCGGAATCGTCATTGACGGCGTCTATCGACCGCGCAATGGCGTGAGCTTCGGGGATCTCGGTGAACTGGAGCGCGTCGAAGTATTGAAAGGCCCGCAGGGCACGCTATTCGGTAAGAATACCTCCGCCGGCGTCATCAACGTGCTCTCGAAGAAACCGACGTTCACGCCTAGTTCGGTCACGGAAATTACTGCCGGAAACCTCGGTACTTTCGGCGTGTCCAGCTCGCTCAACGGTCCCCTTCACGACGACAAAGTGGCCGGGCGGTTATATGCCGCGTATCGCAAGCGCGACGGCATCATCGACGTGAACACCGGCAACGGGCCGCGCACCGAACACGATGACGGCAATCGCGATTTCTATACCGTGCGCGCTCAGGCACTGGTGGTCTTCAACGATCAATCCGATCTTCGTTTGATTGCCGACTATACCGAGCGCAACGAGTACTGCTGCGCCGGCGTGCAAGTCGTATACGGCAGTGCGGGCGTACCTGCAGTGGTCGACGTCGTGGCACCCGACTCGGGTGTCGCTCCCGTCCCGAATATCTCGGCGCGCACCGCTTGGTTAAACCGTCCGAACCACCAGGACACCAAGGAATACGGGCTCTCCGGAGAATTAAATTGGGACTTGGGCTTTTCCACGCTGACCTCGTTGACCGCTTGGCGTAATTGGGAATCGATCCGCGAGCAAGATGCGGATTTCACCACCGCCGATATTTGGTACCGGGGCGGCAATGGCGATCTCTTCTCCCGCTTCCAGCAGTTCAGCGAAGAGGCTCGGCTCGCGGGTCAGTCGGGAATCGTTAACTGGCTTGCCGGCGTGTTTTACGCACAAGAAAAGCTCACCACCGGCGATCAATATTTATACGGTGCCGACTACGAGGCATACATCAGCCGCACATTGACTGCGAATGCCTCTGCACTCGCGCTCAGCGCTTGGACGGGTTTACCGCCGGGGTCGGTTTATCCGCAGGGGCTTGGTTCGCGGGATCGCTTCGAGCAACAGTCCGATTCGTACGCAATCTTCACCAACGAAACCTTCCAGGTTACCGATGCGTTCGACGTAACGGCGGGCGCGCGGTTTACGAAGGAAAATAAAGACCTCGATTCCTGGTATTCGAACATCAATGGCGCCGGTGCTGCCGCTTGCGCCCGCTTGCTGCAAAACATCAGTGGCACATTGCCGCCAGGCGCCACGTCGTCGGTTCCGACTGCGGCGCAGCCGGGTGCGCTCGGCTACGGTTGCGGCTCCTGGGCCGATCCAGCGTTTAACGGCCTCCAGCAATCGCAGTCGCTGAGCGAGAACCGATTTACCGGTACGTTGAAGCTTGCCTATCGCTTTTCGGACATGCTCATGAGTTACGTGTCCTATGCTCGCGGCTACAAGGCGAGCGGCTTCAACCTCGACCGCGAACGCGTCAACTTTACCGTAGCCGACAGCGATAAAAGCTTCCCGGAGGAAACGGTCGATTCCTACGAGCTTGGCGTCAAAACCACGCTAGTCGATCAATCGCTGTTGTTGAACGCGGCGATCTTCCAGCAGAAGTACTCGAACTTCCAATTGAATACGTTCCTCGGCACCAGCTTTGTCGTCACCGCGGTAAACGAGGTGGAGTCGAAGGGCGTGGATCTGGATCTCGTCTATAAAAGCGCAATGGGCCTCGGAGTACAGGGCGGCATCACTTACGCCAAGACGGAGTTCACCGACGCAGGCCCCGCGGCGGCCGTATTTGCGGCTTCGCGCCGGGACAACACGCTTAGCTTTGCGCCGCTTTGGTCGGCAAGTTTGGCGCTGACCTATAAAAAGGATGTGGGCAAGTTTGCGTACGGTGGCAACATAGGCGCGAAGTACAACTCACGGTACAACACCGGTTCCAATCTTGATCCCCGTAAAGATCAAGAGGCGTATACGCTCATCAATGCACGTTTCGCCTTTGGCGATATCGATGAAAAATGGACCATCGAGCTTTGGTCGCAGAACTTGACCGACGAAGACTACGTGCAAGTGATGTTCGACGCGCCGTTGCAAGGCCAGTCGGCGTCCGCAACCAATCCGACGCTCGCGCCGACCAGCACGATCGACGGCTTCCTCGGCGCACCGCGTACTTACGGAGTGTCGGCGATCCTGAAGTTCT
>CAZQYC010000177.1:0-4591 GCA_964597495.1 uncultured Steroidobacteraceae bacterium | reverse complement strand
TTTGTTTGGAAGGCTCCAAACCCGGCGATACGCGCCTCGAACGCATGACGCTGGCAGAAATCAAGCCGGTAATCGACGAGGCCGTGAAACTCGGCGTTCAGCGATTTGTCTTTACGGGCGGCGAGCCGCTCATCGTCAAAGACATCGTGAAAATGGTGAGTTACGCGCTGCAATTCAAACCCTGCTTGATATTGACCAACGGCACGGCACCGCTCATCAAACGCGTACACCAATTGCAGGAACTCAAGCGACAACCGAATGCGCTCTCGTTTCGCGTGAGCATCGATCACCCCGACGAGACACAGCACGACGCCGAACGTGGTTGGGGAAATTTCAAGCGCGCCCTGGAAGGACTCAAGCTGCTTCATCAGGCGGGCTTCGGCATTTCTCTCGCGCGCCATTCGAAACCGAACGAAAACAGCAAGGAGATTGACGCACGCTACCGCGTGCTTCTGGAGAAAAACGCGCTTCCTGCGGTCCGCGTCATTCCTTTGCCGGAGCTTGGCCGACCCGGCGCCGAAATGCAGGGCATACCGCTTACGGCAGACGAATTGGAATCCTGCAGTAACGCCCGCAAGCATCGGTTGATGTGCGCCACGAGCCGCATGATTCTGAAACGCGACAACCGGCTTCGCACCTATGCCTGCGCGCTCACCGACGACGATCCCCGTTTCGATCTAGGCACTTCCCTTGCCGCTTCCCTCACTGCCCCGATCGAACTCGCTCATGCCCGCTGTAAACAATGCATACGGTACGGTGTCGACCTCGGATAGCGGCTAATCGGCGCAAAACCGGCGGCGCAGTTGTTCGATGCCGCCGGGTTAACGGTACCGAACAAGCTGTCTTGCGCCCTGCTAGGCGGAACCTTCCGGTACAATGCCGGTCCGATTCGAACATTCACTATAACGATCGCCCTATGAAGTATTTCGCCCCCGACCGCGGCCTCCGTGTCTTGGGTCTCCTCGTTACGCTGGCAGGATTCGCCTATTCGCTCGCGGCCCAAGCGCAAACCTCATCTCCGACATTGGGTTCGTTGATGTATTTCAACGGGTCCCGACCGGCCGGCGCAGTAACGCTCGGGACCGACGGTTTACTCTACGGAGTCAGCTCGGGATCGACGTTTGGCAGTGGCGCGACCACGGGTCTCATTTATCGACTGGCAACCGACGCATCGACCGTCCAAACCCTTTACCAGTATGGGCGGCTTGGCGTGTATACAGGCGTAGCGCCGCAGGCGTCGTTGACTGCCGATTCGAGCAGCAACTTATACGGCGTGACCAGCTTTACCTCTGCCGTTGTCGATCCCGTGTTCGGAGAACAGCCGATCGGAAATGGAACGATCTTCAAGATCACGACAGGCGGCGTGTATACGAAGCTCTACACCTTTAGCGACTACACGACGACAGCGTTGACCAATGCGGATGGCGCGCATCCAGCTTCCGCTCTCTTGCTGGCCAATGACGGTTTCCTCTACGGCTCCGCCAAGTTCGGCGGCGCCAATGGCACTGGCGCGCTGTTCAAAATCGCAACGGACGGCACCGGTTTTATGGTGTTGCATTCATTTGCTGCAGGAACCGGAGACAATCCGGATTCATCCGTCGACACGCCGCGCCCCATCACCGCCGACGGTGCCTACCCAGATACCCGGCTGACGCAAGGAACCAACGGCGATTTATTCGGCACGACGTCAAGCGGCGGCACGAACGGCACCGGCGTCATTTTTACCTTACGTCGGGACGGGACAGGCTTCACGGTTATGCATTCCTTCGATGCAAGCCCACCCACCATTACCGATCCTGCGGACCCGAACTTCGGAGTGCCAAAAACGAACGGTTCCGGTGCTTACCCAGGCTCCGGTCTGCTATTGGCAAGCAATGGTTTTCTCTATGGAACAACGCCTTCCTTGGGTGCTTCAGGCTTCGGCACGATCTATAGAATTGCTCAGAACGGCAGCAGCCCCTTCACCGTATTAAAAGCATTCGACAACGCGGCGAACGGCAGATCGCCGTACGGCGACCTCATCATGGCGCTCGACGGCACGATTGTCGGTACGACCAGCGGCGGCGGTACGCTGCCAGACACCACGATCGGCGCGGGCACCCTTTTTTCGATGTCGCTGGACCTAGTGCCGACGTTCGCCACGCTATATACCTTTGGCGCCGATGGCGGAGCACCCACCGCCGGCGTCGTTCAAGCATCCGATGGCGCGCTCTATGGGACAACGACGGTAGGAGGTCCGTATGGACTTGGGACGGTTTACAAATTCGGCGCGCCGACCAATAGACCCCCGCAAGGAACGCCCGTGCCCTTCGACGATGGCGGTGCTATCGAATGGTGGCTGGTAGCGGCGCTCGCCATGCTCGGCTTTTCGCGCACGATGCGGAAAAGCAGTTAACCGTAGCGCAGCGCTTCGATCGGATCCAGCTGCGCGGCTCGCACCGCCGGATACAGTCCAAAGAAAACGCCGACGAACGCCGCGAAACTGACGGCGATGAGCATCATGTTGGTGTCGACCGCGGTCGGGAACCCCATGATTTTAGAGAGCCCGAAAGAGACACCCAGTCCAATGGCGGTGCCGAACAGGCCGCCAATCGTGCATATCAGCACCGACTCCGACAAGAACTGAGCCCGAATGTCGCGCGGCCTCGCACCCAGCGCGATTCGCAACCCGATCTCGCGCGTCCGCTCCGTCACGGCCACCAGCATCATATTCATGATGCCGATGCCGCCGACCAGCAGACTGATTGCCGCTACCGAAGCAAGCAGCGTGGTGAACGTACGCGTCATTTCGGTACGCATCGTCATGATTTCGGTTTGAGTGCGGATCGTAAAGTCGTCCGGCGCGGACGGATCGAGACGGTGCAAGCGCCGCAGCTGCGTCGTGATTTCCTCCTGCAAATCGGGCATCGATTTTTCGTCCGGCGCGCTCACTAAGATTTGCATGAGGTCGCGGTTTCCGGTCATGCGCGCCTGTGCCGTGGTCCAGGGTACGTAGACGACGTCGTCTTGATCCCCGCCGAACGGCGAGCTGCCCTTGCCGCCAAGAACCCCTACGATGGTGCAGGGAACCCGGCCGATACGAATTTTCTCACCGATGGGATCGCGCTCCGGAAAGAGCTGTTCGGCGACGGTCTTGCCCAAGACCACCACCGGCGCGCGCGCCGAAATTTCCCGGGAAGTAAAGAAAGAGCCCGAAGCAATCGGCCAGCTGCGAATGTCGGCAAACTGTTCGCCGACGCCCTGACTTTGCGTATACCAATTGCCGATACCGCCGACCACTTGGCCAGGAGCGCGCACGACCGGGGCGATGTACTGCATGTTCTTGAGATTGTCGCGCAAGAACGCGTAATCGTCCGCGCTCAACGGATTGCTTGAGCCCGCGCCCATATTCACGCCGCCGAAATTTCGCGACCCGGCCATCACGATGATCATGTTATCGCCCATCGCCGACACGCTCTTGGCCACTTCGTTCTGCGCTCCGCGTCCGAGCGCCGTCATGACGATGACGGAGCCGACGCCGATGACGATGCCGAGCAACGTCAAGAGCGCACGCAGCCAATTCAGGCGAATGCTTTGCAATGCGGTTTGGATAAGCAGGCCGAAACTCATACGGTGGCGGCTCCGTCGTGCGAATCACGGCGCGAATCGTTAATGATCAATCCGTCGCGAATCTCCACGATGCGCTTGGTGCGTTTTGCCACGCTCGAATCGTGCGTGATGATGACGATGGTCGTTCCTTCGCGGTTGAGATCGGCAAAGACACCGAGGATTTCCTGCGCCGTCGTACTGTCCAAATTACCGGTCGGTTCGTCGGCCAACAATACCTGCGGGGCATTCACCAACGCGCGCGCTATCGCCACACGTTGTTGCTGGCCACCCGACAACTGCGACGGCTTGTGATCCATGCGATCACCCAACCCCAGGCGAGTCAGCGCGTGTTGCGCCGCGCCGAACGGATCGGCAACGCGCCGCGACCGATCGTACGCCAGCGGCAGCATCACGTTTTCCAATGCGGTCAGCCGCGGCAGAAGGTGAAAACTTTGGAAGACGAATCCAAGCACTTCGTTGCGCAGGTCGGCCAATTGATCGGCGTTGAGTTCGTTGACATGGCGGCCGGCTAGCCAATACTCACCGCCGGTTGGCCGATCCAGGCAGCCGAGCATATTCAGGAGCGTGGATTTTCCGGAACCGGACGCCCCGACGATGGCGACGAATTCACCGCGCTTCACTTCGAGATCGACGCCGCGCAGTGCCGCAACCTCGCCGCCGGTGTGATAGACCTTGGTCAAGGCATGGATGCGCACTAACTCGTTTTCGGCCGCGGGCACAGCAACCATGGGGGTATCTCTTGCGCGTGCTTCGAGTGCTTGCGGCTAACGGCGAGGAGGTTGCGGTCCCGGCAAAATCGAGCGTGTCGCCGCACCCTGCGGTGCGTTGCTAGTGGCCGACGTTACTTTGGTAATCACCTTGTCGCCCGCTTTCAAATCACCGCGAAACGGCTCGACGGCCGTGGCCGACATATCGCTGCCAAGAATTCGAACCATCATTCGCTTTGCTTTTCCGTCGGCTTGCATCAGCCAAATGCTTCCTA
>CAZQYC010000176.1:0-4628 GCA_964597495.1 uncultured Steroidobacteraceae bacterium | reverse complement strand
TTATGCTTTCCGCCTGCGCGAACGCAGCGCTGCGAACTGGCCGCACGACGATAGCTGCGCTGGTCCTTTCCCAAAAACACATCCTTGAATTGCACCATACCGGCGTTGGTGAATAGCAAGGTCGGGTCATTCCCAGGCACGAGAGAACTCGACGGGACGATCTGGTGCTCCTGCTTCTCAAAATACTTGAGGAACAAAGCACGAAGATCGCTACTGGACAGTTTCTTGGAACTACTCATCGGCCGAATCTACTCGTCAGAATTTATTTATCGGGATCATTCGTCTGGATCAGGACCCGGCAGCTCGTCCGTCTCGTAAGTATGAGCGGCAAAAACGGCGCGAATCTGATCGGTGGAAAAGCCGCGATATTGCAGGAAGCGCATTTGCTTTGCACGCTGGACGTAAGTCGGGGGAATGCACTCGCCGAATTTGCGCCGCCGGACCTCAATAGCAAGCGCACGCCAATCGGAAACTTCCCCGGTCAGGCTTGCATCGATAAGCTCTTGAGCCACCCCGAGTTCGCGCAGTTCATAGCGGATTCGCAGAGGGCCGTGGCCCCGGGCAACATGGCTGCGAACGACGGCCTCGGCAAAACGGCGATCGGAAACCAAACCTGACTCGCGGAGATCTTCAATGACCTGCTGCGTCGTCATGGAGTCGTAGCCTTTTCGGGAAAGCTTGGCCTCTAGTTCCTTGGCACCGTGTTCTCGATAGGTTTGCAGCGCCAGTATGACCGAGCGAATTCGCGACTCGTCATCAGCCGCTTCTGGCTTTTCTTGCCGGCGCGAAAAAACGCGCCTCAATGCACCCATCGCTTCCTCCAGCCCTCTCACTCAACCTCCCCTCTGGGAGAGGAGAGTGAGTGAAAGCGGTCTCGTCTTCAGGCTTCTTCGGCCTCGCCCTTGCGAGTTTCCTCAGCCATCTGGTCACGTCGAGTCGGGATGATGAGCTTAGCCCGCAGCTTGGCCTCGATGTCCTTCGCGATGGCCGGATTCTGTTCGAGATAGTTACGGGCGTTTTCCTTGCCTTGGCCGATCCGCTCCCCGTTGTAGCTGTACCAAGAACCGGACTTCTCCACGAAATTATGGGCGACGCCCATGTCGATGATTTCGCCGTTACGAGAGATGCCTTGGCCGTACATGATTTCGAATTCGGCTTCGCGGAACGGCGGCGCCACCTTGTTTTTAACCACCTTGACACGGGTTTGATTGCCGATCACTTCTTCGCCGTTCTTGAGGGCGCCAATACGGCGAATGTCGAGTCGAACCGACGCATAGAACTTGAGCGCGTTGCCGCCCGTCGTCGTTTCCGGATTACCGAACATCACGCCGATCTTCATGCGAATTTGGTTGATGAAAATCACCATGCAATTGGAGCGCTTGATGTTGCCGGTGAGCTTGCGCAGCGCCTGCGACATGAGGCGGGCTTGCAACCCCATGTGGGAATCGCCCATTTCGCCTTCGATTTCCGCCTTTGGCGTGAGCGCCGCCACGGAATCGACCACCACGACATCGACGGCACCGGAACGCACGAGCATGTCGGTGATTTCAAGCGCCTGTTCTCCCGTATCGGGCTGGGAAACCAAGAGGTCCTTGACGTTTACGCCTAATTTTTCGGCATAAACCGGATCGAGTGCGTGCTCGGCATCGACGAAGGCCGCCGTTCCGCCGTTCCGCTGAGCTTCCGCGATGACTTGCAAGGTAAGCGTTGTCTTACCGGACGATTCCGGACCGTAAATTTCGACAACCCGGCCGCGCGGCAGGCCGCCCACACCCAGAGCGATGTCAAGCCCCAGCGAACCGGTGGAAATGGCTTCTACGTCATAGGTGGCCACAGCGTCGCCCAGACGCATGACCGAACCCTTGCCGAATTGTTTTTCGATTTGACCCAATGCGGCGACGAGCGCCTTTTTGCGATTCTCTTCCATTACTGCAACCTCTCAATTAAGTGGGCAAACGCGCTTTGACCCATCCGAATATCCGATATTTGGCACGTTTGAACGTCGCGGCCATTCTTCCCTTGCACGCCGCAGAGTGCATCAACAGATACCTGTGTAAATATACAGAAAGTCCCCTGGAGTGAAAACTATTTTTGAGTGAAAACTACTTTTCACCCTCGATCACGCGATAGACCGATCCGTCTTTGGTGACGCGCGACTCGATCAATTCGAACCGTTGAACCGCCCACGTCACATCGAGAATAGAGTTACGGGGTTCTTCGAGCCATTTAATTTCCCGAGCAATCTCCCTAGCCAAGGTGACGTGCGCCCGAAACGGCCGGTGCTCGATCTCAAAGCCCGACGTTCGGAGCGACCGATGCAAGCGATCGACGAGCGCGCATAGAGCCTCTTGCCCGCCTGCCGGTTCCAAACACAGCAATTCCTGCTTCTTCCATGCCTTGATTGCGCCGAACTTCAATTCGAATGGCTCCACTTCGACGCTTCGTCTTAGCTCAAGAAGCGCTCCAACGCGAGACTCAGGAGTCGATCCCAAGAACGCCAAAGTGACGTGTAGATTTTGAAGCGGAACGGCCCGGCCTTCCGACTGCCGAACGGCATTCCGGCTAGCGTTAAAGAGCGAATGCCTAACTGAATTGGACGGCCACAGCGCGAAGAACAGACGACGAGTCGGCTCGCTCATAGCTCCAGAATGCGGTTTAACGCATGCGCAACCGCCAGACGACGTATCTGCTCACGGTTGCCGCTAAACCACTGCCGTTCGGCGATGACTTCCCCACCGCCGTTAAATTCACGGCTCCAAGCAAACCAAACCGTCCCCACCGGCTTCTCAGCGGTACCGCCGTCCGGACCCGCCACGCCGCTTACGGCGACACTCACGTTTCCTCCGAGCACTGTCCTCGCACCTGCCGCCATCGCACAGACGACGGCCTCGCTCACGGCGCCATTTCTCGCGAGGACATCGGCCTCCACGCCCAGCACTCGCTGCTTGAGCTCGTTGCTATAAACCACTGCGCCGCCCGCGAACCACGCCGAACTGCCTGCTATGTCGGTCACCGCTTTGCCGATCCAACCGCCGGTGCACGATTCCGCCGTGACCAGCCGCCGTTGCGAGGCCAACAAGTGCCGTCCGACTTGCACCGCGATTTGTTGAATGTCGGAATCCGAGACCATAGGCTGTAAACTGTAGGCCATACAGGCGCTAGGCACTAGTTGCTAGTAAAAAAAGCACTTCGTTACTCGTATTCTCACATTCTCCTGGCTAGCGCCTATTGATTAGCGCCTAGCAACTTCCTATGGATCTATCCGCCCATACCCCCGTCATGCAGCAGTACTTGCGCATCAAAGCGCAGCACCCCGACGTGCTGCTCTTTTATCGCATGGGCGATTTTTACGAACTATTTTTCGACGACGCAAAGCGCGCATCGAGGTTGATCGACATCACCCTCACGGCTCGCGGATCGTCGGGCGGCGCTCCGATTCCGATGGCAGGGGTTCCGGCCCACGCCGTCGACAACTACCTGGCGCGCCTGGTCCGCAAAGGCGAGTCGGTCGCGCTCTGCGAACAAATGGGCGACCCTGCCAAAGCGAAAGGCCCCGTGGATCGACAAGTGGTGCGCGTTGTCACCCCCGGAACGGTGACCGACGATGCCCTGCTGGAAGAACGCCGCGATACCCTGTTGGCGGCGCTGTGTTTGGAAGAAGATCAATTCGGCTTGGCGTGGCTTGAGCTCTCGAGCGGCCGGTTCACTGTGTTGGAAGCGGTCGGTGTCGAAGCGCTGACGGCCGAGCTCGAACGCTTAAAGCCGGCCGAACTGCTGGTCAGCGAGCAAGCCTCCGACCGCGTCCCGCAGAACGGTTCGCGGCTGCGCGAACGGCCGGTATGGCACTTCGATGCGGAAGCCGCGACACGTGCGCTCTGCGAGCAATTCGGTACGCGGGATCTGGCGGGATTCGGCGTGCAAGAGCGAACCCTCGCCATTCGCGCCGCCGGTTGTCTATTGCAATACGTCCGCGAGACGCAAAAATCGGCGGTCCCCCACCTCAAGAGCCTGAGAGTCGAGGACCGCGGCGAAGTCGTGCTGCTCGATGCCGCGACGCGGCGAAATTTGGAATTGGATATAAGCCTCGCCGACCGACCCGAGTGCACGTTGGCCGGTGTGCTCGACAAGACGGCGACAGCCATGGGCGGACGGGAACTGCGGCGCTGGATGCATCGGCCGCTACGCGACAATGTCGTATTGAATAAGCGCCTGCATGCGATCGAGACACTCATCGCGAGCGGTCGCTTCCGCGATTTGCACGAGGTATTGCGCAAAGTAGGCGATATCGAACGCGGGCTCGCCCGCGTGGCATTGAAATCGGCTCGGCCTCGCGATCTCGCCCAGTTACGCGACGCCCTGGGCAGTCTCCCGGAATTACAAACGCTGATTGCCGATCAAGATTCGCCGCTGCTTAACGAGCTTGCCGCCCAAACAGGCACCCACCCGGAAAGCCATGACTTACTCAAGCGCGCATTGATTGAAAATCCGCCGGCCATTTTGCGGGACGGTGGCGTCATGGCCGAGGGCTACGATGCGGAACTCGATGATCTCCGGCGCATTAGCGAGCACAGCGACCAGTATCTGGTGGATCTCGAAACGCGCGAGCGCGAACGCACCGGCATTGCAAG
>CAZQYC010000175.1:0-4632 GCA_964597495.1 uncultured Steroidobacteraceae bacterium | reverse complement strand
GCGAACGTTCGCTCGCGTTCGTCGTCGCGGGTCACCCGCACGAAGTTGCCGCGAATCTCGGTGGTTTCGCGGTATGGCTTTTCGATCGAGCGGTCGAGCTGGTCGGCGCTTCGATAAGTGAGATGACCGGAAACGGTAATTGGTTGTTTCAGTAGGCGTGAAAAACGAATCTCCGTGAAGGCGATGGTCGAGGGCGCCGCGACTTTGAGACGCTCGATGAGATCGACAGACGTCGTCGCGTTCGAGCTCGGCAGCGCCAACAACGCGAACCACGTCCATATAAAGCGATGGCTACGATTTCCAGAAATCATAGAAATTGAACCAGTTGTAGGGCGCCAGGCGCACATAGTATTCGAGTCGCCCCGCGTAGCGCTGAAGCGTCGATTGCAGCGCGGCTTGACGGTCGCCGCGCGGAATGTCGATGCGGTCGGCAAACGACTCGAAATACAAATCGTAACGATTGCCGCCGCGATAGAGACCGAAGCATAGGACCACCGGGACCTTCAGCATCGACGCGAGCAGCCACGGCGAATTCGGAAAAGGCGCGGGAGCGCCCAAAAAATCGGTCGACGTCACCGCATTCCCCGGCCGCGCACGATCGACCAGCATCGATACGATGGCCTTGGAATGTAGCGCCGCTTGGATGGCGAACACCGTGTCTATTCCGTCGCGCCGCGCATTGATGATGGTTTCGGCAAGCTGTGGATTGAGCTCCCTGAAGAGCTCGGAGAGCGTCGGATTTTGCCCTACGTCGATCACGGCGCGAAAGGCGAGATCTTGCCTCTGACTGGCCAGTGACCGCAGAACTTCGAAACTGCCGACGTGCGCACCGAAGAGCAGTACGCCTTCGCCTCGATCCATCGCCTTGCGTAACTCGTCCAGTCCGTGACAGCGCACGCCGAAGCGACGGAAGTTTTCGCGCAATAAATAGACGCGATCTAACGTGACCGACGCGAAGCAGTGAATATGTTTGGCAACGCTGAGCCAGCTTGAGTCGTGCGCGACGCGCGCGAGGAAGGCACGGGAAGCCCGCCGTTCCGGCCCACGACGTAACAAAAAGTACAGCGTAATTGGATAGAGGAGGCAACGTGTAAATGTGCGGCCGCCTATCCGTGCGACCGCAATGAGCAATCGGAGCGGGACGCGTCCTCCGCCTTCCGGGCGCTCTATCCATTCCTGCTTCATGACTTGCCTGTGTCGGCGAGCAAGAACGAACCCTGGGCAATGGCGATATCGCCGCGCATGACCCTAAACCGCAGCCGGTTCAAATGCGGATCGCCGTGCTCCAGGGTGAGCGTTGCGGTCACTTCTTCCGTGGGGGAGAGCGGGGTCAGGAATTTGGCCTGCTCGATGACAGCGGCGGCGTAGGCCGTGCCGCCAAAATGCTTTTCGGCGCAATCGAGCAGGCAATTCAGCAGGACGACGGCGGGGACGATGGGTCGGCCAGGAAAGTGGCCGGGCAATGCCGGATGGTCGGCGGAAACGGAAAATCTCGCGACTTCAACGGAGACGCCGGCATTTTCGCTCGCGTTTTCGTTCAAGGGGGAGTTCCTGAGCCCGAACCGACATATCGAGATTTAAAGCCGTTGTAACGCAATGAAGCGCAACCCCTATAATGCGCGCCCGACGCCGACCAGCCCCAAAAGGCCATCGTAATCCTAATACGCGGGGCAGCTTTCAGCGTCAATGAATTGCAATGCATGGGAGTGTTCATGCCGGTCAAGATAGCTGTGCTTAAAGAAACCCGTCCGAACGAACGCCGAGTGGCCATGGTGCCGCAGGTGGCGGACAAGCTCGTCAAGCTCGGAGCGGAAATTCACATTCAGACCGGTGCGGGCGACGCGGTGAAGCTGGCGGACGGCGCTTTCAAGAGCGCCAAGTTCTCAAGCGATGTGAGCGCATTGGTGCGCGATGCGGACGTGGTGCTGGCGGTACAGCCGCCCGCCGTCGAGATAGTGCGCGCCATGAAGGAAGGTTCGATCCTGATTTCGTTCGTGTATGCGCACAAAGAAATCGAGCTGACGAAACTGCTGCGCGATAAGAAGATTACCTGTTTCGCCATGGAACTGGTGCCGCGCATTACCCGCGCGCAAGCGATGGATGCGCTGTCCAGCCAAGCAGCCCTGGCCGGTTATTACGCCGTGTTGCTCGGCGCGACCGAATTGGCGCGCATGGTACCTATGATGACGACGGCCGTCGGCTCGATTCGCCCGCAGAAAGCGCTGGTGATGGGATTGGGGGTCGCGGGACTGCAAGCGTTGGCGACGGCGCGCCGCCTGGGTGCGATGACCGAAGGCTACGACGTGCGGCCAGAGACGAAGGAACAAGCCGAGTCGCTGGGCGCCAAGTTTGTCGATACCGGCGTCGATGCGCGCGGGGCGGGTGGCTATGCGCGCGAACTGACCCAGGAAGAGAAAGACAAAATCGCGACAGTGGTGACCAAGCATATTCAATCGGCCGACATGATCGTGACCACGGCCGCTATTCCGGGCCGGCCCTCTCCCAAGCTCATCAGCAAGGCGCAAGTCGAAGGCATGAAAGCCGGCAGCGTGATCGTCGATCTCGCGGCGGAAGGCGGTGGTAACTGCGAGTACACCAAGCCCGGCGAAACCGTGCAGGTCGGTCAAGTGACGATCGTCGGCCCGCTGAACGTGCCGAGCCGGCTCGGCGAACACGCGAGCGAGCTGTATGCGAAGAATCAATTCAATTTGATCGAGCTGTTTTTGAAGGACAAGGCGATCAATTTGGATTGGAGCGATGAAGTGATTGCCAAGACCGCCCTTACGCATGCGGGCGAAATAAAGAACGACGCAGCGAAGAAGGCGATAGGCGATTGAGCCAATCGCCCCGGCGCAGGCCGGGGTCCACATGTGTATTGATGGATTCCGGCCTTCGCCGGAATGACGTTTAGGTGAGGTTTTTATGGATCTAACAGTTACGTTGACCGGCTTCGTGGCCATCTACATTTTCATGCTCGCGGCGTTTACCGGCTACGAGATCATCGGCCGCGTGCCGGCAATTCTGCATACGCCGCTGATGTCGGGATCGAATTTCGTGCACGGCATCGTCGTGGTCGGCGCCATGTATGCCTTGCTGAATGCAACGTCCACCGTCGAGCAAGTGATCGGTTTCGTCGGTGTGTTGCTCGGCGCAGGCAATGCGGCCGGCGGTTACGTCGTCACCGAACGCATGCTGGAAATGTTCAAGCCCAGTGACAAGCAGACGGGCGACAAGAAAACCGGCGACAAGAAGTAAGAGCACGCTCATGCAAGTGAATACACAAGTCATCATCGACGCCAGCTATCTCGCGGCGGCGTTTTTATTCATCTACGGCTTGAAGCGCATGTCTTCGCCGATCACGGCGCGTTCCGGCATCGTGGTCGCGGGCCTCGGCATGCTGGTTGCGACGCTGGCGAGCTTCCTCTACGTGTTCGGCATCAATCCCGCCGCGCAGGAGCATCTCAATACCAACGTCGTGCTCGCCGCGACCGCACTTCTCATCGGCACCGGTTGGGCGTGGTGGAGCGGCAAAAAAGTCGCCATGACGGCGATGCCGCAGATGGTCGCCCTTTACAACGGCATGGGCGGCGGCGCCGCCGCGGCGATTGCCGCCGTCGAACTGCTGCGCACCAGCGCCGAACACCAGACGATTCCGCTGGTAGTGACCGTGATCGGGGCGCTGATCGGCGCGATTTCGCTTTCCGGATCGTTAATCGCGTGGGCGAAGCTCGATGGCAAGATCAACGGCACCTGGCGCATGAAAGGCCAGCAAGCCTTAAACGGATCGATTTTTCTCGCGACGCTGGCTGTCGGTCTCTACGTCGTGTTCGGCGCTCATGGTCATGCTTCTCCGGGAGTCATTGCCGGTTTCTTCGCGGGCGCGTTGCTCTTCGGCGTGCTGATGACGATGCCGATCGGCGGTGCCGACATGCCGGTCGTGATTTCGCTGTACAACGCGTTCACCGGCCTTGCCGTCGGGTTCGAAGGCTATGTATTGCAAAATCCGGCGCTCATGATCGCCGGCATGGTCGTCGGCTCTGCGGGTACGCTGCTTACCTTGTTGATGGCCAAGGCCATGAATCGCAGCGTGTCGAACGTCATCTTCAGTAACTTCGGTGCGACCGGCGACGAACAGCAAGGCGAGATCAAAGGCTCGATGAAACCGGCGGATGCCGGCGATGCGGGCGTCAACATGCGGTATGCCTCGAAGGTCATCATCGCACCCGGGTATGGATTGGCTGTCGCGCAAGCTCAGCACAAACTCTACGAATTCGTGAAATTGCTGACCGATGCGGGCGTGGAAGTGAAGTTCGCGATTCATCCTGTCGCCGGCCGTATGCCGGGGCACATGAACGTATTGCTCGCCGAAGCGGGCGTTCCTTACGACATGATTTACGACCTGGAAGACATCAACAGCGAATTCAAGGAAGCCGACGTCGCCATCGTCATCGGCGCCAACGACACGGTCAATCCCGCCGCCCGCACGAATAAATCGTCCCCCATTTACGGAATGCCGATTCTGAACGTCGATCAAGCCAAGCAGGTGTATGTGATCAAGCGCGGCCAGGGCAAGGGCTATTCCGGCGTGGAAAACGAGCTGTTTTTCGCCGATAACTGCAACCTCGTCTACGG
>CAZQYC010000174.1:0-4644 GCA_964597495.1 uncultured Steroidobacteraceae bacterium | reverse complement strand
GTCGCGGCCACGAATGATGATGAGATAGGCTCTATACTTTCAGAATGCCGACTCACTTCTTATTCCCGACGCCGATCTATGCGGCGCGCCTTAACCGATCGCGATCGTCTGCGCTCAATACCCGCCTGCGGCGGGAATGCGAACAACTGCAATTCGACGATGAGTCCGGCCGGCGCTGGTCGGCGAAAAATTATCCGAGCGGCTATACCTCGTATAACTCGGTCGCTCGGCTGCATGAAGTCTCGCCCACGTTCGCGGTGCTCAAGAAGCAACTCGATCGCCATGTCGCGGCGTTTGCAAAAACGCTGGAATTCGATTCGACGGGCCGCGAACTCACCATGACCGATTGCTGGGTGAACATCATGCGCCGCCACGCGGTGCACAGCTGGCACCTGCATCCGCTTTCGACCATCAGCGGCACGTACTACGTGCAGACGCCGCGCGGTTGTCCCGGTCTTAAATTCGAGGATCCGCGCTTGGAGCGATTCATGGCGTCGCCGCCGCGGAAGAACGGCAGCCGACTCGAAAATAGGCCTTGGTTCGTGGTTCCGGCAAAAGCAGGCCAGGTCGTGCTGTTCGAAAGCTGGCTGCGGCACGAAGTGCCGCCAAATACCGTGCAAGGCGACCGCATCAGCGTCAGCTTCAACTACAACTGGTTTTAGCGACAGCCGAGGACCTCGCCTCCCTTCTGTCATTCCGATGACAATCGGAATCCATCGTCCTCTAGGATGGACCCCGGCATGCGCCGGGGTGACGAAAAACAAACGGAAATTGTCACGCGAACCGAGGCGTTGGTTTCGCTCCATGCCTCGATGCTGCTACGGCTGTGCTTTCTTCGGCCGCACAGCTGCATCGGGCTCCACGATGAAATTCGGAAATGCCTTAACGAAACGCTCCCACTCGCGATCCGCTTCGCGATTTTTGCCTGCGTTGCGGAGTTCAAGAATGTAATTCAGCCAAGCCGTCGGCGTACTTTCTCGTAGACGCTGTACTTCCCGAAGATCGGCCCGCAGCAGCGGGCTAGGCGTAATCGTGCCCCGCGGCCCGGCTGCAATGCGCTTATCGTCAACTTGGGCGGCAACCGGAGCCTCTTCCATCTCTGCCGTTTTAAGTTTCGCCTTGGCAAGCGAGACCGGCACCGATTCCCTCGGTCCGACTCGATCGCGCGATTCCAATCGCCGTTTCTCCTGGGTGATGACCGATACCGGAAGCGCCGCGTCTTGGGGATTCGAACGCGGTACGGCACCGCGGACTTCCACTTGATCGAGTGTCGGATACGGCTCTTTGGAACGGTTGTCGGCCTCAAGCACAGGCGCGGGAACAGACGGCGCAGCAGGCGCTGCGGAGTTCGGTCTCTCGATTGCCGGTACCTGGCGACGTTTAAATGAAGGCGCCGGCGCTAAGTTCGGCGGTGCTTCGACGGTGCGCTCGGCCTTAAAGTCCGAAAGAACCGGCGCTTCGTCGACAGACTGCACTTCCACGTTCGATGGCTGGTAAATCTGGCTCTCGCTCACCGCCTTCAATGGTTGCCCAGGTCGTTCACTGCGCATCACGATGGAAATCGTGAGCACCGTAGTGGCCGCAACCGCGAGCATGGGCGTGAAACGTTGCCACGCGATTCTCTTCCGGCGTGCACTGCTCCGGCTTGCAATGGCGGCGCGCGCTTCGGTAAGCACGTCGCGATCCAACTCGCTTGGCACGTCGTCGGCTTCGACGGTGCGATACAGCTCCGAATACGACGAATCGCCGCGCAGATACTCATCGAGCAGTTTTTGGTCGGCCGCGTTACTCACGACTGCACCCGATTTGTTTCAAATGCCGCGAGCGTGCTGCGTAGTTTGGCAAGCGCGTACCGCAATCGACTTTTCGCCGTCTCCATCGTCACACCCGTAACCTTGCCGATTTCCTCCAAACTCAGGCCGCTCTCTTCCCGCAGCACGAATGTTTGTCGTTGCTCATCCGGCAGTCGCTGCAAAGCTTGCTTGAACGCCGCACGCAATTCCGACTCCGCCGCGCGTGCATCGGGCCGCTCCGATTCCGCACCGGGCAAGCGATCCTGCAATTCAGCGACGTCGTCGGTCTGGTTCGTTCGCTGGCGCTCGAAGCGGCGAAAGTAGTCGATGGCGCAGTTATGCGCGATTTGGAATAGAAAAGTCGTGAACTGCGCACGCACTTCGTACCGATCGCGGCTGGCAATCACACGACTCCAGACTTCCTGAAACAAGTCGTTGGCGACTTCCCGCTCCTTACACATGCGCTGTAGGTAACGATACAGCGCGCCTTTGTGACGCGCATAAAGAATCTCGAAGGCGCGCGCATCGCCGTCTCGATAGCGCAACATCAATTCGCCGTCGTCGTTTGCGTGAGCCTTCGCGATGCCTCCGGCCACGACTTGCAAGCGAGCTGCCGAGACCGGCGCATCCTGCAACGCGGTCTCGGCATCATCGACAAGCGCCGTCGTGGTGGGCAATGAGTCCATGAGTTAAGCGTACTTGCTTCGATAACGGAAATCGATTGGCGCGAATCGTAAACGCTAGCGACCGATCTTGCCGATACGCTGGTTGAGGTGCTGGGCCACTTTCGGCGTTAGCGAATCCGCCAAACTCACCAACGAAACGAACTCGCGCCGATATCCGTCGGCATCCTTGCTAAGCGCTCCTTTCGCCAGCTGCGCCACCTCTTCGAAACCGAATTTGTCGACGTATTTACCGCCCCGCAGCAACTGGCCGAATGCCGCGACGCTCGCCGCGAAACGAAAATCGGCCGACGCCTTCTCGAAAGCAACGGCGGACGTTGCCTTGATCGGATACTCGAGCAGCGAACTCGTGTCCGCGTTCGGCTGCTTATAGCGGACGCGCACGTTCGCCAGCTCGCCGTTGCTTTCAGGCGCCTTGCTTGCGCTGCCGTACCGTAACGGATCGAGATGCCCTTTCCCGCCGGCCGGCACGATCTCATACAACGCAGTCACCCGATGACCCGCGCCGATTTCGCCGGCATCCACCTTGTCGTTATTGAAATCCTCGCGAGCGAGCTTGCGGTTCTCGTAGCCGATCAGTCGATACTCAAGCACTTCGGCAGGATTGAATTCGACTTGGATCTTCACGTCTTTCGCGATGGTGAATAACGTCGAAGACAATTCCGAGACCAGCACTTTGCGAGCTTCATTCAAATTGTCGACGTAAGCGTAATTTCCGTTGCCCGCGTCCGCCAACCGTTCGAGTAGTTTGTCGTTGTAATTGCCGGTGCCAAACCCGAGCGTGGTCAAAGCAACACCCGAGGCGCGTTGTTGCTCGGCCATGTCCACTAGCGCTTCGAAGTTCGTCACGCCCACGTTGAAATCGCCATCGGTGGCCAGCACCACACGATTGATGCCCTTTTCCAACTGCGCATCGTGCGCGAGTTGATACGCGAGCTTGATACCCTGCGCTCCATTGGTGGAACCGCCGGCTTCCAATCGATCGATCGCTTCATGGATCTTGTGTTTTTGATCGCCCGGCGTCGGCTCGAGCACGACGCCCGAGCTACCCGCATACACCACCATCGATACGCGATCTTTGGCGGTGAGCTGATCCGTAAGTAATCGGAATGCATTCTTCAACAGCGGCAATTTATCCGGCGAATCCATTGAACCCGACACGTCAATTAGAAACACGAGATTGGCGGCCGGACGGTCTTTCGCGGAAATCTCGAACCCCTTGATTCCGATTTTGAGCAGCAGCGCATTCTTATTCCAGGGAGCCGGCGCAAGTTCGGTAGCGACGCGGAACGGCGTCGTTCGGTTGGCAGGCGGTGCGTACTCGTAGTCGAAGTAATTGATTAGCTCCTCCACTCGCACCGCATCTTGCGGCGGCAATTGCCCGGCATTCAAGAAGCGGCGTACGTTCGCGTAGGCGCCGGTGTCCACGTCGATCGAGAAGGTCGACACCGGTTGTTCGCTCGTAAGATGGACGGGATTGTCGTCCTGGTGCTCGTAGTTTTCCGTATTCACCAATGGCTGTTGCAACGGTGCAGAGGCCGGCATGGATTGCATCGCCATGGCCGGCGCGGAAAACTTGGATTTTTTTAGCTCATGCGATGCCGTGGGCGATCTTTCGAGTGCCGGTAAAGCCTCCGCCGATAGCACATCTACGGATATGGGCATGTCTTGATAGGTTACTTGCCGCCTTGCTTCCACTACCTCGATACGAGGGAGTTCCTTCGAAGCCGCTTGCTCAAGCTTGGGAGCAGGCTCGGCAACTCGAATCGAACCACTTGCTTCGTCGCCGCGGCTCACCGGTATTTCGCGTGGCTCTGCGGAAGCATGTGTCGAATCCTGCTCTTCGGCTTGCCGCTGCACCGAACAAGCTGCGAGCGTAGCCGCCACCACAATTGCCAAAGTCCGATGTCTCACTGCCCATGCAACGGGAGCTACCTTTGTTTTCATGACCGCCTCCTCTTGGAACGCAGAGTGCATTCCTGGTAAGGCGTGTAACGCCCGCTCGATGCAAACGGGGTTAAGAGAACCGATAAGGATTATGGAAATTCAAATGAAGTCGTTAGCCGCTAGCTACTAGAACCTATCTCAAAATTAAAAATGACGAGCGCTCCGGGCCGAAGCTTGGCAAAACGCAGGTGTTGTGATTCGGGCATCCTTTTTGGAACGCT
>CAZQYC010000173.1:0-4898 GCA_964597495.1 uncultured Steroidobacteraceae bacterium | reverse complement strand
CGGAATTAATGTCGCCCACCAAGTTTCACAACTCCGTCCACAATGCGGCAGCGGGTTATTGGAGCATCGGCACCGGCACGCACACGTCGTACACCGCGATCAGTGCCGGCGAAGGCACGTTTGCGGCCGGATTGTTGGAAGCCGTTATGCAGGTCCATTGCGGCGGCCGTCCGATTCTCTACGTCGCCTACGACATCGAAGCGCACGGTCCCCTCGCCACGGTCGTGAACAGCCGAGGATTGTTTGCGGTGGCCATGATTCTAAATGCGGTCGCCGAATCGCATCGGCCTTCGATAACGCTGCAAGTCGAGCAAAATGGACATGCCGTCGCGGCATCGGCTAAATCGGCGGCGAAATCGCCGTTGGTAAGCGCAGTCAGCGGTTCGGCGCTTGAATCTGCTGTGCCATTCCTCGAAGCACTGGCTGGCGAAGGGCGGCAAGCGATTGCTCTGCGGTTGAACGCCTATCAATTGCTGCGGATCGAGTTCGATAGCTCGAACACGAGCCTGAAGCCGTCATGAATCATTCGCCGCTGCTATTGCAACTCGTCGTCATATTGGGAACTGCGCAGCTCTTGGGCTGGTTGCTGCGCTTCTTGGGTCAATCGGCCGTGGTCGGCGAAATGACGGCCGGTTTCATACTCGGGCCGATCGTGCTGGGACAACTCGTGCCGGAATTTCAAGGGACTCTTTTTGCACCCGATTCGCTGTCGGCCCTTGATGGGCTTTCTCAACTCGGGTTGGTGTTATTCATGTTCATCGTCGGCGCCGAGTTGCGTTTACCGGTCGGTGCGCGCACCTCATTCACGGCTGCCGCATGGATAGGGTCGATCTCGGTTTTGTTGCCGATGATCGGCGGATTCGGAGCGGCGCTCTTCTTATACGACGGTTTTGCGCCGAGCCAGGTGCGGTTTTGGCCATTCGCTTTGTTTCTCGCGGCCGCGCTTTCGATTACCGCCTTTCCCGTCATGGCGCGCATCTTGAAGGATCGCCGCATGACCGACTCTACGGTCGGTCAACTATCGCTTATCTCCGCCTCCATCGTCGACGTGCTGGCTTGGGTGCTCTTGGCGCTAGTCGTCGTCTTAATCCGCGCCGATCGCGATTGGACGCAACTCGCATCGGTCGCGATTGGAACAGTGTTGTTCGTATGCATCGCATTGTGGGTAGTGCGGCCGGTTCTGGCGAAAGTTTTACGGCGGTATGCCGCAGAAGGACGGCCCGATGGCGCGCTCCTCGCTGCGCTGCTCATTGGCGCGTTCGGTTGCGCGTTTCTTACCAATGTCCTTGGGATTCATGCGGTCTTCGGCGCATTTTTGTTCGGTGCCTGTCTACCGAGAGACGATCGGTTGCTCGCCGCTTTGATCGAGCGGATCGAGCACATCGCCATTCTGGTGTTGATGCCGATTTTTTTCGCGCTGGCCGGGCTCAATACGACGGCGGACGCTTTGCAGGGAGCGGCATTGGGCGCTCTTGTTTGGGTTTTGGCGGTGGCGATCGGTGGAAAGATCGTGGGCGGCGCGCTCGGCGCTCGCCTCGGCGGTCAACCCTGGAAATCAGCCTTTGCCGTCGGCGCGCTGATGAACGCACGCGGGATGATGGAGTTGGTCGTCATTAAAGTAGGTTTGGACATGGGCGTCATCGACCGACGGATGTTCACCCTGCTGATGATCATGGCGATCGTCACGACGTTCATGGCCGGGCCGCTCTTAACGCTGTTCTCCACATCTACGAAGCCGATACACGGTCGGTAAACGACTGGGACGCTATCCAAGAGCGACCGTTGAGCGGCCGTCGATGAGTACGGTATCTGCGTGCACGACGCGAAATTCGTATTGCACGAGACCCTCGATGGCGTGCACTCGCGCGGCGATCACGTGGAGCTCATCCGGCAGCGTGTGCACGTATTCGCAGTGGATGCGTACGTGTCTTAGCGTCGCCAGCATGCCTGGCGTGGGAGTGCGCGTTTCTTGAATCAACGCACCATGCAACGCCATCGCTTGAGCGGCGTACTCGCAGAGACTCAGCGAGCGTAAGCCGTGAGCGGATCGGAGCGGATTGGTAACGTCGAGATGCGTGCGGCTCGTGGCTTCAATATGCTGCTCGTCCCAGCGAAGAACGCGCTCGAGCAAGCACATTGCGCCTTGATGCGGAACGAGTCGTTCGATGTCCGTGCGTTCAAGCATGGGCGATTTGCCTCGTAGGGCGAGTAAGGAGAAACGCTAGCGCAAAATTTCCGATCACACCGAGCGTGACCGTCAAACCGATGGCTCGCAGGACCGGAACGGTCGAAAGCATGAGCAGCGCAAAGACCATCAAGGTGGACCCCGAACACAATAGGACTGCGTGCAACGTTCGCCGCTGTTCGGCGGGATCGTGCGCGGCGTGTTCGAAGAACAATGCGTAGTCGAGTCCGAGACCGGCGCAGAGGACCAGCGAAATGAGATGAAAGAGCGACAGCGAGATACCTGCGCCATGCAGGATGGCAAGAGTGAACAGCGTGGTGAGCGCCATCGGCGCAAGCACCGTGAAGACCCGTTTCGAATTTCGCAGTGCAATGGCGATGACGGCGACCAAAAGCGCGCTTGCGGCGCCGAGGCTCCACAAGATCCACATGCGTTGCCGTATTACGAGTCCTTCGGAGGCCGACTTGAGATCGAGAAACAGAAGGTCATTGCCGCTGGATTTCGCGTATTCCTCGACGGCCTGCGGCTTTTGCACGCCGGACAGCGTGATGAACGCAAAGACGCCGTTCTCGGAGTTCGCCAGTAGCATTTCCGTTCGCGCTGCGAGCGGGGTATCGCGCAAGTCGGCGACGGTAAGTGCGGGCAGTTCTTTCGCGCGGTTCACATCGTCCAGGAAAGGGTCGAAAACATCGTCGCGGAATGAG
Organism: uncultured Steroidobacteraceae bacterium; assembly: GCA_964597495.1. Classification (GTDB taxonomy): domain Bacteria; phylum Pseudomonadota; class Gammaproteobacteria; order Steroidobacterales; family Steroidobacteraceae; genus CAZQYC01. Next base: position 2,009 of record CAZQYC010000173.1, on the reverse strand, counting down.
AGGCCCGCAAGCGACTTGCCCAGGGCAGTGTGGAGTTCCGAGCGACTTGGTAGGCGTTGCTGACGGCTCTTCTGTAATGGCTCGCTCGGTAGATAGCGAGCGATATGATCGAAACCGCGAATCGCGCCGTGATTGACAAGCTCATTGAGTCCGCCGCTCAGCGCCTCGAGTCTGACAAGCGCGTCGGCGTCGTTGCGCGCGCTTTGGACCAATAAATACCGCACGTCGGCGCTGCCGAGTTCGTCGCGAAGCGCTTGATCCTGTTGCAGCAGCTTCGGCGGTACCGGTGTCAGCGTGCTCAAATCGTTTTGCCAGAACGGCTGGCGTGGAAGGATCAGCGCCGCCGCAGTCACGAAGATAGCCGCCGTCAGCAGCCCGGTTAGTCGAGGAAACGATGCAAGTCGTTCGTTAAGCAACGACAGAAACCTGGATTGGCCGTAATCGACGTCGTGCCGCCGGATCAATCGAGGCAGCAAGTAGCGCGTCGTCAAACCGGCGACCGAGAGCCCGGCAATGGTAAACGCGGCAAGTTGCGCAAGGCCGGGGACGCCGGAAAAGTAAAACGTCAGATAGGCAATGCACGTGCTTGCCACGCCGGTTGAAAGCGTCGGCCAGAGTTTGCGAGCGACCTCGATCGACGACGTCCCGGCATGCTGATGGCTTAGCAGGTGCAATGGATAATCCTGTGCCACGCCGATTAACGTGAAGCCAAAGGCGAGCGTGATGCCATGCACGGCGTCGAATAAAAACGCCACGGCCGCGAGTCCCGCGAGTCCCGCGCTTGCCAGCGGCAGAGCGCTTAGCAGCACCGCATCCAGTCGTCGATAAGCAATCAGCAGCAAGACGATCATGCCGACCGTCGCGGCAACGCCAAAGTTTTGCGCTTCGCCTTGCGTGCGATTCTTCATCAGCATCGAGAAAGCGCCGATGCCGCTGACGGCGATCTGCATGGCGTTGTCTTTTCTTACGCGCTCGAAGGTTTCGTGGATGAGTTGAATCGCAGTGGTTTGTCCGTCGGGGTCGAAGGCGGGTGCCCGGGTTTCCAAAATCAGGAGGGCACGTTCGCCTTTACGGTCGAACCATACGTCGAAGCGGCGTTGCGGTTGCTGCGTCGGTTGCCATCGATCGATCAATTTCAGGACTTCGAGCGTGGGGTCGCGCGGTAGGAGCGGTTCGAGGAAGGCGGCGGCCGGCGACGAAAAGTCGCGTTCGCGTGCGAGGAGTTCCTTGCGCAAATAGGTCTCGTCGAGAGGCTCTTTATCGAATGCATCCGTGAGCAAAAAGCGGTACGGCCACAGCGAATCGGGAATCGCATCCAACGAAGTTTCGCCATTGGCTACCAGCCGAAATTCGGCGTTGCCGCTTAACGCGGCAACCATCGCCCGCGAGGTGTCCGCAAGTTGCGCGCCGCCGGCGTTCGACAATGCGACGATCAAAATACGCGAACCGGGTCCTTCGCCGAGTTCGTTGAGGAGCAGCTTTTCTTCAGGCGTTTTCGGTTCCGGCAGGAAAAGCCGCAGATCGGCGCCGACGGTCAAATGTCGTTGAATCGAGAAGCCGAGTGTTGCCAGTGCGGCAAGCCACACCGCGAAGAGAATTAGCGCGCGCGGGGTGGTGTTCACGGAGTTACTGAGAGCAATGCTTTAGCAGCATGTCGGGCGTGGTCTTTGGCGTCGAATCGGCCGCTGCGCCCAGCAATAGAACGCTTATTCCTCCGTCATTCGTACGGATCGCAAGGCAGCGCAGGGTTTCCTTCGCGCCTAGCAACGACACGCTTTTGAGCCGGCGCTGAACACGGGCATCGAGCGGCGTCAATTCGAGCGTCCAACTATCGGGGCCAGTCGAGCTTTCAGAGGTTCGCAGTCGAAAATCCTGCTCAAGGGCGGCGCGATCTCCGGCAAGCAACGACGAGAAGGTGCGCAGCAACGTGCGCAATTCCGGCGCGCGGTCGAGTGCGAACGTTCGCTCGCGTTCGTCGTCGCGGGTCACCCGCACGAAGTTGCCGCGAA
>CAZQYC010000172.1:1636-4967 GCA_964597495.1 uncultured Steroidobacteraceae bacterium | reverse complement strand
AGGTTTGCGAATCGATTCGCAAGAAATCGCGCGTGCCGGTGATGATGTTGACGGTTCGTGGCGAAGAAGAGGACTTGGTGAAGGCCATCGAACTCGGCGCGGACGACTATCTGACCAAGCCGTTCAGTCCGCGTACGCTGTTGGCGCGCATCAAGGCGTTATTGCGCCGTGCAGGTGCCGACAGCGGAACGCCGGTGACGGTGGGCCGGATTAAACTCGATGCCGGCGAGCACTTGGTCTACGTGGGGTCGATGGAGCCGGTTCGTTTGACGAAGCTTGAATTGCGTCTGCTGCAAATGCTGCTCGCTAATGCCGGTCACACGGTCGGTTCCGATCGGCTGCTGATGCAAGTATGGGGTCATAAGGGCGCGGGCGATCGGCAGCTTCTAAAGCAACTCGTGCACCGCGTGCGGCAAAAAATCGAAACCGATCCCGCGAATCCGCAAATTCTCCAGACCGCCGCGAGTGCCGGGTACAAACTGATCGTCGAATGACGATGCTGGCGATCAGCAGCAAGTAGGCGGCTACCGTCTTTTCTTTCTTCGCTGCGCTTCTTAACTGCTGCTCGCCGATAATGACGCGACTTGTCGGCCGTCATGACCGCATAAGGTAGGTTCCGTCCGACAGCGAAGCGCAATCGCTCGTCGCTATACTCGAACAGGCATGCACTTCCTCCGAGAACAAGGGAAGGGTTGATTTATTCACACATCGTCATTCCGACGAAAGTCGGGATCCATCCGAATCAAGAAGATGGACATCGGCCTGAGGCCTACATGGATGTAGGTCATGCCAGAAACGCAGGAGCGGTTTCAGGTACGCCGGTGTGACGAATAAATCAGAGTTTCCCAAGAGCAGTGCATTGGAATCATGACGATGTTCCGAACGCATTGGCGCCAAGAACGTCCGACGAATAAGCGAACCATCGAGGACAGCGCCGATATGGCAAGCGCCCAGAAAAAGGCCAAAGCAGCAGAAGAAAAAACCGATGCCTTGGAAAAGGCGCCCACCGGTATCAGAGGATTGGACGAAATTACCGGCGGCGGGCTACCCCGTGGGCGACCGACCCTGGTCTGCGGCGCGGCGGGTTGCGGAAAAACCCTGTTTGCCGCCGAGTTCTTGGTGTGCGGCATCATGCAATTCGACGAACCTGGTGTTTTCATGATGTTCGAAGAGAGCGCTGCGGAATTGACGGCCAACATGCGCTCGCTCGGCTTCGATCTGGAGAAACTGCAGCGGCGCAAGAAAATAGTGCTCGACTACGTGCACATCGAGCGGAGCGAGATCGAGGAGACCGGCGAATACGATCTCGAAGGATTGTTCATCCGGCTCGGGCACGCCATCGACTCGATCGGCGCGAAGCGCGTCGTGCTGGATACCGTCGAAGCGCTGTTCTCGGGATTGCCGAACCATGCGGTCTTGCGGGCCGAACTCAGGCGTCTTTTTAGGTGGCTGAAGGATCGGGGTATGACCGCCATCATCACCGGCGAGCGCGGCGAGGACACCTTGACGCGCTACGGGCTTGAGGAATACGTGGCCGACTGCGTCATCCTGCTGGACCATCGCATTCACGATCAAGTGTCGACGCGCCGGCTGCGCGTTGTGAAGTACCGGGGTTCTTCGCACGGCACTAACGAGTATCCATTTCTCATCGGCGCCAAAGGCCTCTCGGTATTGCCGATCACTTCGTTGCGGCTCGATCACAAAGCTTCCGAGCAACGTGTTTCCACCGGCATCGCAGGCTTGGACGAAATGCTGGACGGCAGGGGCGTGTTCCGCGGCAGCAGCATCTTAGTCTCAGGAGCGCCCGGCACCGGAAAAAGCAGTATCGGCATTAGTTTCATCCATTCCGCGTGCCAGCGCGGCGAACGGGCACTGCTGTTTGCCTACGAGGAATCCGAAAGCCAGCTGCTGCGCAATATGCGTTCGATCGGCATGGACCTCGAACGTTGGAAACGCAGCGACCTGCTGCACATTCATGCCTCGCGGCCGACATTACAGGGCCTCGAACAACATCTTGTCTTGATGCACGATCTGGTAAAGCAGATTCGACCGTCCGTGGTGCTGGTGGACCCCATCAGCAATCTGTCGCTCGAAGAAGATTACGTATCGCTGAAGCCGACGCTCATGCGGTTGATCGACTCGCTCAAGCAGTACGGTTGCACGGCGATGTTCACGAGCCTGACCGCCGACGCCTCCACGCCGATGGCGGAGTCTCAAGTCGGCGTGTCTTCGTTAATGGATACCTGGCTTTTGCTGGCGAATATCGCGCTCAACGGCGAACGCACGCGGACACTACAGGTATTGAAGTCGCGCGGCATGCCGCATTCCAACCAAGTGCGCGAGTTTGTTTTTACGAATAGCGGCGTCGATCTGGTGGACGTGTACTTGTCCGGCAATCAGGTGTTGACCGGCACCGCGCGCATCTCTCAAGAAGCCCAGGAAACGGCCGCGAACGAACTGCGCAAGCGCGATCACGAGCGCCGCTTGCGGGAACTCTCCGGCCATCGCAAGGCGCTCGATGCGCAAATCGCCGCCCTCAAAGTGCAGATGGAAGACCGCGCCGGCGAGGTCGAGTTTTCAATCGCCAGGGAAAATTTGGAAGCGGAGGGTAAGGCACTGCGCGCGAGATCCATCGCCAAGGAGCGCGGTCAAGCGCTGTCCCGCAAACGAATCTCGGAGAAAACGTCTTTATGACTTCCCGCATGATGGCGTTTAAGTCGGAGTTGGCGTCCGCAAAGAAGGCCGAGTGGCAGTTGCGTCTTTATGTGGCGGGCCAGACTGCGAAGTCGAAGGCGGCGCTTGAGAATCTGCGCAGAGTTTGCGAAACGCATTTGGCGGGCCGCTATACGATCGAGGTCATCGATTTGTTGGTAAACCCGCGATTAGCCGCCGGCGATCAGATTCTCGCCGTACCGACCTTGGTGCGCAAAGTTCCCGAGCCCATTCGCAAAATCATCGGTGATCTCTCCAATGAAGAGCGTGTCCTGGTTGGACTCGACGTGCAGCCGCTGCGCTGATGCCGTCGATGAACAAAGCGCAAGCAACGTCTGCGGGGGGGGAGGGCGCGGTCGCGGACGGCGGCGCCCTGCCGAGTTACTTGCTTAGGCTCTACGTGACCGGCCCTTCCTCGATATCCGTGCGAGCCATCGTGAATGCCCGACGAGTGTGTGAGCAGCATTTGAAAGGCCGCTATCGATTGGAGATCGTCAATGTCGCAGAGAACATTGCGATGGCGACACGCGATCAAATAGTTGCGGCGCCGACACTGATCAAATTTGCGCCGCCGCCGTTGAAACGCTTTATCGGCGACATGTCGAACGCCGAACGACTG
>CAZQYC010000172.1:0-1536 GCA_964597495.1 uncultured Steroidobacteraceae bacterium | reverse complement strand
TCTACATTCTCGATAGCGCCAATGCGGCGAACAATCGACTTCGCAATGACGTATTGGCGCAAATGGAAGACGCCGTGGTGGCCTTCGATGCCGAAGATCACATCATCTTCATGAACATGGCCGCCGAGCGGCAGTATGAAGTTCGAGCGGTGGATACGTTGGGACGATTGCGTTCCGATTTATATAGAGAACAGTGGCCGAATCCGGCCGAATACCAAGCCGCGCAAGAAGCGCTGCAAGCGATCGGCAGCTATCGCGCACATTCGATCCACGTTTGCCGCGACGGAGATGCCATCCATGTCGAATCGACCGTGTCGCGTCTGCGCGATGCCGGCGGCGAATCGGTCGGTTACCTTTCCGTCATTCGAGACATCACGACGCGAATACGCGTGGAAGAAACATTGCGTACCGCAACGCTGGCGTTGCAGGACGCCGACCGCCGTAAAGACGAATTTCTCGCGACACTGGCGCATGAACTGCGCAACCCGCTTGCGCCGATTCGGAACGCCTTGCAGATCATGAAACTCAGTGGCGATCCAACCGTGCAGCAAGGCGCGCGCGACATCATTCAGCGGCAGCTAGGGCAAATGGTCCACTTGGTCGACGATCTTCTCGACGTGAGCCGCATTAGCCAAGGCAAGGTCGAATTGCGCAGAGGAATCGTGGACGTCGCTCATGCCGTGCAAACGGCCATTGAGACGAGTCGTCCGGCGATCGAAGCCGGCAAGCACGATTTGATCGTGAATGTGCCGCCGCCAGGCACGTTGAGGGCGGACGCGGATCTTACGCGTCTGTGCCAGATCATCGCGAATCTTCTCAACAATGCGGCGAAATACACGCCCGAGGGCGGCGTCATCGACGTTTCCGCGGAGGGCGTGAATGGCGAGGCCGTGATCAAGGTGAAGGACTCCGGCATCGGCATTTCCGAGGAAATGCTGCCGCGCATCTTCGAGATGTTCGCGCAAGTGAATCGCTCGCTCGAACACTCGAAAGGCGGTCTCGGAATCGGGCTGGCTTTGGTCAGGCGATTGGTCGAGATGCACGGCGGTTCGGTGCAAGCGCAAAGCGAAGGGTCGGGGCAGGGAAGCATTTTTACCGTTCGAATTCCTGCCGTTTCGGCGGCAACGATCGAAACGGAATCGATGCCGATCCAGTCGGCGCACATGAGCACGAAGGCGGGTTTTCGTGTTTTGGTCGTGGACGACAATGTCGACAGCGCCGACAGTTTGTCGCGAGTGCTGCAAATTCTCGGGTACGAAACACAGACGGAGAATGACGGTCTTAGCGCAGTGCATGCCGCCGAGTCGTATCAGCCGCACGCGATCTTCCTCGACATCGGACTTCCAAAATTGAACGGCCTTGAGGCAGCAAAGCGCATTCGTCAACAAGTAAACGGGAAAGGCATCTTGCTGGTTGCCTTGAGCGGGTGGGGGCAAGAAGAGGATCGACGCAAGTCGCGGGAGGTGGGATTCGACTACCACTTCGTGAAGCCCGTTGGAATCGAGACGCTCACCGATCTTTTGAGTCGCGTCAAAC
>CAZQYC010000171.1:0-5035 GCA_964597495.1 uncultured Steroidobacteraceae bacterium | reverse complement strand
GTCCTCTATGAGACTGCAAAAAGTGAGACAACCCTCAAAGCGACGGCGGCCTTTTTATGGGGTGCCGGCCGCATGGGGGGCGTATTCTATGTGAAGCCCCCTTAACGTCAAATGGCTAGCGGTACTACCGAAGCGATCCGCATTCATGTCATAACATTCACTTGACAAATTTGCCGGTTAGGCGCAGGCAAAAAGCCCGGAAATAGCGCAACTGCTCTATTAGAGAGCGACGAATTCATCGGCTTAATGACGACTAACCAGCAACCCGGCCTGCAAACCGGCCAGCGCTCATACCATGTACATGCCGCCGTTCACGTGCAGCGTTTCACCGGTGATATAGGCGGCGGCAGGTGACGACAAAAAGGCAACGGCGTGAGCGATGTCGTAAGTCGACCCCAGTCGGCCCAGGGAAACTTGTTTTTGCAGAAGCTCTTGCTGTTCGGCCGGCAAGTTGGCGGTCATGTCCGTGGCGATAAACCCTGGTGCAATGACATTCACGGTGATGCCGCGGGAGCCCACTTCACGAGCTAGCGATTTGGAGAATCCGACAATCCCCGCTTTCGCCGCTGCGTAATTGGACTGGCCTGCATTTCCCATTGTGCCGACTATGGACGCAATGCTGACGATGCGTCCTTTGCGCGCCTTCATCATGCCGCGCAAGACGGCCTTCGAGAGGCGGAACACCGATCCAAGATTCGTGTTCAGGACATCGTCCCACTCCTCCTGCTTCATCCGCAGCAGCAAGTTATCGCGAGCAATGCCGGCGTTGTTCACCAGGATGCTGACCGCGCCTTCCTTGCCTTCGATGTCCTTGAGCGCCGCTTCCACCGATTCGGGCTTGGCCACATCGAGCATCACCCCCCGGCCGCGAATTTGCAGCGCCGCAAATCGTTCGCCGATGGCGGCGGCGCCCGCTTCAGTGGTCGACGTGCCGATGACCGTTGCGCCCAACTGCCCCAGCACTTCGGCAATTGCCTGACCGATACCTCGCGAAGCGCCGGTGACTAAAGCGATCTCGCCTTGGAGGCCGGTTGCGGTTACGAAACTCGTGGGTGACATCGTAGGAATGAACTCCAATTTTTGAACGGTGGTTTAAAAGAATGGGAAATTATACGGCGGGATCGTCCGACTGCTCGTTCGCTCCTGCGGATAGTTTGCCGGTGACTAAAAGTAACGCGCTGACGAAAGCGCCGCCGATGGCCCCATATAAGTGGGCATTCACAATGACCGTCATCCCCTCGCCCGCGAGCGAAACCGGCCCTTCCCACTGTTCAAAGGCGAGCTTGCCGACCGTGATCACGGTGATCGCGAGCGCCATCAGACGCGGCTCGGTTCGCCACCAAGCGAGGGCGCCAGCCGCCAGCACGCCGTGTAATACACCCGAAAAGCCGACATAGGTTTCGAGCTGACGATCGCGCAGCAGGAACCCGACATCGATGACGATCAAACTGGCCAGCAAAATGAACAGCCATTGAGTGCGCGAATACGTTCGCAAAAAGAGCGCCGCCATCACGATGCCCCCGGCAACATTGAGCGCCATATGCCGAAAGTTCACGTGGACGAGGTGGCCGGTCACCAGACGCCACCACTCCCCTTGCATAATTGCAGAGCGCCGGTACTGTAAAATGTCGGTCACGCGCGTTCCGCCGGCCCACAACAGAACCAAAAGGGCTGCGGCGAGTCCTACGAGCCAGAGACCGGCACTGATGCGGCGAGCAAATCGACCGGCGACAAATCGGCCGAATGAATCCTTAAGATTCATGGGCAGTCCGCCCATCCAGCCAAGCGGTCTTTGTTATGATTCTGCATTACATACGACATTGATGGGCTTGGGAGCAGTAATGTTAACGTGCAATCTCGATTACTCCACCTCTTCCGCGAATTCTTCCATGAGTTCGCCCATGAACGCTGGCCGGCGGCACTACGCGCGCGGATTTACGCTTCTCGAGATCATGGTGGTCGTCGTCATTATCGGCATCTTAGGCGCGTTGATCGTGCCGAACATTTTTGGTCAGGTCGATAAAGCGCGGGTTTCACGGGCGAATCAAGACATCCGCGCGATCGAATCGGCGCTCGAGATGTACAAGATCGACAACTTTCGCTATCCGACCACCGAACAGGGCCTGCGCGCTTTGGTCGAAAAGCCGCCGGAAGCGCGCAACTGGAAGGAAGGCGGTTACATTCGCGAACTCTCCAAAGATCCTTGGGAAACTGAATATCACTATGCGTATCCGGGCGGTCACGGCTCGCAATACGATCTGTATTCGCTCGGAGCCGACGGCAAAGAAGGCGGCGAAGGACCCGATGCCGACATCACGAATTGGGATCGCAACAAATAGTCGCGACCTTCCAAGTCCACGTGCCCAAGCTCACGTGTACGCCCGCAACCATGCGCCTCAAGCGACCAGCCAATCGGCGAGCAAGCGGATTCACGCTGATCGAAATTCTTGTGGTCATGGTGATCATCGGCGTCCTTGCGGGGGTCGTGACGATTGCAACGGGTGTGCTCGGCCGCGATACGGAAGTGGAAGATCAAGCGAAGCGACTCTGGGCCGTACTGACGCAAGTGCGGGAGGAATCGGAACTGCTCGGCCGCAACCTCGGCGTGATCGTCGATCCCACGAGTTATCGGTTCGTTCAATTCGATGCGAAGAACTGGGCATGGAAACCGCTTGTCGACGATGAGCTGCTGGCCCCGCGACAGCTACCGCCGGGTTTGTCGATCACTCTAGTTTTGGACGGCCGCGAAGTGGTGCTGAAGCGGTTCGAAGAACAGGATGGCGAACAAAAGAAAGAAAATGAAGCGGCGCAAGAAGAACTCGTCGACTTCCAAAGATCGCTCAAGGACGCCGCTCTGGCGCCGCAAATCATGCTGCTTGCCAGCGGCGACGTGAACTCGTTCGATTTGCGAATCGAACGCGAAGGCGTCGACTATCGCTGGCACGTGCATTCGAAACCCGACAACTCGCTGGACTACGGAGAAGTCGATGCAGCTCCGTAAACGCGACGGCTTTACCTTGATCGAAGTCATGGTCGCGCTGGTCATCGTTTCGATCGGCATGCTCGCCGTCATTCAAGCGGTGAGCCAGTCAGCCAATAACGGCGCTTATTTACGCGACAAAACCATCGCCCAGTGGGTGGCCCTAAATCAACTGACGCTCATGCGAATCGACAAGTCGTCGCCTCCCCTCGGTGAGCGCAGCGGCGAAGCCGAGATGGCGGGCCAGCGCTGGCGATGGAAGGCGGAAGTCATCAAGACAGCGGTCGCGAGCATGCTGCGCATTGACGTGTCGGTTCGCATGGCCGATGCCGAAGAGGGCTCGCAGCTCGCCGCCGTCACGGGTTTTTACGGAGAGAGAAATGCGAAGCCGGGAATTCTCATTGAACAATTCATACTAGCCCCCTCCGCTGCAACGGATACCAGCCAGAATGGCGGTAGTTCGGGCGGTGGCAAAAAGGATCCGCCGCCGCCACCACCCGATCCGCTCCCCGACGCAACCTAGTGCGCCATCGTCATGACATCCATGAAGACACGGGGTTTTACGCTGGTGGAGATCTTGGTCGCGATCGCCATTTTGACCGTGATTACGGTGATGGCCTACGCCGGCTACAAAGAACTGGCCCATCAAGCGGACCTGGCGAACGAGCGCATGGACCGCGTTCGCGCGATTCAAACCGCCGTCTTAAAGCTTTCGCAAGACTTCGAACAGCTGGAGCCGAGGCCAGTGCGCGAGCCCATAGGCGGCGGCATGCAGCCGGCATTGCGTGCGGACGCAAGATTGGGCGCCCTTGTCCAATTCACGCGGGCAGGTTGGGCGAATCCGGCGGGTACCGGCCGTTCGACATTGCAACGCGTCGAATATCGACTTGAAAACGGCTCACTGTATCGCGATCAGCATCTATCGCTCGACGCGGTCGTCGACGACCAGCCGGCGCAGATCAAACTCGTGGATAAAGTACGCGCCGTGCGGTTCGAATTCTTGAACGAAATACAGCAGTGGTCTGCCGAGTGGCCGCGCCAATCGACGGAGCTGAGCATTCGCGGCCGGCCGTTCGCCGTGAAATTCGAACTGGAGCTTGAAGACTGGGGCACGATTACCCGCATCGTTGAGGTGAGCAATGTCACCGTCAACTAGCCGCATCGCGAAGCAGCGCGGGGTGGCACTCATCACGGCCGTCTTGATGGTCGCTCTTGCGACCGTGCTGGCCGTGAACATCGCCTTCCGCGGCTATTTGGATCAGCGGCGCGCGCTGACGACGCTGGCGTTCGATCAAGGCTACCAACTCGCCCTTGGCGCTGAGGCATGGGCCGCCGACACGCTCGCGGAAGATTTCAAAAAAAATCCGCGTTTCACGCACCTCGCGCAGAAATGGGCGACACCGATTCCCCCCATTCCCGTCGATGGCGGCGGCCAGATACAAGGCGAACTCGAAGACATGGCGGGACGCTTCAACTTGAACAATTTGGCCGAGACCGATAAGAAGCGACTCGATGGTTATGTGAAGCAATTTAAGAATTTGCTGATACTGATCCAACTCGAACCGGAATGGGCGGACAAGCTCGTCGACTGGCTGGACAGTGACACCAATACGTATCTCGACGGCGCCGAGGACGATGCCTACAGCTCGGAAAAACCGCCGTACCTGGTCGCAAACCAGACCATTACGCGCACCAGCGAACTGCTTGCGCTCAAGGGATTCGGTTTGGAACGATTTCGGCGACTCGAACCGTTCGTCTCGGCGTTGCCTCCCGGAACGCCGATCAATCTCTGTACGGCATCCGGTGTTGTGCTCGATTCGTTTGGCAGCGCTTTACGGCAGTTCAGCATCGACCCGAAATTTCTTCTCCGGCAGCGCACCGACAGCTGCTTCCCTCAGCAAGGCGAGTTAAAAGCATCCTTAAGCACGAGTGGGAAAGACGAACAAGAGCGAATCTCCGACCCCACCGTCACGTCGACGACCAGCCAGTATTTCCGGGCACGGACCGTCGTCACGCTTGGAACTTACGAATTCACCCTGTACAGTCATTTGCAAC
>CAZQYC010000170.1:1383-5189 GCA_964597495.1 uncultured Steroidobacteraceae bacterium | reverse complement strand
TTAACGACTCGCGCTTGGCGGGCGAGGGGCAGCAGATTCGGCGTCGTCGGGAATGCCTCCAGTGTGGCGAGCGTTTTACGACGTTCGAGACAGCTGAACTCGTGTTGCCGCGCATCGTAAAGAGCGACGCCAGCCGCGAGCCGTTCGACGAGACGAAGTTGCGCAATAGCATGCTCAAGGCGCTTGAAAAGCGACCGGTTGCCAGTGAAGCGTTGGACGCGGCGCTAGCGCATATTGCTCATAAGCTCCGCACGCTGGGCGAGCGCGAGGTCGCTGCTCGATTGGTGGGAGAGCTCGCCATGGAGGAATTGCGGCACTTGGATGAAGTGGCGTACGTGAGGTTCGCGTCCGTCTACCGAAGTTTTCAAGACGTTGAAGCGTTCCGAGAAGAGATCGAACGGCTCAAGCATCGGCCTACCCGTGCTGCAGGCGAGAATCAATTGCCGCTATGGTCGGGCGAAGGTAAGAAGAAGTGACGGATGCGGATCGCGGCGATTGGTCAAGAAGCGCGGCATTTGAATTAGCAGTAAGTGTAAAAAGCTGGATGAGTAGAGCGATGAGTAAGAGTCAACCTGTGCGGCCTGAGGAGCAGAAGCTCCCTAGTTCTATGTCATCTGCCACCCGCCGACTGTTTCTCTGCTGATGCCCGCTTCCTTCGACAACGACATGATGGCGCGTGCGCTACGTTTGGCGAAGCGCGCGCTCTACACGTCGGATCCCAATCCCCGGGTAGGATGCGTGATCGTTCGCAACGAAGAAATCGTCGGCGAGGGATATACGAGTCCCATTGGCGGACCGCACGCGGAAGTGAATGCACTCAAAATGGCCGGCGAAGCGGCGCGCGGCGCTACGGTCTACGTGACCCTTGAACCTTGTTCGCATCAAGGCCGCACCCCGCCTTGCAGCACGGCGTTGATCAATGCAGGGGTAAAGCGCGTTGTGTACGCCGTCGGCGATCCTAATCCACGAGTGAATGGCGGTGGCGTCGCCGCGCTGGAAGCGGCAGGCATCAAAGTGTCGACCGGGCTGCAGGCGGCACAAGCCCGCGAGCTAAACATTGGATTCTTTCATCGCATGGTGACCGGAATGCCTTGGGTAACGGTCAAGTTCGGCGCAAGTATCGACGGAAAGATCGCGCTCGCGAACGGGGTTAGTCGGTGGATCACCAGCGAGGATTCGCGAAACGACGTGCAGCGGCAGCGAGCGCGTAGTTCGGCAATCCTAACCGGCAGTGGCACCATTCTGGCGGACGATCCGCAGCTGACCGTGCGTGCGCCAGATATTGATTTACTCGGACGACGAGTCCTGCGCGTCATTTGCGATTCACGTCTGCGCACTCCGCCGACGGCGAAAATTTTTGCCGAGCCCAGTGCAGCCAGTGGAGTGCTGATTCTTACCACAAGCAAGGATGAACTTCGCAAGGCCGCGCTTGCTCGGGCCGGTGCCGAAGTCGTTCATATCGATTCCGATGCATCGGGAGTCGATCTAGCGGCCACGTTGAAGTTACTGGCCAGTCGAGGCTGCAATGAAGTGTTGGTGGAAGCCGGACAGCGGCTTTCCGGGCGCTTAGTCGAATTGGGGCTCGTGAACGAACTCTTGATTTACGTGGCTCCCGTCGTGTTGGGCGGCGACGCACGGTCGATGATTGCCACGAGCACTCAGCTCGAAACGATATCGGCTGGATGGAATTTTCAAGTGCACGACGTAGGACGAAGCGGAGCGGACGTACGTCTGCGTTTTCGCCGCGTCGGCGATCTGTCATCGGGCAAGAGTTAGTCGTGTTTACCGGAATCGTTCAATCCATCGGTACGATTGCTGCCGTGGCGCCGAAGGGCGGAGACATCGAGATCTGCGTGAGCGCGCCGGGTTTTGATCTGGCGACGACGGTGGTCGGCGACAGCATTGCCTGCAGCGGGTGCTGCCTCACCGTCACGAAGATGACAGGTCAATCGTTCTACGTCGATGTGTCGCGCGAATCCCTGGCTGTAACGACTTTGCAGGCCTGGTCCGTGGGCGCTGAAATCAATCTGGAGCGCGCGCTTCGAGTCGGTGATGCCCTTGGCGGGCATTACGTGAGCGGTCATGTCGATGCCATTGGGGCTGTTGCATCGCTGCAGGATGATGGGCGTTCGTTGCGCATGGCTTTCGAGATACCGAGAGCATTCGGTCGTTACGTGGCTAAAAAAGGTTCGATTTGCATCGATGGCGTCAGTCTTACGATTAACGCGGTTGAAGATGACGGCGATCTCACTCGTTTCGAAGTGAATCTAATTCCCCACACCCGCGAGCAAACGATCGTACGAAACTATCGAGTGGGCACGCGGGTGAACGTCGAAATCGATATGATTGCGCGCTACCTTGAACGCATGCGTGAGTTCCAATGAGCCTGAATTCCATCGAGGAAGTGATTGCCGATCTGCGCGCCGGCAAAATGGTCGTCGTCATGGACGACGAAGCCCGCGAGAATGAAGGTGACCTCATCATGGCTGCCGAGCATGCCCGAGCCGAAGACGTCAATTTCATGGCGCGATTTGGGCGCGGACTGATTTGTTTGACGCTCACCCGCGAACGCTGCAGGCAATTGCGTTTACCGCTCATGGTGTCGGATACCGACGCCAGTCATGCGACGAACTTCACGTTGTCGATCGAAGCGGCGGAGGGCGTCACCACCGGGATTTCCGCGCACGACCGCGCGCATACGATTCGCACGGCGGTGCGGCGCGACGCGAGGGCCGAAGACTTGCGTCAGCCCGGCCATATTTTTCCCTTGATGGCTCAGCCGGGCGGTGTGCTGACTCGCGCCGGCCACACCGAAGCGGGCTGCGATCTTGCGCGGCTGGCCGGCTGCGAACCGGCGAGCGTCATCGTGGAGATTCTCAATGACGACGGCACGATGGCGCGCCGTCCGCAGTTAGAGATCTTTGCGAAACAACATGGTTTGAAGATCGGCACCATTGCCGATTTGATCCGCTATCGCTTGGAAAAAGAGCATTCGGTCGAGCGTATCGACGAGCAAGACGTCGATACCGAATTCGGCCCGTTTCGCATGCACGCTTTCGAGGATCACGTGAACAGCACCGTTCACTTGGCGCTGGTGCGCGGCGATTTGAAATCGGCGGCCGCACCCCTGGTGCGCGTCCATTTGAAGGATACGCTGCGCGACGTGGTGGGAATTCGCAACGAACAACTCGGGTGGCCCCTCAGAGCCGCGATGGCACGAATCGCTGTCGAGGGCGCGGGCGTGATCGTGTTGCTGAGGCCGGACGAATCGGCGCGCGAATTGATGGATATCGTCACCAGTTTGAAAACCGGCGTCATGCCTTCGCGCGCTCCCGGAGCGCAGGTCTTAAGAACTTACGGCATCGGCGCGCAAATACTCCGCGATTTGGGCGTAACTCGGATGCGAGTGCTTTCTGCGCCGAAGCAAATGCTTGGGCTCTCGGGATTCGATCTCGAAGTGGTCGAATACATTAATAGTTGAACATCAACAATTGAAACGGATAAGGCATGACTGGCATTAAAGTGATCGAAGGCGATCTTCAAGCTCGCGATCTGCGCTTTGCGATCGTGGCGGCGCGCTTCAATGCCTTTGTCGTTGATCGACTGCTCGAAGGAGCCATCGAGGCGCTCAAGAAGCATGGCGCGACGGCCAATCACATTGTGGTGGCTCGTGTTCCGGGTGCCTTTGATATTCCGGTTGTGGCTAAGAAGATGGCCGCGACTGGGCACTACCATGCCGTGATTGCACTAGGAGCAGTCATTCGCGGAGCGACGCCGCACTTCGAATATGTTTCGGCGGAGTGCGC
>CAZQYC010000170.1:0-1283 GCA_964597495.1 uncultured Steroidobacteraceae bacterium | reverse complement strand
GGAAATTTAGCGAGGCGAGGCCGTGTCCGAATTTGAGCTCATCGAAAAGTATTTCACGCGTCCGTCGAAGCGGAGCGACGTGATGCTGGGGGTGGGCGACGATGCCGCGGTCATCGCGGTGCCCGACAACCGACGATTGGTGGCTGCGGTCGATACCGTCGTTGAAGGTGTACATTTCCTAGCCGGTACGGAGCCTGCGGCGATCGGCCATCGGGCGCTTGCCGTAAACCTAAGTGATATCGCAGCGATGGGTGCAGAGCCCGCTTGGGCGACGTTGAGTCTCTCGATCCCAAGCAACGATGCGGAGTGGCTGCAGGCGTTTGCGAAAGGATTTTATTCGCTTGCGGATCGCTATAACGTCGCGTTGGTGGGAGGCGATACCGTACGTGGCCCGCTTGCCGTGACGGTGTCGATCATGGGGTTTGTCGAAGCCGATCGCTGGCTTGTTCGTGGCGGTGCGCGGCCCGGTGACACCATTTTCATTTCCGGTTGTCCAGGCGAGGCCGCGGCGGGACTCGCCGTTATTCAAAGTACCGTCAAGCATTCAACGCCTTCCGCTTCATTGCGGGAGCGATTCTTATGGCCCGAACCGCGCATTGAACTCGGACGTGCGATTCGCACCCAAGCCAGCGCTGCTATCGACGTATCCGACGGGCTACTGGCCGATCTGGGTCATCTCTGCAAGCAGAGTGGTTGCGGTGCGAGGATTGAGGTGGAGTCGTTGCCGGTGTCGGAGGCTTCGCGGTCCTGCTTCACGCAAGACGAATGCGAGCGATTTGCATTGACCGGTGGCGATGACTACGAATTGCTATTCACGGTGGCGCCGGAACGCATGCTGGATGTCGAAGCGGCTATTGCGAAGGGGGTGCGGTGTACTCCGATCGGCCGAATGACGGAAGGCCGCGAGCTGCTCTGCTGCCGGAACGGCGAACCGATCGTCGTACCGCGGCGAGGCTACGATCACTTTGCGTCATTGCCGTAAATTTGTTTGGCGATTTCCATGAAACTCTCGGCCGACCCCAAAATCCTTCGCGATCCCATTCACTTTTTGGCCTTTGGGTTTGGTGCTGGCCTGAGTCCGGCAGCGCCGGGGACGGCCGGGACGCTCGTCGCCGTTCCATTGATTATGTTTATTGGTTCTTTCGGCTTTTGCGTGCACGCGATCGTCGCCGGAATCCTTTGTGTGAGCGGCGTCTACATTTGCGGAGCAAGCGCGACAAAATTGCGTGTTCACGATCATCCGGGAATCGTGTGGGACGAAATCGCCGGCTTCGCAATCACGA
>CAZQYC010000169.1:0-5194 GCA_964597495.1 uncultured Steroidobacteraceae bacterium | reverse complement strand
GGCGCGCCTTCCACGGCCGCCGCCAACAAGCGCGAATAACTTGCCGTACGCGCACTGTCGAGCATGAGACGCAACAATCGCGCCGTGCTCGGGCCTTCGAGATGCTGCGTCGAAAGCACATCGGCCACGCCGGCGCGTCGAGCGGCAATAGCCGCGTCACCCTGCTCGTCGTCCGTCAATCCATACACCAAGGCGGCGCCGGCCGTGGCGACGATGTCTTCGATATGCGCCCGCACTTCGTCGAGCGACAAATCGACGATGGCGAGATCGAAATTGGTTTCGCCCATGCGCTGCCACGCCGCGGTGACGCTATGCGCCACTTGCAAACGCCAGCGCGACGCCAACCCTTCGGTCGCCAACTGCCGGCCGATTTGAACGGCGGTGGCACGCGTTCCCAATACCAACAGCTGCGCCGGTCGCGAGTACGACGACAATAACGACGCAGATTGGAACGACGACGGAACCGACTGGGCGCTGTTTCGCTCGGACGAGGTTGACACACGGACTCCTGTTCCGGTGCTTTGCCACATCTTGTGTTGTTATCGCCGCACGACTGCTTCTTATGCGCAGAGGTTGCGACGTCGGCGCTGGACACGCCGATCATTGTCACGCGGAACGTAAGTCGGAGGTTAAGTCAGATTAAGGCCGGGGCACAAGTGCGATATCGTGTTCCTGAAAGTCTCCCGATACGATTCGAGAAAATCATTTGCGAAAACGATTGCGGTAGTAATGGGCCGTTCACGCTCGCCCGACGTTGGCATCGTGCGGCGAGTGAAAGTATTCGCTTTCCGCCGCAAATTGGTCGATCAACTTCTTGAGTTCCGCCATGCGGCCTTGAGCGGTGGCGATCGGAATGCATTCTTCGCAATTCGGATCACCGCAGGGTTGTCGCGAATACAACCAGAACTGCACGGCGCCCGCCAGCAAGCCGTCGGCGATGTCCCACAAGTCCGCTTTGCTGTCGCCTTCGGCAATCCGATTTCCGAGATCGACGGTTTTCCCGAACGCTTCTTCGAAACCGGCATCGAGACCGATATCTTGCTCTTGCATGATGCAATGAACCCTTTCCAAGTATGCAAACCCATTCGACGGGCAATTGTACCCGCCGCGAGGTTCGATGTAAGGGCTGCATGACATATGAGCCGTCTATTCGCGCCTGTTCGCCTGCGTTCGTCGCGACCCCGAAAATGTTTCCACGCCGACAGGCGGCGCGCGCTGTGCTACTGTTTCACCCTTCTTTTATCCCGTCCTTTTTTATTCCTTTTTACCTTGGGTTACGCAGAGGCTTTTATGAGCGAGGAACGAAATCGCGAGCCGTCCATGGACAGCAACGCGCTTTATCAAGAGGAAACCATCACCGATCGCAATGTGGGCATGTTGAGGCGCATGACGCCGATCAAGAGCGACGGATCGCGCGATCTCGATCGGCCGGTCTTATTCATCGGTCAGGCGGAAATTATGACCAACATGGGCCCGATGCCCATCAGCTTCGATATCGAAGCGCCGTCGCTGGATCAAGCCGTGGCGGGTTTTGGGTCTGCCGCCACTGCCGCCATCGAACGGACAGTGCAGCAAATCCAGGAGTTGCGACGGCAACAAGCCTCGCAGCTAGTCGTGCCGCAAGGCGGGATGGGCGGACTGCCCGGGCTTGGCGGACCCGGCGGGTCGCCGGGGCGAGGAAAGATTCAGATGCCTTGAGCGCAACTACGCGCGGCTCTCGAATCTCGATGCGCTTAAGGAGCGGGCGGCGTTTGCGTGGTCGGACTTGACGAGCTGGCCGGCTTCTTCTCCATCGTCGGTTCCAGATTCGTTTGCACACTGAAGAGCGCGCCGCTTTCTTGCAAGATCGCTTGCTCGGTGCGCTTATTCAGCACGATGATCGAAATACGGCGATTGATCGGGTTCTGTAAATTGTCGCGATCGAGCGGCGCAAAGGCGGACAACCCCACCACGCGTCCGATTTTGTCCTCCGGCAATCCGCCGGCGATAAGCGCCCGGCGCGCTGCGTTGGCGCGATCTGCCGACAATTCCCAGTTGCTGTAGTTATGCCGGGTGTACGGACGCGCATCGGTGTGGCCGCTGATGCTGATTCGATTCGGTACGGTCGCGATAATCGATGCGAGTTCCTTCAAGAGCACTGCGCCGAACTGCTCAAGCTCGGGACTGCCGAGCGCAAACATCGAGCGGCTTTCTTTGTCGATCACTTGAATGCGCAACCCTTCGGCGGTGAGATCCATGAGCACCTGATCGGCAAACGGCTTCAGCGCCGCCTGAGCTTCGATCGCCTCTTTAACGCCGATTTTTAATACTTCGAGCCGCTGCTTCTCGCCTTCCGCTTCGCCCTCGACTTCGTTGTCCACCACCTCAACAAGCGATCCTTTCGGATGCAGGGGTTGATCGGCCTCGGTAGCATCCGGCGGGTTTTGCGGCGGCTCCGAATACATTTCCATGCCGCCGCCGAAGCGAATCATCGAGGTGCTCGCGCCGCCGGGGCCTTGCGCCGCCGCGGGGCTCGGCAAGGGGCTC
The DNA here is from genome assembly GCA_964597495.1 of uncultured Steroidobacteraceae bacterium. Classification (GTDB taxonomy): domain Bacteria; phylum Pseudomonadota; class Gammaproteobacteria; order Steroidobacterales; family Steroidobacteraceae; genus CAZQYC01. Next base: position 2,668 of record CAZQYC010000169.1, on the reverse strand, counting down.
GCGCCTTGAACGACGGAAGGGTTTTTGAAGTACTGCGAAATACCGCCGCGCTGGTCGGCTGTCGTCGCGCCCATCAGCCACATCATCAAGAAGAACGCCATCATCGCGGTGGCGAAGTCGGCGAACGCGACTTTCCACGATCCGCCGTGATGCGCGTGACCGCCGGCGACGATGCGCTTGACGACGATAGTTTGATCGTCGGACATGATTAGCTCTTCTTACCGCGCAGATGCGTTTCCAATTCCTTGAAGGTGGGGCGCAGATAGCTTGGGGTCGCTTTGCGGCCGAACTCCACGGCGATCTGCGGCGGATGGCCTTGAACCATCGCGATGATGCAAGTCTTGATCGTGATGAAGAATTGAGCTTCTTCCTTCGCCAGTTTTTCAAGCGCGGTGGCCGTGGGCCCGACGAAGCCGTACGCCAGCAAAATTCCCAGGAACGTACCGACGAGCGCGGCCGCCACTTTGTTGCCGATTTCGGCAACCGGCCCGCCTAACGCGGCCATGGTGTTCACGATGCCGAGCACGGCGGCCACAATGCCGAATCCCGGCAAGGCGTCGGACACTTTATTGATGGCGCCGCTTATCTCCTCGCTCTCGTGGTGATGCGTCTGCAATTCCACGTCCATGAGATTTTCCAATTGGAACGGATTCATGTCGCCGCTGATCATCATGCGCATGTAGTCGGTGATGAACTCCATGGCGTGATGATCTTTCTGCACGAGATCGTGCTTTTTGAAAACTGCACTCTTCCCCGGTTCGTCGATCTCGCGCTCCAAACCAATCACGCCATCCTTGCGCGCGATGTTGAACAGCTCGTACATCAGCGCGAACAGCGCCATGTAGTGCTTCTTGCCGTACTTGGCCCCCTTCATCGCACCCATCACGCCTTTGACGACTTTCATGACGGTGCCCATACCGTTGGCGATGATGAAGCCGCCGAGCGCGGCGCCGCCGATGATCACCAATTCGGACGGCTGCCAAAGCGCCATAATCTTGCCGCCGTGAACGACGAAACCGCCCAGCACGCAACCGATGACAACCACGCTTCCAATAATTAGATTCACGAGCGATATTCCGGGGCGATGAAATGGATAGTGAAGCCGGTATCGGCCCTTCCGCTGCATCGGCTGAATGCCGGCAAAATTAAGCTCAGGGAAAGGCTTACAAATGGCTCTCGCTCGAGCCGTGCAGTAAGCTCCGAAACTCATGAAACTCGCGACAATCGTTCTATTTCTTCTTGCCGGCTCCCTGTCGATGACCGCGGTCGCCGCCGATCTCGTGGTGATCGACCTCCACCACCGCACTGCCGAAGACATTCTCCCGGCGCTCCGGCCCATGGTGGGACGAGACGTTTCACTCTCGGGCATGGACTATAAATTACTGGTACGCGGCAACGCCTCCGACGTCGCCAAACTCCGTGAAATGCTCGCCGTTCTCGATCGCGAACCGAAGCAATTACTGATTTCGGTTCGCTATACCGGCGTTCCGCAGAGCAATGCGAACGAATTCGGGGCACACGCAAACGTCATCCGTCGCGAAACGCAGATCGGCATTCGCGGCAGCAGCACCGTCAGTACAAGCACCGACAGCAACGTGAGCAGTGTTCGGGTTTTGGAAGGCAACAGTGCACGCATTGCCTCCGGCCAATCAGTCCCCATCGTGACGGCCTTCATTCCCACTTACCGCGGCGGACGCAGCACGGGAATAGGCATTGCCACCGATTATCGCGATCTATCGAGCGGCTTCACGGTACTGCCGCGAATCAATGGCGACCGCGTGACGCTCGATATCTCGGCAGGACAGGAACGACTGACCGATTCGAATTCGGGAAGCGTCGCGAGCCAGCACGTCACCACCACCCTGGCAGGCCGACTTGGCGAATGGATCGACCTCGGCGGCGTCACCTCCTCCGTGGACGAACGGCAAAGCGGAGTCGGTGTAACCGGCGGTGGACGACGCATCAACACCCAGAGTGACCAGCGGTCGATAAGCATCAAAGTCGACTACGCTCAATAGCGCATGAAGTATCTCAAACCGCTGTTGGCGCTTGCGCTCGCGGCTGCCGCAGTGATTCATCTGCTCTCCGGCGGCCCCATTGACCGCCTGCCCGGCGAAATGGCGCCGAATACACCGACGCAAACCCTGCTCGAAAACGCCAAGCCGCTCGTGAGCGGCGACTTCACGCTCGTTCCGCGTGCGCGCTACGAAATCGAAGCACGGGTGCTTTCGGTGGAACCCTATAGCTTCGACGCGGGCGCGAAATTATCGCCCATCGATTTCGCCGTCGGTTGGGGCCCGATGTCCGATACGTCGGTGATAGACCATTTCAAAATCACTCAAAGCGCTCGCTTTTACACCATCTACCCGGACGAACAGGCGATCGACATTCCATCCGCGCTGCGCTCGAGCGCAAACATGCATTTGATTCCGGCAGACGGCGCCGTACGGAAGACTCTGGAAAAAGCACGTGCCGGCAATATCGCGATGCTGAAGGGCTATCTGGTGGCGGCGAGTCGTCCGGACGGCTTTACTTGGAATACGTCGCTCACTCGCGAAGACAGCGGAGCGGGCGCCTGCGAATTGATGTTCGTGGAATCGGTCACTCTGCGTTGACGCCGAATTCGCGCAGCCGGCCAGAGCCTATCTCATCATCATTCGTGGCCGCG
>CAZQYC010000168.1:0-5231 GCA_964597495.1 uncultured Steroidobacteraceae bacterium | reverse complement strand
TTCATCGCGCTGACCAACAGCGACGAAGTCAATATGGCCGCCTGCCAAACCGTGCACGCGCTCTTTAACAAAGAAGCCACGCGGATCGCGCGCATTCGCACCCACGACTATGCGCGCTACGAAAAATTGTTCGCAGGCGAGGATCGGGCATTTGCGGTCGACGTCACGATCAGCCCCGAACAAATCGTCACCGATCATATTGCGCGGCTGATTCGCTATCCGGGCGCATTGCAAGTGTTGGACTTTGCCGACGAGCGAGTGCGGCTTGTCGGGGTTCGTGCGTTGAGCGGCGGCTTGCTCGTCGGTCAGCAGCTTAAAACGCTGCGGGAACACATGCCGGGCCGCGATGCGCGTGTCGCGGCCATTTATCGCGGCGGCCAAAGCATCAAGCCCGAGGGCGATACGGTCATCGAGAACGGTGATGAAGTTTTCTTCATCGCCGCGCGCCGCGACATTCGCGCTGTCATGAACGAAATGCAAAAGGCCGAAGGCCCGGCGCGCCGTGTGGTGATTGCCGGCGGCGGCAACATAGGTTTTAGACTGGCGCAGAAGATCGAGCGCGAGCATCAAGTCAAGTTGATCGAGCGCGATCCGCGCCGCGCGCGCCGCATTGCCGAGCAATTGGCGAACACCATCGTCTTGAACGGCGACGCGGCTGACGAAGAGCTCTTGCTCGAAGAAAACATCGACACGGCCGACGTCTTCGTCGCCGTCACCAACGCGGAAGAAGCGAACATTTTATCGGCGATGTTGGCGAAGCGATTGGGATGCCGAAAAGTCATGGCGCTGATCAATCGGCCTGCGTATGCGGAGCTCATGGAAAGCGGCACCATCGACGTAGCGCTCTCGCCGCAAACGGCGACGATCGGTTCGTTGCTCGCGCACGTGCGCCGCGGCGATGTCGTACGGGTTCATTCACTGCGTCGCGGGGCCGCCGAAGCCATCGAAGCGGTGGCCCACGGAGTTCAAGGCGAGGGTCGCGTCATCGGTCGTCGTATCGGCGATTTGCCGTTACCCGAAGGCGCGACGATCGGCGCCGTGGTGCGCGGCGACGAAGTCATCATTGCGCACCACGACACCATGATCCAGCGCGACGATCACGTGATCATCTTCCTCACCGATCGCCGCCATGTCGACGCCGTCGAGCGCTTGTTCGATGTGCCGAGCAGAAGGCGCTGACGCTTGGCCACTAGGCACTAGCTACTAGGCGCTAGCCAGAATATGAATTCAACCAATTTTCTGATCGGACTAGAAGCTAGTGGCTAGAGGCTAGCGGCTTTCCATGAACCTCCTCGTCGTCCAGCGCATTCTCGGGCTCTTGCTGATGCTGTTCAGCCTCACGATGCTGCCGCCCATCGGCGTATCGCTGCATTTCCAGGACGGCAACTTCGCGCCATTCGTCGATGCGTTTGTCGTGTTACTGGCGACCGGCTTGCTGGTGTGGCTGCCGGTGCGTGCGCACATGCGCGATTTGCGATTGCGCGATGGCTTTTTGGTGGTTGCTTTGTTCTGGGTGGTCCTCGGTGTTGCCGGTGCGGCGCCGCTCTTATTGTCCGAGGTGCCGGACATGTCGATCACCGATGCAATTTTCGAGGCCGTTTCCGGATTCACGACGACGGGCGCGACGGTGCTGACTGGACTCGACGATCTACCTAAATCGGTTCTGTACTACCGACAGCAGATTCAATGGCTCGGCGGCATCGGCATGGTCGTTCTCGCCGTGGCGTTGCTCCCGATGCTCGGAGTGGGCGGGATGCAGTTGCTCAAGGCGGAAACGCCGGGTCCGGTGAAGGATGCGAAGCTAACGCCGCGCATTACCGAATCGGCGAAGGCGCTCTGCAAGGTCTACGTCGTGATCACCGCGGGTTGTGCGTTTGGATACTGGGCAGCCGGCATGTCGCCGTTCGATGCCGTCGCCCACAGCTTCTCGACCGTATCGAGCGGCGGTTATTCGACGCACGATCAAAATTTCGCGTTCTTCAACAGCGCCAGCATCGAAGCAGTGGCCTCGTTCTTCATGGTGGTGGGTGCGATCAATTTTTCGCTGCACTATCTCGCGGGCAGGCACTGGCGCTTGCGCGATTACTTGCGCGATACCGAGTGCCGCACTTTTGTCCTGATGTTAGTAATCAGCGCCGCGCTCTGCAGCGGAAGTCTCTGGGCCTTGGGCACCTTTCGCTCCGGCGAGGAAGCAATCCGACACGGATCGTTCCAAGCGATCTCGATGCTCACCAGCACGGGATTCCGCACGGACGATTTTTCACTGTGGCCGGGGCCGGTGCCGGTCATTCTGATTCTCACTACCTTCATCGGCGGCTGCGCCGGATCGGCGGCCGGTGGAATGAAAGTGATTCGCTGGATACTGATGTGGAAGCAAGGCTCGCGCGAAGTAGTGCGGTTGGTGCATCCGAGCGCGTTACTGCCGGTGAAACTCGGCGAGAAAGCAGTCGAGTGGCGCATCATTGTCGCCGTGTGGGGATTCTTCGCCGTCTATGTGGTGTCCTTCGGCTTACTGATGGTCGCCTTGATGGCGACCGGCGAAGATCAAGTCACGGCGTTCTCCGCCATCGCCGCTTGTATCAACAATACGGGACCGGGTCTTGGCGCCGTTGCCAACCACTTCACCGCCATCAGCGAGGCGGGGAAGTGGATTTGTACCTTGGCTATGCTATTGGGACGTTTGGAAATCTATCCGCTGCTGGTTCTGATTACTCCGGCTTTTTGGCGCCGATAACGTGTCCGCTAGTCGTAAACGGTGAATCGTCACCCCGGCGTAAGCCGGGGTCCCTCCAGAATATCGGAAAAAAGAGGGATACCCGCGTGCGCCGGTATGACGCACTAGAGGTGCGTTGAGTTACGACGACTTACCATGAAGCATCGAGTTAATGGGGCTAGCCCAGCTTCATTTGCCGTCAGCAAAATAATTATGCTTCGGCGGCAGCCCTCAACGGCAAAGCTCGGCGACGTGCAGTCACGGCATCGCTCAACGTGGCAAGCACGGTCGCCGAATCGTCCCATCCCAAGCACGCGTCGGTGATGCTCTTGCCGTAAGCGAGCTTGCTCGGATCGTCTTTGCCCGCAGTGTACTTTTGCGCGCCGGCGTGCAAGTGACTCTCGACCATCACGCCGAAGATGCGATCGGAGCCGCTCGAAAGTTGACCGGCAATGTCGCGCGCTACGTCGATTTGCTTTTCGTGTTGCTTGCTGCTGTTGGCATGCGAGCAATCGATCATCAATCGTTGCGGCAGCTTGGCCGCTTCCAGTTCCTTGCAAACCGCTTCGACGCTGGCGACATCGTAGTTCGGTTGCTTGCCGCCGCGCAGAATGACGTGGCAATCCTTGTTACCCGTGGTTTTGACGATGGCGACCAATCCGTTCTTATGCACGCCAAGAAAGTGATGCGGGCGCGCTGCCGATTGAATGGCATCCGCCGCGATGCGGATATTTCCGTCCGTGCCGTTCTTGAATCCAATGGGCGCCGACATGCCGGATGCCAGCTCTCGATGCACCTGGCTTTCGGTAGTGCGTGCGCCGATGGCGCCCCAGCTAATCAGATCGCCGATGTACTGCGGAGAAATCGTATCCAGCATTTCCGCGCCCGCCGGCAACCCGAGTTTGTTGATGTCGGCGAGTAATTGACGCGCAATTCGCAGTCCGTCGTCGATGCGGAAGCTTTCATCGAGACCGGGGTCGTTGATCAGTCCTTTCCATCCCACCGTGGTTCTCGGCTTCTCAAAATAAACGCGCATGACGATTTCGAGCGTGTCTTTGTAACGTTCGCGCTGCTCGCGCAGTTTGTGCGCGTATTCCATGGCTGCGGCCGGATCGTGAATCGAACACGGTCCGATGATCACCAAGAGCCGGTCGTCCTGTGCGGCGATGATCCGTTTGATGCCGCGGCGCGTTGCGGCGATGAGCGTTTCCATCGGCGTGCCGCGAATCGGCACTTCGCGCACGAGTATCTCGGGTGCCGGCAGCGGCCGTATTCCGGCGATCCGTTCGTCGTCGGTAAGGCCGGTCTTATCGGAGGCCGAATCGCCGTTTTCGACGCTGGCGGGATGAAGGGTCATCGCAATTCTCCTAACGTGACATAACTGCGTATGTCGTGAGTGAAACCTAGCGAAACAATTGACACTTAAATAAAGGGCCCAAAAAAAAACCGCCGTTTTTTTCCGGCGGTTTCTTGAGTTCGATGCGTGCTATTTCCAGTTACGCGTTCGCCTCTCGACCGCCGGTGGGGCGCGAGAACCAAAAGTAGTAGCCGTAGAAATAGGAAACGCGATGCATGGCGCGGAATCTAGCACGAAGCGGGGCGGTGGCGTCAAGCGAACTTTGGGTGCCCTTCAGGAAAGCGACGACAATGTCATATCGACAGCGTGATGCTGACCGGGCAGTGGTCGCTGCCCATTACGTCTGCATGAATTTCGGCTCGTTTTACGGCGCTTTTGAGGGCGCCCGATACTAGAAAGTAGTCGATTCTCCATCCGATGTTGCGCGCGCGGGAGTTCGCGAAATGCGTCCACCACGTATAGTGCCCGTTGCCTTGGGTGTAAATGCGGAACGTATCGACGAAACCGGCATCCACGAAATTTTGAAATCCTTCGCGCTCCTCGTCCGTGAATCCCTTTTTGCCGCGATTGGGTTTGGGATTCGCGAGATCGAGCTCGGTATGCGCGACATTCAAGTCGCCGCAGAAAACGACGGGCTTCTTCGATTCGAGTTGCTTGCAGTACGCGAGAAATGCAGGGTCCCAGTGCTTGTGCCGCAATGGAATGCGGCTCAAATCGTCTTTCGAGTTCGGCGTGTACACCGTGACGACGAAGAATTTCTCGTACTCGGCGGCGATGACCCGGCCTTCGCCGGCGCTGTCGCGCTCCAATTCATCCGCGAATTTGTAGCGCTTCGCGAACTCGTGAGGAAAGCCGTTGACGACGGCAATGGGCTCCTGTTTGGAAAAAATCGCGGTGCCGGAATAACCTTTTTTTTCCGCCGAATTCCAATACTCCTTGTAATCCGGCAGATCGATCTCGACCTGGTCGCGCTCGGCCTTGGTTTCCTGCAGGCACAGGATGTCCGGCCGATGATCGTTCAGGAACGATTGAAACGTGCCTTTTTTCAACACGGCGCGAATGCCGTTGACGTTCCACGAAAAGAGTTTCATTCGTTCTGCCTCGCCAGGCTGGGTATGTGTAAGGGGTCATTGTAGCGACGCGCTGTGCGCGAAGCGATCT
>CAZQYC010000167.1:0-5327 GCA_964597495.1 uncultured Steroidobacteraceae bacterium | reverse complement strand
GCCGGTCATCTTTTCGGTGGACCCACTCATCTTAGAATCTCGTTACTCGACTAGCTTGCTGCCGCTTGAAGAAAATCGTTGCTCTCGAGCAAATTGCGTAGAGCAAACACCGGCCACACTTCCGTGCCGCGCTTGAATGCGCCGGCGAGATAACGCTCGCAACGCAATAAGGTCGGCGGCACGTCGCTCACGAATTCGCCGTCGGCGAATTTCTTGAATCCCAGCACTTCATCGACCATCAACCCCACCGGTACTTCACGATGATTCGCTACCAATACGCGCGCTGCTCGATTTGACGTCGTGACGCCGCCGCCGAGAAAATTTCGGAGGTCGACGACCGGCATCAATTGCCCATGAACGTTCGCCAATCCGCGTATCCAACCCTTGGCACCCGGCACGCGCGCCAAGTTGGCCGGGTAACTCAACACTTCGCGCGTTTCTTCGCGCGCCAGGAGAAAGCTTTCGGTTCCAAGACGCAAACCGACGCCGATCCACTCGCGGCCTTCGGCACGATCCGCGCCCTGCCCCGACAAAGCGGCACGCGTGAGGCGCTCGATCTCGCGCAGGAGTTCGAACGGCCGGTCGCGAAACGCTCTTAATTTTGATGCGGTGGTCATCGCAGTCGGTTAATGCAGGCGGCTAAATGATGGCGACTAGGCGTTGAGCGCCGCCTGAGCCTTCTCGATCAATTCGGCCGGCGACACCGGCTTCACCATGTAATCGATGGCGCCCTGACGCATGCCCCAAATGCGGTCCGTCTCTTGATCCTTCGAAGTCACCATGATGACCGGAATCGATTTCGTCTCCGGATCGGCAGCCAACTTGCGCGTGGCTTGGAAACCATTGACGCCCGGCATGACCACGTCCATGAAAATCAAATCGGGCTTGAGCGCCTTGGCTTTGACGATCGCTTCCGCCCCGTCGGAAGCCGACTCGATGCGGTAGCCGTGACGCTCGAGCGCGCTCTTCATCACGTGCACTTCGGTGGGTGAATCGTCCACTATCAAAATGAGGGCCATACGACCTCCGCGCTTCTCGCTCTGCGACTCGACATTATCTCTACGACGTCCGCCTGCAACGATTCGCAAACTGGCTGCATTCATGCCGACATCCCCACGTGTGTTTCGATCGCGCTCAGCAACTCGTCTTTGGTAAACGGCTTGGTCAGGTAGTGCTCCGATCCCACGATGCGGCCGCGCGCACGATCGAAAAGACCGTCTTTGCTCGACAGCATGATGACCGGAATCGACTTGAATATTTTATTGTGCTTGATCAGCGAACACGTTTGATAACCGTCGAGCCGCGGCATCATGATGTCGACGAAAACGATGTCGGGCTGGTGATCGGCAATTTTCGACAGGGCATCGAATCCGTCCACGGCCGTAAAAACCTCGCAGCCTTCTTTGGCCAGAAGCGTTTCGGCGGTGCGGCGGATCGTCTTACTGTCGTCAATGACCAATACCTTCAGTCCCGCAAGGCGGGGCTTTTCGTTGGTAACGGTATTCTCCATAGACAACCTCGTTCGGTTCAGTCCGCGCGCGGAGACGAAGCGGATCGCGTTCTTTTCAACAGCTTGCAATAGCTTGTGGTTTTAACATATTGATTGTCGGCCTGCCATTGGCTGTGTTCTCATAGTATGAAGCGCGTCACAAGCGGCTTCAGGTTTCGGTTTTGGAGTGTGGAGTGGTTCCGAATTGAGCTTTGAGGGCTTCACGGGTTAGGGCTCGCGATCGGTCGCACAGGTTCTGGGCGTTTTCAGAACCGCCGCGAATACGACTGCCGCAAAAACTTGCTGGCGCTATGCATTCCTGCATCGCTTGCAAGCCGGGGCTTGCCATCCGTGGCAAGCCCGCGCGATCTTTGGTCGATCGCGCCCCTGTTTTCGAGGCTTCTGAAAACACCCAGAACCCGTGCGACCTGAGGTTTGCGACAATTGAGCCCGATGCCCTTCAAAACTTGGGCGGTGGGTGGAACGGGAGTAGTAATGTCCAAAGTTCGAATTGCAGTGTTGATGGACCCGATCGACAGCATCAAGCCGGCGAAGGATTCGACGTTGGCGATGATGTTGGCGGCGCAGAAGCGCGGTTGGGAGATTTTGTATCTCGAGCAACGCGACTTGTGGCTGACCGACGGGGTGGCCTGGGGTCGCGTGCGGCCGATTCAAGTTCGCGACGACTTGCAAAACTGGGCCACGCTCGGCGCGATCAAGATCGAGCGCTTGGGAACGATGGACGCGATCCTCATGCGCAAGGATCCGCCCTTCGACATGGAATACATTTACACGACGTATATCTTGGAGCGCGCCGAAGCGGAAGGCGCCTTGATCGTGAATCGTCCGCAGGGACTGCGCGACATGAACGAAAAGGTCTATACCGCCTGGTTTCCGGAGTGTTGCGCACCGACGTTGATTACCCGCGACATGGCCGACATGCACGCTTTCTTGCATCAACACAAGCACATCGTTTGCAAGCCGCTGTATGGCATGGGCGGAAAGTCCATCTTCGTGATTCCCGAAGGGGATAAAAATGCCAATGTCATTTTCGAAAACATGACCGAATATGGGTCGCGCTTCGCCATCGTTCAGAAATATTTGCCGGATATCGTGACGAGCGGTGACTCTCGCGTTTTGGTCATCGACGGCGAACCGGTGCCGTATGCGCTCGCACGCATTCCCTCGCCCACCGACAATCGCGGCAATCTCGCCGCCGGTGCGAAAGGGGTCGGCCGTCCGCTGAATGATCGCGACCGCTGGCTCGTCAGCCAAATCGGGCCGGCGCTGCGCGAACGAGGCGTGCTCTTCGTCGGTCTCGACGTGATCGGCGGATACGTCACGGAGATCAACGTCACGAGTCCGACCGGAATCCGCGAACTCGACAAACAATTTCACGTCGATATCGCGGACATGCTGATGAGCGCGGTTGCAAAGCGATTGAAAAGGATGTGATGCGAGACGCGAGGGGGAAGCCACGAAGGAGACAGCGGGCGCTTCAAGTCTGCTCGCCTCTGGTGTCGCGCGTCTCGTGCCTCGGAATGCTCGCACTCGCCGCCTGCGCTCCTCCGCCGCTCGCGCACTATCACGACGAATTCCTCGCCATGGGCACGACGGTGTCCATCGACGTGGTGGATGCGGACCCCAAAAAGGTGCGCGAAGCGATCGCAAGCGTACGAAGCGAACTGGAATACCTGGGCCGCGAATGGTATCCCTGGGAAAACAATGGAGAGCTGGTTCGCTTGAACAAGGCGATTTCACTTGGACAAAAGGCGCCGGTTTCGCCGGCGCTCGCCAACCTACTCATACGTTCGCAAGAACTGCATCGCACAAGCGGCGGCCATTTCGATCCGGCGGTCGGGCGCTTAGTGGAGTTGTGGGGCTTCCATCGAAACGAACGAGATGCCAAGCAAGCCTGGCCGGACGATGCGCAGCTGGACGCCTGGCAAAACGATCATCCGACGATAGCCGACATCAACATCGAAGATCGCATCGTCAGCAGCCGGCGCCGCGATTTACTCCTCGATCTAGGGGCGATCGGCAAGGGCCGTGCGGTGGATATCGGCATGGAAATCCTGAAGCAACACGGCTTCGGTAACGCGCTTATCAACGCCGGAGGCAATCTGCGAGCGATTGGCGCGGCCGCTGCCGCGCCCCAGAGACTCTGGCGCGTAGCCATTCGCAATCCTCGCGGCAAAGAGCCGATAGCGTGGCTCGAACTGCGCGGCGACGAAAGCCTTTCTACGTCGGGCGACTATGAACGTTTCGGAATACGCGGCGCGGAACGAGTGAACCACATTGTCGACCCGCGAACCGGACGATCGGCAACGCACACGGTAGCCGTCACGGTAGTCGCTTCGGATGCCACGCTAGCCGACGCGTCCTCGACCGCCATCTTCGTCGCTGGCCCGAGAGCGTGGCGAACCGTGGCACGCGGCATGGGCATCCGACAAGTGCTTCGCGTAAGCACTCTGGGCGATATCGAGGTCAGCCGCGAGTTAGCGGCTCGATTACGATCGCCGGGCAGTGAAGCGCACCCCATCGAATGGCGGACGGTGGATTTGGACAATTAGCTACTAGCCAGAACAAGAGATCTCGGAGCCATTGAGAAAACCCTCGCCTCTCGACCGTAAGACTTCAACACGCCGGCTGTCTCTTAAGAATTCTGGCTAGCAGCTAGCGGCTAGTAGCTAGAAGCTGTTCCAAGAAAGTGCGAACTTTGTCGATAGGCCCAACCTCGCCTACCACTATACTTTTTCGCATTGTGAGCAAGGCCACCCATTCCGGACCTCCATTCGGCACCGCCGACCCGTTCGCCGCGACGCTGACGCCCGCACGCGAACGCCTGACCACGACGCTTTTTCTGGCGGCTCTTTTTCACGGTGTGCTCATTCTAGGCATTACCTTTAGCGCACCGAGCAGTCCACTCGGCGGCATACCCTCCTTGGAGGTTCTATTGCTCGTGGATCAACGTCCGAAGGACGAACTCAACCCCGAAGCCGCTTATCTCGCGCAACGCAATCAAAAAGGGTCGGGAACGACCGAGAAAGCCGTTCGCCCCACCAGCCCCACCGCTTCGCCGTTACCCAACTTTCTGGCCGGGATAGCGGACGGCAACGGCGTTGAATGGCGCGAGGCGTTCACGGGCAATCCCTCCATCGATGTCGTCGCTAGCCACACTCGCACCAAGGCGCCGTCGATGAAACACGGTGCGCAGACGCCCTCGCTTCAGGCAGAAACGCCGCTCGCCCTGTTCTATGCGCTCCCGGCGCCCGTGATCGCCACCAGCGCAGATAAGGGGCTGACGCTGCGCGGCAAGATTACGCACGAAGTGGAAGTAGCGCCGAACACGCGCGAAGCGCTCGTGGCGCCCTATCTCGATGGCTGGAAGCGCAAAGTGGAGCGCTTAGGCACGTTGAAATATCCCATGGCGGCGCGGCAACGTGCGCTGGGCGGTAATCCGGTGCTGGAGGTCGTGATTAAGGCGGACGGCTCGGTAAAGCAAATCGTCGTCCGCCGCAGTAGCGGGCACAAAGAACTGGATCAAGCGGCCATCGGCATTTTGAAACTGGCTTCGCCCTTCGACCCGTTCCCGGCGAATATGCAGCAGGAGTACGACCAGTTACGCTTCGCCTACGAATGGCAATTCATCGGCGAGAAAATGGTGGGCAGCGTGAAGGTTAAAGAGTAGGGCTTAGAGATCGAAAGCACCCTTTCTATAACCCTTGACGCCTAACTCCTAGCGATGCCGGGTTGCCACGCACCGGCAGCGATCTCATACTGCGCGCATGGCAGCCGGCCACAACCTCGTCAATCAATTCCTCATCGCCATGCCCGG
>CAZQYC010000166.1:0-5610 GCA_964597495.1 uncultured Steroidobacteraceae bacterium | reverse complement strand
AACACCCGATTGGAACTCGGGCCCGCTTGGCATAAAGTACGCGTCTTAAATCGACAGACTCACTATGACCGGCAGCGACGACAAGCCAGACGATATCCTTGATGCTGGCTCGGCCAACGTCGAGACTAAGACCTTCCAGCGCCTGGAGCGTCTTCGCGAATTACGCATCGCCCATCGCGATTTGGACGACATCATCCATCGGTTGCAATTGGATCTCTACGTGAATGAGGTTCAACTCCGGCGTCTTAAGAAACGGAAGCTCTTGCTCAAGGATCAAATTACCCGGCTCGAAAGCGAGCTCATTCCGGATTTGAACGCCTAAGCAAAGAGCCAGCGAGCACACGATGCGGGATCTCATCGAAAAAATCGCTCGCGAAATCCAAGCACACTTTAACTTCGCCTCGCTGCTGCAGCTGATTGCGCTGGCGGCCATTGCCATGCTCTCGGTGTGGATGGGGCGGCGGGTACGCACCACGTCGTACGCACGCGCTATCGAAGCACAGCCGGGGCTGCGTGCCCGATTCATCGAAGGCCTCATTATTGTCAGTCCGCATATGACGGCGCTGATGTTTACCGGGTTCGCGGTTGGACTGCTGCTCTCCGTCCAGCAGCCGGTGAACCTCTTGGCCACCGCGCTGACCCTGATTGGGTTGCTGGCATTCATTCGCGCCGTCGTCTATCTCTTCCGTGTGTCGGTGGGCGATCGCGCGCCGATCAAGGGGTGGGGGACGACGATCAGTTTGGTCGTATGGGCCGCGTTGTCGTTACACGTACTGGATTGGCTCGATCCCGTCGCCGCTGCCCTCGACAGCATCGGCATCGTCGCCGGCAAGACACGTATTTCGGTGTGGTCGGTGGTCAAGCTGCTCGTCACGGTCAGCGCCTTCGTCGTCGTGGCGGTGTGGCTCTCGCGTTGGGTGGAGCAGCGATTGATGTCTGCGCATGCGATCGCCATCAGCATGCGGATCGGTCTCGCGAAGTTCGCGCAGGCGTTCCTGATCGGCCTGTCCATCCTGTTGGGATTGAATGCGGCCGGCCTTGATCTCACGACACTCACCGTGCTGACCGGCGCCATCGGCATCGGTCTTGGGTTCGGCTTGCAAGCCATCGCGTCGAACTTCGTCAGCGGCTTCGTGCTGCTCATGGATCGTTCCATCAAGCCCGGCGACGTGATTAGCCTTTCGGGTCTAGGCGGCGGTACGCCGGATCATTTCGGTTGGGTTCAAGAACTGCGCGGCCGCTATGTCGTAGTTCGCGACCGCGACGGGGTCGAAACGCTGGTGCCCAATCAGCACTTGATCACCAACCCAGTCATCAACTGGAGCTACGCCGACCCGCGCGTGCGGCTCCATTTGCCGGTCCGCATCAGTTATAACGACGATCCCGAAAAAGCCTTGCTGTTGCTGCAACAAGCGGCGGAATGCAATCGCCGCATTCTGCGCGATCCCTTGCCGGCGGCACGATTGACGGGGTTCGGCGATGCCGGGCTGGAATTGGAACTGCGCTTTTGGATTTCCGATCCGCAAGAAGGCGTCAACAACGTTCGCAGCGACGTGAATCGCGCGATCTGGCAATTGTTCAAAGAGAACGGCATCACGATGCCCGTCGCGCAGCGGGAAGTGGTGCTGCACATGGGCAATCCGATACAAGACGCAAAGCACGAGACGCGAAGCGTGTAAAAATAATTCCATTCCGACGTGTCTTGCTCTCGACTTCCATGCCCATCGAAATTACCCCCGCGTTTTCCCTTCCCGACGAAAGCATCTCGCTGAAGTTCATTCGCGCCGGCGGTCCGGGCGGACAGAACGTCAATAAAGTCGCCAGCGCCGTGCAACTGAGGTTCGATCCGGCGCTGTGTCCGCAATTGACCGTGAATGCACTGATACGATTGCGCCGGCTTGCAGGCAGGCGACTCACCGACAGCGGCGAGATCGTCATCACCGCACAGCGTTTCCGTACGCAGGAACACAACAAGCGAGATGCGCACGAACGGTTGGCGGAGATGGTGAGTCAGTCGCTGGTCGAACCGAAACTTCGTCGTGCCACCAAACCCTCGCGTGCGTCGAAAGAGCGGCGGCTGGTGAATAAACAGCAACGTGGCTCCGTAAAGTCGATGCGTCGCAGAGTGCGGAGCGGCGAGGAGTAAAAACGCATCGCCGCCTGTACGAGCGGGCACTGGTTCATTCTTAATTTCACGCGCCCGGGCTGCAGAGTCGGTATTCGCCGCCAACATCAGGAATTTAATGGCCTGCGCGAGGTGCCGAGTGCCTCAAGCGAATCAATAGGCGCTTCCCCATGCCATCGTTCGTAATTGGCTGGCCTTTCTCGTTGTTTGCACCGCCAACTCCCATTGAGCATGTATCGCCGTCGCCCTATCGTCGCAGGGCTTCATCACGCTCCTTTGAGCGCTTTTTTGATCCATGCCGAGTTTCACGCACGAAGTCATTGTGGAGTTATTCCGTAATCGCCCGGAATTGGCGCCCGCGCTGCTGCGCGATGCATTGCGGGCGCCTTTACCGGAGTACACGCACGCTGAAATTATCGAAGCCACGCTCATCGATATTCAGCCGGCAGAATATCGTGCGGATCTTGTTGTGTTGCTCAACAACAATGTACCCGTTTACGGCATCGTGGTTGAGGCGCAGTTGCAACGAGACCCATCAAAACTTTTTACCTGGCCGACCTATGCAATGCTACTGCGCAGTAGGCAACGATGTCCGGCGTGTGTGTTGGTGTTCGCCGGCGATGAATCGGTGGCCGAATGGGCGCGGCAACCGATTGAAGTGGGCGGCGGTAATCGCTTTACGCCATGGGTCATTAGTCCAAATGGAGTGCCAGTAGTGACCGACGAGCAAGAGGCCGCTGCAGATCCGGAACTGGCAGTGCTATCTGCGATGGCGCACGGGATGGACGAGGATCACGCTTTGGCCGCACGAATTGCGGTCGTCGCCCAGGTCGCCAGCCTCGGCCTCGACGTCGACCGTTCCAAGATGTATTGTGATCTTATCTTCCATTCCCTCACCGAGACCGCCCGCCGGGCGCTACTAACCATGAATCCAGGCAACTATCAGTATCAAAGCGACTTTGCTAAGCGCTATGTCGCTGAGGGCAGGGCAGAAGGCAAGGCTGAGCTCGTGCTCAAACAAATTTCATTGCGATTCGGCTCGATATCGGATTCGGTTCAAGCGCGAATTCGCGCGGCGACCACGGCTGAATTGGATGTTATGGGCGAGCGAGTGTTGTCCGCGAAAACCTTGGAAGATGTGTTGGGGTGAACGCTGTCGATGCGTTTGTTTTAGCCGGCGCTGACGCAAATCGCAAGGTGGCGACAGAACAGATTTAGGATCGTTGCGGGCGAGGGATGTACGTGTTCGTTTCGAATGTCGCCTTTGTTCAATGAGTCAACGTGACTCTCATCGCCGACTTCACGGCGCTTGACGTTGGCGCTTGCTCCGCTTTAGAGTTCCTCTCGATTTACGATCTCGATACTTTTCTAATTACTACAACATCGAGCTCTGCTTAGGATGATTCGATCGTTCGGGAAGAATGGATCGAACCATGGACGGGTGGAGATCGAAGGAACGATGCATGAAGCACACTGCCTTGTTTTCCCTCGCGTTGTTTTCGTTTTCCGCCTACGCGGCCGACACGGTGGCGCCGACGACGAAGTCGTTCAACGACACCGGCCTTTCACCGTCGACGATTAAGGAAGAACAACGATGAGCGATCAACCTGTTTTGAAAGGGATGTTCGAATTCACGCAATACATTAAAAACAGAGCGTGGCGAGGTTTCGTGCGCTGTCGAAGCGTGTTCATTCAAATCACGCTGGGTCTCCTGGCCTGCGGTTACCTGTCGTTCGCCCACGCGCAAGCCTACAGCCCCATTCCGAAGCACTACGGATCCGTCGACATCAACATCGGCTGGCCGCCGCAACTCTTTTCGACGCCACAAAGCGCGTGCGATGCCATGGCCGCCATCACACCAGGCCTCTTGCTCCAAGATACCAGCACGACGCTGTTCTTCGGCATTGTCGTCAAATCGGGCGTGAGTTCGGTGGGACTGGTCGAGGGCGCCGTTCCCTATAACACTCCGGGACTGAATGGTTATTTTTGCTACGCGAGCTATCGATATCTGAATCTGCATGGTCCTGGCAATCATGTGGATGACCTGTACCACTTTGCGTCCAATTCAGTGATTCCCGTCTGCCCGCCGTCTTATACGCCGGTCGATCGATTGCCGTCGGGCGCGGACACCTGCCCGAACAACCCTATGTTCTTTCTGATGCCGAGTCCGCCGGAGAAAGGGAAGCAATGCAATTTAGTGCACGACCCGATTAACCCGGCGAGCGGCAATATGTTTCTGAGCGAGGAAGACGTCGCGGGAACGAGCAGCGGATTGTCGTTTCGACGGTACTACAACAGCCTGGACGATTACGGTTCCGGGGCGAAGGCGGGGTGGCGGCACAGTTACGGTCGCCGGATCGAGATCGTCAAAGGACCGTCGTCGTACGTGAAGTTCGTGGGTCCGCCGTACCAGTCCTCGCAGTATCAAACGGCGGCACAAGCCTGCACGAGCGGGTTTGCGCAGCTGCAAGCGAACGTGCCGAGCTGGGCGGGCGCGACGGTGACGTACGCGAACGATCGGTGTTCGCTGAGCAAGAACGGCGTGCCGCAAGGCACGGTGCCGGTGCTGTTTAGTTACCCGATCTTGCCGCCGCCGCGGCTGACGGTGATCGGCTATCGGGTGTACCGGGACGATGGGAACAGCGTGTGGGCGAGCAACGCCAACGGCGTGGCCGTGTTTTCGCCTGGCACGCGGCTGTCGTTGTCGACGACGGCGAACGGGTTCGTGCTGATCGATGAACACGACACGACGGAAGTGTACGACGCCTCGGGGACGTTGCTGTCGATCACGAGTCGATCGGGCGCCGTGCTGACGATGAGCTACGCGCCCGAAGTGCCCAACACCCCGCGTCAATTGCTCGCGGTCACCGATGCCTTCGGCCATGCCCTCACCCTGACCTACGACCCCGAAGGGCGGTTGAGCGGCGTGACGGACGCGGCGGGAACCACGAGCTATGGCTACGACACTCAAAGCCGGCTCAGCACCGTGACGCACCCGGACACGACGAGCCGCACGTACCTGTACGAGAACGCGTCGTACCCGACGGCGTTGACGGGCGTGATCGACGAACAGGCGGTGCAGCTGTCGACGTGGGTGTACGACGACTACGGCCGAGCCACGAGCACGTTTGAAGCCGGTGGTGTGGGCGCAGGCACGCTGGTGTACCACGCCGACGGCAGCGTGACCGACACCGACGCTTTGGGGGCGGTCCGCACCTTCACGTTCGACCGCGTGGGTGACCGGAATCGGGTCACGGGAATCAGCGGTTCGCAGCTATCGACGTGCCAGGAAGGCAAAGCGACCACGTACAACACCGACGGGTGGGTGAGTAGCCGCACGGACTACAACAACCACGTCACGCAGTACACGCACGACCCAATTCGCGGCGTGGAGCTTTCCCGCACCGAGGCGTATGGCACGCCCCGCGCGCGAACGATCACGACGACGTGGCATCCGACCTATCGACTGCCCACCTCGATGTCGA
>CAZQYC010000165.1:0-5819 GCA_964597495.1 uncultured Steroidobacteraceae bacterium | reverse complement strand
GCTCCGACCAACACCTCTCCCGGTTGCGGGGCGAGTCGAGGATGACTTTCCAACGACACTCAATGTGTCGTTGGACCGAGTGAGCGGCAATGCAGGGATAGCATTGCCCGGTGTCGGACAGGAGTCGCCTTCGATGGTCGCGCGGAGCGCGGGTGAGGAACGGAACGCTATAGAATGCGGGCTTCTCCTCAAACGCCCCTCCACCCATGAACTTCGAACAAATTACCTATCAAGTGACCGACCGCGTTCTCACGATTACGCTGAATCGCCCGGAACGCATGAATGCCTGCACGGTCCGTATGTACGAGGAATTAATCGCCGCCTTCGACCGAGCCGATGCAGACGATGACGTCAAGGCGATCATCGTCACGGGAGCCGGTAAGGCATTTTGCGCCGGAGCGGATCTCGAGCGCGGCGCCGAAACCTGGGGTGCACGCTCGGAACTCACCGACCTCTCCAAGCAAAGCCGCTACATCGGCAACGGCGGCGGCCGCATCGTGCGTCGTATCTTCGATTGCCACAAACCGGTGATCGCCGCTATCAACGGTGCCGCCGTTGGCGTCGGCATTACGATGACGCTGGCGATGGACATTCGGCTCGCGGTAAAGGACGCGAAGATCGGTTTCGTGTTCGCAAGCCGGGGCATCGTGCCCGAAGCCTGTTCGAGTTGGTTCCTGCCGCGCATCGTAGGCATCAGCAAAGCGCTCGAATGGTGCTACTCCGCGAGAATCTTCCGCACGGAAGAAGGCCTTGCGGCCGGGTTATTCCGCAGCTTGCACGAAGCGGAAGCATTGCTTCCGGCGGCGCGTGCGCTCGCCAAGGAATTCGCCGACCAGAGCTCGGCGGTATCGATGGCGCTGACCCGCCACATGATGTGGCGCATGCTCGGCGCGAACCACCCGCTCGATGCGCACGAAATCGACACCGCCGCGATGAACGCGCTTGGAAAATCCGACGATGCGAAGGAAGGGATCACGGCGTTCCTGGAAAAACGCCCCGCTCGTTTTCGCGATCGCGTTACGCAGCACTTGCCGAGCTTCTTTCCGTGGTGGCAGGACCGGCCGTTTAGGAATTTATAAGAAAGCCGCTAGCAACTAGTAGGGAACGTAACTGAGTTAAGTGCGTCGATGTTTTGGCTCCCTCTCCCTTGACGGGAGAGGGATGGGGAGAGGGTGAAAGTACGCGATAAGCGAACAATTCGTGGTTCAGCCCCCTCTCCCTAACCCTCTCCCGCAAGGGGAGAGGGAATTAAGAAAGCCCGGGAAAAGAAACCTAACTTAGTGCCATGCGCGACTAATCGCTAGCGGCTCTCTTCAACGCATCACAACAGCCAACCCCAGCAAGAGCAGCGTTGCAGCTTGCAATCCGATGCGCGTCCACATCAGCGGCGTACCGAATTCTTTGTCGTTGTATCCGCCGCTCGACATCGTGAGCAATCCAAGCCCTAGCGTGGCGCAGGTTGCGAGCAGGGCGAGAACTATCAAAATCGTCAGTAGATCCATCGTGCACCCCCAGAAAAAACTTCTACAAGGTCGATACTTCTACAAGCTCAATATGGTCTCGTCACTTTTATTCATTTTTATTATGGGCCGACTATAGCACTCCATGCGGTTCAGCCGGCAAATTTACATAGCCGTCCACCAGCCGCTACGGCTGGTACTTCACCAAGCCAGCTCCAGAATTTCCATAACGTCGGCTTTGGTGCGAATCGGCCTTGGGTTTTTTTGCACGGGTCCATAGGTAAGCGCGCGAGCGGCGATGTCGTCGAAGTGTTCGCGCTTGATATTCACGTCGCGCAATGAAGCCGGTTGATCGAGCGCTTTCACCAACGCCCGAATCAGCTCGGCCAGCTCCCGCACCGGCTCGCCCATCGCTTCCGCCAGCTTCCGTTGCCGATCCGCATTCGTTGCGCTGTTCCATTCGAGTACTGCCGGCAGCAGCACGCAGGAAGTGTGTCCGTGCGCCACTCCGTAAGATCCGCCAAGCACATAGCCAATGCCGTGACTCGCGCCCATTGGAACTCCTGCCGCACCGCCGGCAATCGACTGCCACATGCCCATTTGCGCTTCCAATCGCGCGGAAAGATCGGCGGAATTTTGTTTGATCGCCGGCAACGAGCGCGCTAGCAAACGCAATCCCTGCAGCGACGACGGTTCGGTAGCTAGATTGGCAAGCGGCGAACAAAACGATTCGACGGCGTGATCCACTGCGCGAATGCCCGTACAAAACAACAACCACGGCGGCGTGAGCAGCGTCGCCGAGGGATCGAGAATGGCCGTGCGCGGCACGAAGAGGCGATGCGTAAAGGATTGCTTGGCATTGATGGCGGTATCGCTTACGCCTGCCGACGAAGTGAATTCCGATGCGGACAGCGTCGTCGAGACGGAGATCATGCGAACGGCGTCGCTCGGTGCATGGATCTTACGCGCAACATCTGCCTGCGCCCCGTTGCGAAAGGGCTCCATGCCTGATGGCGAATCGAGTCCGAGCCACAAACACAGTTGGACGGCCTTCGTGGCATCGATGACCGAGCCGCCGCCGACGGCCACCAACAAATCGGCTTTCGCTTCTCGTGCGGCCTGGGCGGCGGCGATGACATCTTCCCGCGGACTGTGCGCGCGAATCGATCCAAAGGTGCCGACGTGTAATCCGCCTAAGGATCGCTCGATGCGTCGCAATGGCCCTTCCCGTTGCATTGCCAGCGAGCGCGTTGACGTCAAAAAGACGCGAGCAGCGCCATGGCGCGTAACTTCTTCTTGGACGGCCAATTCCGCCGGTACGCCGAAGATCACGCGTTCCTGAGCTTGAATTAGATAGTGGCCGGATTGCATGGATGCTCTTTTATCCAAAAAACCAATAACACACCGCGATCGACGCAATCACGCCCGCGAGATCGGCGAGCAGTGCACACCCCACTGCGTGTCGCGCACGCTGAATGCCTACGGCGCCGAAGTAGACGGCCAGCACATAGAACGTTGTTTCGGTGCTGCCTTGCACAGTAGCGGCGACGAGTGAGGGAAAACTATCGACACCGTAATGCTGCATGGTTTCGATCAACATCGCGCGAGCGGCGCTTCCCGAGAAAGGTTTGACGAGCGCCGTCGGCATCGCATCCACCCAACGCGCATCGAATCCGCTTTGATGAACCGCCCACCGTATGCCGTTGAGCGCATAGTCAAGCGCACCGGATGCTCGAAGCACGCCGACAGCGCAGAACATTGCGACCAAGTACGGCAAGAGACTTTTGGCGACGTCGAATCCCTGCTTCGCTCCGTCGACGAAAGCCTCGAATACCGGAATCTTCCTTCTAGCCCCTGCCAGCAAAAATACGATGACGATGAAAAATAACAGCAGATTACCGAGCAGCGACGACAGCGAAGCGATGGCGGCGGCCGACAGCGTCATAAGAAACGCCATGAACGCGCCGAGGATCAAAGCCGTGCCCACCAGCCATGCCAACACCACGCGATCCCAAATTTTCAATCGCTGAACGACGGCCACGCTCAAGAAACCCACGAGCGTCGAAGCGGTGGTCGCGAGCAAGATCGGCAAAAACACTAGGGTCGGATCGCTGGCGCCTTGTTGCAATCGATACATGAACACCGTGACCGGCAATAGCGTCAGCGACGAGGCGTTCAGCACGAGAAAGAGAATTTGCGCATTGGTCGCGGTCTTCGGATCGGGATTGAGCGTCTGCAATTCGCGCATCGCGCGTAAGCCGATGGGGGTCGCCGCATTGTCGAGCCCGAGCGCATTCGCGGTGAAATTGAGCGTGAGCAACCCGATCGCCGGATGACCTTGCGGCACTTCCGGCATCAGACGCGCGAATAGCGGTCCGAGCAATCGCGCCAGCTTCTCGACTAGGCCTGCGCGTTCGGCAATCTGCAAGAAGCCGAGCCAAAGGGT
The DNA here is from genome assembly GCA_964597495.1 of uncultured Steroidobacteraceae bacterium. GTDB lineage: Bacteria > Pseudomonadota > Gammaproteobacteria > Steroidobacterales > Steroidobacteraceae > CAZQYC01. Next base: position 1,913 of record CAZQYC010000165.1, on the reverse strand, counting down.
AAGCGTGCCGAAGAGCAGCACCATCACCTCGACGGAGAGCTTGGCCATCTCGAAGAGACCGTTGACTATCGCGCCGAAAACGGCGGGATCGTGGCCGACCAGCCAGCGTCCGAGCCCGGTGACGAAGGCGATTAGAAAAAAGGCGAGCCACAGATAATTCAGCATAGAGGTAGTGTCACATATTAGGCGCTCGCGTGGACTCTCCTGCGTGTCCGGGCGACAATGCCCGCACTTCCTCGGAGATTTCTCACATGCGATTGTTAATGTTGGGGGCCGGCGGTGTCGGCGGTTATTTCGGTGCGCGCTTGCAGGAAGGCGGTGCGGACGTCACGTTCTTGGTCCGGCCGAAACGTGCGGCCGTGCTACGCGAACGCGGGTTGCGTCTTTACGGCGCCACCGGCGAATTGCAAGTCAAACCCAAACTCGTGGTGGCCGAAGAGCCGGTAACCGAAAAGTTCGACGCCATCATTCTGAGCTGCAAGGCCTACGACCTCGACGATTCGATTAAGACGCTTCGACCTTACGTCGGTTCGCATACGCTGATCGTTCCGCTGCTTAACGGCATGAAGCATCTTGATACGCTCGATGCGGCTTTCGGCGCGCAACGAGTGCTCGGCGGACTGGCTCAGGTGTCCACCACCGTCGACGCGAACGGCGACATCAAGCAATTCACCGATGTGCAGAACGTATTCTATGGCGTACGCAACGATGTCCAATACGCCGCCGCCGAAGCCTTCGATGCGGCCGTCAAACCCGGCAAGTTCGTCACGCGCCTAAGCCGCGACATCACGCTCGAAATGTGGGAGAAGTTCGTGTTGCTGTGCACGTTGGCGAGCATGACCTGCTTGCTGCGCGCAAACATCGGCGAGATTGCAGCCACAGAGCACGGTGCGCGGCTGGTGCTGCGCACGCTCGATGAGTGCATCGCCGTCGCCAAAAACGCAGGCAATGCGCCGCGCGACAAATTCCTGACGTCGATACGCGGCGTGCTGACGCAAGCGAATTCGCCGCTCGATGCTTCCATGCATCGCGACTTGGAAGCCGGCGGACGCACCGAAGCCGATCACATCATCGGCGACATGTTGCTGAGAGCAACGACTGCCGGCCTCGACGCGCCGCTGCTGAGCGCTGCTTACACGCAGCTGCAAGCGCATGAGATGCGCCTGTAACCCCTCACCCGCGCTACGCGCGACCTCTCCCTCAAGGGGAGAGGTGTTTTACTCCCTCTCCCCTTGAGGGAGAGGGTTGGGGAGAGGGGAGGTCTTAAGCGCCCAAAAATTCACAGAGATACGCCGCCGGACCGCCAACCGCAGCAACGTCGAAGCCGCTGTTGGCCGCCACTTCGAAGTAGGTTCCGGCAGGATACGAACCCCATTCGCCACCCGCTACTTTGGCGCGCAGTAAACCGCTGACGACCGTCATCCGCTCGGCCGCGCCGGTATTGAAGTGGTATTCCCCCGGAGCGATGACGCCCACCGTAGCCTTGAAGCCATTGCGGTCGAATCCGACGCTTTGGACCTTGCCGTCGAAATAAGTATTGTGTTTCAACATGCCATTAACCTTTATTTTCATCCGAGTATTCAGTTTGAAGCCGCGTTCCCGTTGTGCGCGACGCGGGCGCGAAGTATAAGACCGTACCGAAAAAAATCACCCGCGGAATCCCATGGAAAGTTCGCTTTGAACACGACGATCGCGTCCGCCACGAGCGTCGACGGCACGAGTACCGGCGGTACGAGCTACGGCTCGCCGGCCTATCGGACCTACGTGCTGCTTTCGCTTACGCTGGTCTACGCACTCAACTTCGTCGATCGCAATCTTTTGAATGTGATCGCACAACCGATCATTGCAACCTTCAATTTGTCGGACAGCCAATACGGCTTTCTGAACGGTCCGCCTTTCGCCATCTTCTACGC
>CAZQYC010000164.1:4589-5885 GCA_964597495.1 uncultured Steroidobacteraceae bacterium | reverse complement strand
TCTAGTCAATCGACTGCATATCAACACTCGCGAGTCGACCGTAACTCCTTTTCTGCTGTTTACTTCGGGCGATCGATTCGAACGGCGGATACTGGACGAGACCGAACGAGTACTGAGAAGCCAGCGCTTCTTTAATTCGGCCTCGATCGAAGCGAGCGCCTATCACGCCGATACCAATACCGTCGATCTCGTCGTGCGCGTTCATGATGTTTGGACGCTCAGTCCTGGCATCTCTTACGGCCGCAAAGGCGGCGCCAACAGCTCGAGCATCGAGATCGAAGAAAACAACTTCCTAGGATTTGGGAAACGTGTTGAATTGCAGAGATCGCAAAACGTCGATCGCACCAGCCTCCGTCTTCGCTACCTAGATCCAAGCCTCTTTAGCACATGGTGGCAATTTTCCGGCACCTACGCATCGACCAGTGATGGCTCCCAGCGAATCTTCGACATTGAACGCCCCTTCTACGCAATGGACACGCGCTGGAGCGTCGGCGGACTCGCATCCGACGTCGTCGAAAACGTGCCGCGCTATCGCCTAGGGGAACTGGTCGAGCAATTCCAAATGCAAACGCGCCGTGTCGATGTGCAGGGCGGCATCTCGGACGGCGTGCAGAACGGCTGGGTGAAACGCTATCTCGCGGGAGTACGCCTCGACCGCCGCAATTTTTCTTATGGCGACGATCCAACCGTCTCTTTACCGGCGGATCGGACGGTCAATTATCCGTGGATCGGAATTCACATTCTCGAAGACAAATTCGAGAAAGCGCACAACGTGAATCAGATAGGCCGCATTGAAGACATTCATCTAGGTTTCCAAGGACGCTTCGAGCTTGGCTATGCCACGCCGATACTCGAATCGACGACAGCGGCACTGATAGTGGATGCGAGCGTGGGATATGTGAATTCAACAGGCAATGACGAGTACCTGACCCACGACCTTCATCTGCATTCGCGCGTGGAAAACGGTTCGCTCCAAGACGCGACGTTGGGCATAGCGGAAAGTTACTTTCATAGACACAACCGCTTCAGTGCGCTCTTCGCCGCCCTTTACATCACGCTGACATCGAATCTCGATCCCGAAGAACAGCTGACGCTCGGCGGAGATTCGGGACTCCGCGGATATCCACTGCGCTATCAAGCGGGACGTCACAAAGCACTCGCCACGCTTGAGGAGCGCCTCTACACGCCTTGGCAACCCTTCAAGTTATTCGACGTGGGCGCTGCAGCCTTCGTCGACGTCGGACGCACCTGGGGTTCTGATCCGACAGGTGGTGAACCGCTCGGGCTGCTTGCCGA
>CAZQYC010000164.1:0-4489 GCA_964597495.1 uncultured Steroidobacteraceae bacterium | reverse complement strand
CGCAGCTTCCACTTGCGCATGAAACGCAGGTGCCAGCGTCGTCAACGGCAGGCGGATACCACTGGAGATCAATCCCATTCTAGCCAAGGCCCACTTTACCGGGATCGGATTGCTCTCGAGGAACATCGCCTTGTGCAGCGGCTGCAGTTTGGCATCCAGCTTGCGGGCGCCTGCATAATCACGGGCCAGCGCGGCATCCATGACGGCACGAACTTGTTTCGGCGCCACGTTGGCGGCGACGGAAATGACGCCTTGGTAACCGGCAAGAACGCACTCGCAAGCGAGATCGTCGTCGCCGCTGATCAAGTCGATCCGTCCGCCCACTCGAGCGAAGTGTTCGCGATTGCGCGCGAGCGACGCCGCCTCTTTGATCCCGACGATATTCGAAAATTCGCATAGACGTTCGACGGTTTCGGGCTGTAAATCGACAGCGGTGCGGCCGGGAACGTTGTACAAGATTTGCGGAATGGCGACGGCCTTTGCGAGCGTCTTGTAGTGCTGATACAGGCCTTCTTGCGTCGGCTTGTTGTAGTAAGGCGTAACGAGCAAACACGCATCCGCACCGACATCCTTCGCCGACTGGGTCAGTTCGATGGCTTCGGTGGTCGAATTGGCGCCAGTTCCGGCAATCACGGGCACTCGCTTTTTCGACGCTTGAACCACGCGCTTGATGACGCCGATGTGTTCCTCGACGCTCAGCGTCGGGGATTCGCCCGTCGTGCCGACGGCAACGATGGCGTTCGTCCCCCCCTCGACGTGAAACTCGACCAGGCGCTCAAGCGCCTCGTTGTCGACCGCGCCGTCCGCCTTCATAGGCGTGACCAGCGCTACCATACTGCCTTTAAACATGGAAACCCCTCTCGGAAGAGAAGCGATGCTACTGGGCGCAAGACCCCACGCGCAAGCAAGACTTCGCCCCGCGATGAAATTGATTGTTAAATGGCTGTAAACTTCCCTCCCCTCACTGCAAAGCACTCCATGTCCACCCCTCCTTCCAACGCAATGAAGCAACTGATAGTGATCAATGCGATCGGCGGCGATCGCACCGGTTTGGTATACGACTTGACCCGCGTGGTCGCCGATTGCGGCGGGAACATCGTCGAGAGCCGCATGAGCGCCCTCGGCACCGATTTCGCCATGCTGCTCCTGGTGTCGGGCAACTGGCACACGCTCGCGAAACTCGAAGGCGAACTCAAGAAACTTTCCGAGACGAGCGGCATCACGGCCACGCTCCGCAAAACAGAGCAACGCGCCGCGCGCCCCGACGTCGTGACCTACACCGTCGACGTGGTTTGCCTCGATCAGCCGGGAATCGTTTACAACCTCGCCGGCTTCTTCAGCTCGCGCGGCATCGACATCGCGGAACTCAATACCCGCAGTTACGCTGCCGCGCACACCGGTGCGCCGATGTTCGCCGTGCAGATGGTGATTCATATTCCGAGCCGCATTCACATCGCGGCGCTACGGGAAGAATTCCTGGACCTCTGCGATCAAATGAACCTCGACGCCATTCTCGAACCCCTCAAAATTTAAGCCCCATGCCAGCCAAGAAAATTGCGCTCGGCAAGGCGGCGCCCACTTTTTCCTCGGCCGGTACCGGCGGCGACTTCAACCTGCAGGATGCCGCGGGAAAAAATCTCGTGGTGTATTTTTACCCGAAGGACAACACGCCGGGCTGCACGCTCGAGGGCGCCGATTTCGCCGCGCTCGCGCCGGCTTTCAAAAAGGCGAAGACAACCGTTCTCGGCATTTCCGGCGACTCGCTGGTCTCCCACGAAAAATTCAAAGCCAAAATGAAGTTTCCCTTTGAGTTGCTCGCCGACGAGGACCGTTCGGTCTGCAAGCTGTATGACGTCATCCGGGAGAAAAACCTATACGGGCGCAAGTTCATGGGCATCGAGCGCAGTACGTTCCTGATCGATGCCAAGGGCGTCTTGCAGCGGGAGTGGCGCAAGGTCAAGGTGAAAGGCCATGCCGAGGAAGTGCTTAAGGCCGCGCAGCAGCTAACCGCTAGCAACTAGCCTCTAGCCAGAAACTCCAGAGATCACATTGCCATCCTTACTTTTAATTCTTCTATCTTGCTAGTCGCTAGAGGCTAGTAGCTATTCCACCATGCCCACCCGCTCCAAACCCAAATCCAACAGCCGTTCGCGCGCAACCGCCCCACAACGCCGCCTCTTCGTGCTCGACACGAACGTGCTGATGCACGATCCCACGGCGATCTTCCGCTTCGCCGAACACGACATCTACATTCCGATGACCGTGCTCGAGGAACTCGATGCCGGCAAGAAAGGCATCTCCGAGCAAGCGCGTAACGTGCGGCAAGTCAGCCGTTTCCTGGACGAACTCATGGCGACTGCCACCAAGGAGGAAATCGATCGCGGCATTGCCCTGCACGACACGCGCCTGCATCAAGGAAATCCGAACGGCCATGCGCACAAACCATCGGGCAGATTGTTTTTTCAAACGAGGGTGTTGGCCGACGGACTGCCGCAGACCTTGCCGGGTCACGGCGCCGACAATGCCATTCTCGGCCATACGCTGGCCCTGCAGAAACAGCATTCGCAGGCGCGCGTCACGCTCGTTTCCAAGGACATCAATCTCCGCATCAAAGCGACCATCATCGGCATTCACGCCGAGGATTATTTCTCCGATAAAACCATCGAAGACGCCGATCTCTTGCACACCGGCATGCAGGAATTGCCGACGAATTTCTGGGAGCGTCACGGCTCTAAAATGGAATCGTGGCAGGAGCAGGCGCGAACCTTCTATCGCGTTCGCGGGCCATTAGCGCAAGACTGGCAGCCGAATCTGTTCGTGTATCAAGCGCAGAACAGCGGCGTCGAGGCGGTCGTGCAAAGCGTCGACGGCGAAGAGGCCGTACTGCAGCTGGCGCAGGACTTCCGCAGCGAGCGCCACAACGTCTGGGGAATTGCAGCGCGTAATCGCGAACAGAATTTCGCACTCAACTTGTTAATGAACCCGGAGATCGACTTCGTCACGATTCTAGGCCCGGCGGGAACCGGCAAAACATTACTGACTTTAGCGGCGGGATTGGCGCAAACGCTGGAAGCAAATCGCTATTCGGAAATCATCATGACGCGAGTCACGATCCCGCTAGGCGAGGACATCGGCTTTCTGCCTGGCACCGAAGAAGAAAAGATGGAGCCCTGGATGGGCGCGCTCATGGACAACTTGGAAGTGCTGACGCGCAGCCAAGAGGGCGGGCAATGGGGGCGCGCCGCCACCAACGACTTACTGCGCAACCGCATCAAGATTCGCTCGCTCAATTTCATGCGCGGCAGAACTTTCCTCAATCGCTTCCTCATCATCGACGAAGCACAAAACTTAACCCCCAAGCAAATGAAAGCCATGGTGACGCGCGCCGGCCCGGGAACCAAGCTGGTCTGCCTCGGGAACATCGCGCAAATCGATACGCCGTATTTGACCGAGACCACGTGCGGCCTCACCTACGTGGTCAACCGCTTCCGCGGCTGGCCGCACTCCGGCCACATCACCTTGAAACGCGGAGAACGCTCACGACTCGCTGATTACGCCTCGGAATCTTTGTAGCGCGAGCGAACCCTTAAGCCCCGCCGTCGGTCCAATCGGAGTCGAATCGATGTAGGGTCAAGAGTTGGAGAGGTGAATGCGGATGGTTTCTTTTCGTCACCCGGAGGCCTCTAGGGATGGAGGTCATACTGGGAATGCAGGAGCAATTCTCAGTACCCAGGGTCTATCTTGGACCCCCTCAACCGAAAGATGGACCCCGGCCTTCACCGGGGTGACGGATCACAGCAATTTTTTACGAGCGTCCAAGCATCTTCATAGCTTGCCATCGCCGCGCCCAAGATTGCGGTTGCTCGAGCATCACCAGTAAAGTAGGTCCTGTGAACATCTTCCGCGCCCTCCTTCTCGCCGCTTTCGTTGCCGGCATCGCATCGCCGGCGCAGGCGATCGATCCCGACCAATTGCCCGATATCGGCAGCCCAGCCGAGGCGGCGATCTCCTTGGACGACGAATATCGCATCGGGCTCATGATCGTGCGCGGCCTGCGCGACACCGATCAGATTCTCGACGACCCCGAAGTGGCGCAATACATCGACTCGATCGGCCACCAGCTTGCCAGTTATTCGCAAGCTGAAAAAAGACGTTTTTCCTTCTTCGTCATCAAAGACCTCAGCATCAATGCCTTCGCACTGCCGGGCGGATTCATCGGCGTCAACAGCGGCTTGCTTCTTGAAACGCATGACGAGAGCGAGCTCGCCGGCGTTATTGCCCACGAAATTGCCCACGTAACGCAACGGCATATCGCACGTAGCCTGGTCGAGCAAAGCAAGAACAGCCTAATTTCGACGGCGGCGATGCTGGCGGCCATTTTAGTTGGCGCATCGGCCGGTAACGGCGATGCGGCAATGGCCGGCATTGCGGCCGCGCAAACGCTCTCGCTGCAACAGCAAATGACTTTTTCGCGCGCCAATGAAATCGA
>CAZQYC010000163.1:0-5900 GCA_964597495.1 uncultured Steroidobacteraceae bacterium | reverse complement strand
TTCGGCATTACGGCGCTGGGTGTGTTGGCAGCTCCCGCGGTCATTTGGGTGTTGGGCCCGGGATTTCGCTCCGACCGAACGCAATTCGACATGGCCGTCGACATGTTGCGCTGGACATTTCCGTATCTGCTCTTCATATCCCTCACGGCGCTCGGCAGTGGCGTTCTCAATAGCTACGGCCGCTTCGGCATTCCGGCTTTTACGTCCGTCGCGCTCAACTTAACGTCGATTACGTTTGCGGCATGGATCGCACCGAATACGGCGAAACCGGGCGTGACACTCTCGATCGGCGTCTTCGTCGGCGGCTTGATTCAATTGTCCATGCAGATCCCGTCGCTGATCCGGCTCAAGCTCCTTCGGCGGCCGCGTTGGAACTGGCGTCACGAAGGAATGCGGCGCATCACTCGACTGATGGTGCCGGCGATTTTAGGGTCGTCGATGGGGCAGATCAGCGTCCTCTTGAGTAATGCCATTTCGACTTTCTTGGCGACGGGCAGCCTCGCTTGGCTTTATTTCGCCGATCGGCTGGTCGAGTTTCCGTTAGGGATTTTCAGCGTCGCGCTGGCAACCGTCATTCTTCCCGGGCTGTCGGCGCAGCATGCCGAAAAATCGCCGGCTCGATTCTCCGCCACGATGGATTGGGCGCTTCGCGTCTTATTCCTCATCGTCATGCCCGCTTCGGTCGCTTTGTTGATATTGGCCGTTCCGCTCACGGTGACGATTTTTCACGGCGGTGAATTCACCGATCGCGATGCACGGATGACCAGCCTTGCCATGATGGGCTATTCGGCGGCGCTGATCGGCTGGAGTTTGGTCAAAGTGCTGGCGCCGGGTTACTTCGCGCGCCAAGACATGAAAACGCCGATGCGAACGGCCATGTGGTCGCTTGGACTCACGATGGCGTTGAACGTTCTATTTCTAGGGATCGGCCATTTCACCGATACGCTCAAGATGGAAGGGCTCCATATTGTCTTGGCACTCACCAACGCCGTGGGCGCTCTGGTCAATTCCTGGCTCTTGTATCGGGGCCTTCGCAGGGAGAACGTGTTCGCTCCGAGCAATGGATGGCGCGTTCTGATGGTTCGCATGGTCATCGCCAACATCGTGATGGCGGCAGCGCTCTATTTCACCTCGGGAACGCTGACGCTATGGCTCGAGGCCGAAATCTGGACGCGAATTTGGCGGCTCGCGGCTTCGGTGATGGGCGGAGCAACCGTTTATTTTGCGACGTTATGGCTCGTCGGCGTTCGGACCGATCATTTCCGGTTTCATGCGCCAGAAACTTGAGTGCTCCCCTATAATTTGCCGTCTCAATCGGCGGAGCGCGGCGGAAGAACGATGGAATTGGTGCGGGGTTTACACAATCTGCGGCCCCGGCACCGTGGCTGCGTGCTGACCATCGGCAACTATGACGGCTTGCACTTGGGACACCAAGCGATGCTGATGCAGCTGGGCGCGCGCGCGAAGGAATACGGCGTACCGGCCAGCGTGATGTCGTTCGAACCGAGTCCGCGCGAATATTTCGCAAGCATCGGAGCGGCTCCGGCCGCGCCAGGACGATTGAGCCGCTTTCGCGAGAAATGCGAAAACCTAGCTCGTTACGGCGTGGATCGATTCGTGTGCGCGCACTTCGACGAACACATGCGCGAGGTGACGCCTGCGTATTTCGTCGAAGACATTTTGGTGAAAGGGTTGGGTGTGCGTTGGGTCGTCGTCGGCGATGACTTCCGCTTTGCGCAAGGTCGGAAGGGCAACGTGTCGCTGCTACGGTCGATGGGAGACTCGCTCGGGTTCGGAGTCGATGAAGTACGGCCTTATGCCATCGGCGGCGAACGTGTGAGCAGTTCGCTGGTTCGCTCGGCATTAGCAAAGGGTGACATGCCGCGAGCCGCCCAACTGCTGGGCCGCCCATATCGAATGTGCGGCAAGGTGATCGTCGGCAAGCAGCTCGGTCGGACGCTCGGATTCCCGACCGCGAATTTGGCGCTGCATCGACGCGTCGTGCCGATGACCGGCATATTCGCCGTCCGCGTGAGCGGTGGAGGATTGCGCGACGCGCCCGGCGTCGCCTATATCGGCACCCGGCCTGTGGTGAACGGCGTTGAGCCGCTTTTGGAGCCTCACATTTTCGACTTTGACGGCAATTTGTACGGGAAGACTTTGGCGGTGGATTTCATCGCGCATGTCCGCGAAGATCGCACGTTCAGCGGTCTCGACGAATTGGTCGAACAAATGAAAAAAGACGCCCTTGCGGCGCGACGCGCCCTGGGGATTTTCTAGGGAATTTAAGGTACTTTCTCGTTCTTGTCTTTGTTTCCACTATTTACTACTTACAACTCGCTCAGCGCAGCTGAAATGGCCGACTACAAACACACCATCAACCTTCCCGCCACCGATTTTCCGATGAAGGCCGATCTTGCCCGTCGCGAACCGGACCTGCTTAAGCACTGGGAAGAGCGCGATATTTACGGAAAGCTTCGCAAGATTGCGAAGGGCCGCCCGGCGTTCGCTTTTCACGACGGTCCGCCGTACGCAAACGGCGCCATTCACTTGGGACACTCCATCAACAAGGTGCTGAAGGACATCGTGATCAAGTCGCGCACGCTCGATGGGTTCGATGCGCCGTATGTTCCAGGCTGGGACTGCCACGGCTTGCCGATCGAACATCAAATCGAAAAGGAGCGGGGCAAAGAGGTGAAGGCGCTCGATCCACGCGCCTTCCGTCAAGCGTGCCGCCAATACGCTCAAGAACAGGTGAACGGGCAGCGTGCCGATTTCATTCGCTTGGGCGTGATGGCTGACTGGTCCCGGCCCTACACGACGATGCAGCCGGCCTATGAGGCCGAACAACTCCGCGCCTTTGCGCAGATTCTTCGCAACGGCCATGTTTACAAAGGCGCGAAACCCGTGCACTGGTGCTTGGACTGCCGATCCGCGCTTGCCGAGGCGGAAGTCGAATACGAGGATAAAACTTCGCCGGCGATCGACGTGCGGTTTGCCGTGCGCGACACGGCCGACGTGGCGAAACGGTTTGGGCTTAACTCCACGCCTGCCGAAATTAATTTCGTCATTTGGACCACGACGCCTTGGACACTGCCTGCCAACCAAGCTGTCGCGCTAAATAGTGACGTGCAGTACGCGCTCATCGATCTCGGGAATGAGCACGTTGTGCTTGCCGTGGATTTGGCCGATGCCGTGCTCAAGCGCGCCGGTCTTGAAGGCGCAAATAAGAGGATCGCGACTAGTAAAGGTTCCCTGCTCGAAGGCGTTTTGCTTGCGCATCCTTTTTACGAACGTACCGTTCCGGTCATCCTCGGCGAGCACGTTACGGTCGACGCGGGTACCGGCGCCGTGCATACGGCGCCAGGACATGGCCAAGAAGACTTTGCGGTGGGTACGAAATACAAACTCAAGGTCGACAATCCCGTGGGCAGCGACGGTCGCTTTGTCGAAGGCACGCTCTTCTTCGCCGGCGAGAAAGTGTTCGACGCGAACAAGCATGTCATCGAAGTCTTGCAAGAGCGGGGCCGGCTGCTCAAACAGGAAACATTACGCCACAGTTATCCGCATTGTTGGCGTCATAAGACGCCGGTGATCTTTCGCGCGACTGCCCAGTGGTTCATCAGCATGGATCAGGCGGGCATGAGGAAGGCGGCGCTTGCCGAAATCGGCAAGGTGAAGTGGATGCCGTCGTGGGGCGAAAGCCGCATCGGAAACATGGTGGCGGATCGTCCTGATTGGTGCATCTCTCGTCAGCGCAGCTGGGGCGTGCCGATTGCGTTGTTTACGCATAAGACCACCGGCGAACTTCATCCGAAGTCCACGGATCTCTTGGAGCAAGTGGCGGATTTGGTCGCTAAAGACGGCATCGACGCCTGGTTCGATCTCGATCCCAAGCGGCTCCTGGGTGCGGAAGCGGAGCACTACGAAAAAGTGCCCGACATCATGGACGTGTGGTTCGACTCCGGTGCGCTCAACTACTGTTTGCCGAAATTGCGAGCGGAGATGACGTCGCCGGCGGATTTATATCTCGAAGGCTCCGATCAACATCGCGGTTGGTTCATGAGTTCGCTCATGACGTCGGTGGCCATTCATGGCCGTGCGCCGTATAAGGCCGTGCTCACGCATGGATTCACGGTCGATGAAAAAGGCCGCAAGATGTCGAAGTCCCTGGGCAACGTGATTGCGCCGCAGAAGATCATCAATTCGTCCGGCGCGGACGTGCTTCGGCTTTGGATTGCGGCCACCGACTATGCCAACGAAATGAGCTTGTCGGACGAAATCCTGAAGCGCGTTTCGGAATCCTACCGCCGTATGCGCAATACGGCACGTTATTTCCTGGGCAGCTTGTCGGGTTTCGATCCGTCCAAAGACTGTGTTGCGCTCGGCGACATGGTTGCGCTCGATCGCTGGGCGTTGTGGCGCGCCCAGCAACTGCAGCAGGAGATCCTGCAGGCCTATCGCGACTATCAGTTTCACGTGATCTACCAGAAGGTGCATAACTTCTGCAGCGTCGACATGGGAGGTTTTTATCTCGATGTCATCAAGGATCGGATGTACACGTTACCCGCTGCGAGCCGTGCACGCCGTTCGGCGCAAACGGCGATGTACTACATCAGCGAAGCCATGACACGCTGGCTTGCGCCGATTCTCTCGTTTACGGCGGAGGAGATTTGGAAATATCTTCCGCCGCTATCGAACGGCCGCGAGGAGTCCGTGTTTCTCTCGTCCTGGTTTTCTTTTCCGGCGGGCGCCGAACATCGGCCCAATATCGATTGGGAGGCGATTTTGTCGCTTCGCAGCGCTGTCGCGCGCGAACTGGAAAAACTTCGCGTTGCCGGTTCCATCGGCGCGCCGCTCGATGCCGAGGTGGAGGTGTTTTGTGGGTCGGCGTTACTCGGTGCAGTGAAACAGCTGGGAGACGAACTGCGTTTCGTCTTCATCACGTCGGAGGCAAAGAGCCATCCCGCCGATGCGCGCCCGATGGATGCTGCGGCCGCCGGGCTCGTCGCGGAAAAGCAAGGCGATGCCAATCAAGCGTGGATCGCCGTACGCGCTTCGACCTATGGTAAGTGCGCTCGTTGTTGGCATAAGCGGTCGGACGTCGGCGCGCATGCCAAACACCCCGAACTTTGCGGTCGCTGCGTGACCAATATCGACGGTCCTGGAGAGCCGCGTCACCACGCGTAAACATCATGAAGGGTAAAGATCTTTACATGATGACAGGCCAGTTCAAGCGCCTGTGGTTCACGCCGACCCGCGGTGCGAGCAATTGGCTATGGTTGTCGTTCTTCGTCATCGTGCTTGATCAAGTGACCAAGGCGATGGTCTTTCAAACGCTGCCGATGTATCAAAGCATCGAAATCCTGCCGATTCTCGAGCTGACGCATGCGCACAACACCGGCGCGGCATTCAGCTTTCTAGCGGGCGCTTCCGGTTGGCAGAGATGGTTTTTTATCGGTCTCGGAGTGGTGGTCAGCCTCATCCTGATGATTTGGCTACGCCGTATTAGGACACCTGAACAGACGCTGCTGGCGGTCGGCCTAACGCTGGTTCTGGGTGGCGCGTTAGGTAATGTCATCGACCGCGTCTGGCTCGGCGCCGTGATCGACTTCATTCACGCTCACTGGGGCGACGCTTATTTTCCGGCCTTCAACGTAGCCGACTCGGCGATCAGCATCGGTGCAGGATGCCTGTTGATCGATGCGTTTCTGGAAAGTGGACGGGACGGGAGACGGAGAGGGGATAAGTGAAATGAGCCGAGTGAGCTAACTGGCCTACTGGCAAACTGGCCGGAAGGGTCAGAGTTAAGAAAAAACGGTTGCGATGAGCAGTGCATTCCGAATCATACTCATGCCAGTTAGCCAGTTAGCCAGTTAGCCAGTTAGCCAGTTAGCCAG
>CAZQYC010000162.1:0-5947 GCA_964597495.1 uncultured Steroidobacteraceae bacterium | reverse complement strand
CAGGGACTGATGGAGTCGTTTGCCGTTCCCTACACAGGCTCCGGCGTGCTCGGGTCGGCGCTCACGCTCGACAAGATTCGCACCAAGCAAGTATGGCTTTCATTGAACCTGTCGACACCGCGTTACTGCAGGCTGGCCAAGGGCGAGAACGTGCACGATGCTGCGCGCCAACTTGGATTCCCGCTCATCGTGAAGCCCTCGTGTGAGGGATCGAGCGTCGGTGTCAGCCGTGTATTCAACGAAGCCGACTTGCGGGGCGCCGTCGAACTCGCTTCGATGTATCCCGGAGAATTGCTGATGGAGCAGCTCATTCAAGGCGAGGAATACACGGTTGGGATTCTGGGCGAGCAAGCGTTACCGTCGATCCGCATCGTGCCGCCCGGCGAGTACTACGACTATCACGCGAAATATGTTTCGGACGACACTCAATATCTCTGCCCTGGCTTGCAAGGCGCTGCCGAAGAAGAGATTCGCGCACTGGCGCTTGCGGCGTTTCGAGCTGCCGACTGCAGCGGTTGGGGACGTGTCGACGTGATGCGTGACAAGAGCGGTCGAAACTTCCTCCTCGAAGTCAACACGACGCCGGGCATGACGAGCCATTCGCTGGTCCCAAAAGCCGCGCAGGCCATGGGTATCGACTTCGACGAGCTCTGCTGGCGAATTCTCGAATCGAGTTTGCCCGCGAGGAGCGCATAGCAATGTGGTTCCTTAAGCGCAACCGCAAGCAAGCAACCAAGATCAATCCGCGTTCGTCGGAAGCGCCGAGCAGTTTCACGCCGGAATCGCGCAAGCGGATGGTCGTCATTGCGGGCAGCGTTGGGTTTGCGATCGTGTTTCTTTGGTCGGTGCTCGCGCTGCTCGACCGCCCGGTGCGCCACGTGGAAGTCACCGGGCAATTTCTTCGTGTGTCTCCGCCGCAAATCGAACAGGCGGTGCTGGCCTTCTGCAAAGCTGATGCGAATGCCAATCGCGGATTTATCTCGCTCGATCTCGACCGCCTCAAGGCGATCGTCGAATCGATCGATTGGGTCGACCGGGTACGCATCGAACGGCACTGGCCGAATGGCGTGCGCTTGACCGTTACCGAACAAATTCCGGGCGCGCGCTGGGGCGAACACGGCTTGCTCAATGCTCGCGGTGAATTGTTTTTGAAGGACGCGAAGTACATGCCGCCCGAGCTGCCGCAATTGAACGGACCCGATGGAACGGAATCGCAAGTGGCGGAGATGTATCTCAAATCGATCCCGCGATTGGCCCAAGTGGGTCTGCGCTTGTCGCGCGTAACCCTCGATCCGCGGGGCGCATGGGAGTTGACCGTGACCAGCACGCAGGGGACGGCCACGAACTCAGGAGGCATTGCGGTGCGCCTCGGACGGCAGGACGTTGCGGAGCGATTGGAAAGATTCTTGGAAGCGGCCAGCCCGCTCATCGCAACGCGCGCTAGCGAAATGAATTACGTGGACATGCGTTACAGCAACGGGTTTGCCGTCGGCTGGACACAGCCGAATCTCGCCAACAAAACCAATACTAAAGAGCCCTCACCCGATGCCTAGAAAACCAGAGCGCAATTTGATCGTCGGACTCGATATCGGCACCTCGAAGGTGGTCGCCATCGTCGGTGAAATGACCAGCGATCGTCAGATCGAAGTCATCGGCATCGGTTCGCATCCGTCGCGCGGCTTGAAGAAAGGCGTCGTGGTGAATATCGAGTCGACGGTGCAGTCGATTCAGCGCGCTGTTGAAGAAGCGGAATTGATGGCCGGGTGCGAGATCCATGCCGTGTTCGCCGGCATCGCGGGCAGTCACGTGCGGAGTTTGAATTCGCACGGCATCGTCGCGATTCGCAATAAAGAAGTGGCGCCGGATGATGTCGAGCGCGTTATCGACGCGGCGCGCGCCGTCGCGATTCCCGCCGATCAAAAGATCCTGCACATCCTGCCGCAGGAATTCATCATCGATAACCAAGAGGGCATTCGCGAACCCGTCAGCATGTCGGGCGTCCGCTTGGAGGCGAAAGTACACATCGTGACCGGCGCAGAAAGCGCGGCGCAGAACATCGTGAAGTGCGTGCAGCGCTGCGGGTTGGCCGTCGAAGACGTTGTGCTCGAACAGTTGGCGTCGAGCTATGCCGTGCTCACCGACGACGAAAAGGAACTCGGCGTGTGCCTAGTCGACATCGGCGGCGGCACGACCGACATCGCCGTGTTCTCCGGCGGTGCGATTCGGCATACGGCCGTGATTCCCATTGCTGGGGACCAAGTGACCAATGACATCGCCGTGAGCCTGCGTACGCCGACTCACTATGCCGAAGAAATCAAAATGAAATTCGCCTGCGCGCTGTCGCAACTCGCGAATGCGGATGAAACCATCGAAGTGCCGAGCGTGGGTGATCGCCCGCCGCGCCGTCTTGCAAGACAGACGCTCGCCGAAGTCGTGGAGCCGCGCTACGAAGAATTATTCGGCTTGATTCGCGAAGAACTGCGTCGCTCCGGATTTGAAGAAGTCATTGCCGCCGGTGTCGTGCTTACGGGCGGCAGCTCCAAGATGGAAGGCGCCGTCGACCTTGCCGAAGAAGTGTTTCACATGCCGGTGCGCTTGGGCGTGCCGCAGCACGTCACCGGTTTGGTCGAGGTGGTACGCAACCCGATCCATGCGACCGGCGTCGGTTTGCTCTTGTACGGCCGCGAAAATTATTTACGCGGTCACCGCGAGTCGCCGCTCAGCGGCAGCGCGCGGAATGTGTGGGATCGAATGAAAGCCTGGTTTCAGGGGAATTTTTGATCAGTGTGTGGTGTTAGGGCAAAGCGCATTCGGATAGAGGCCCTCTTTGGAGAGTCTCTACCCGAATGCGCGACGGTCGGCGAAAAGTTGGCGTTATCAATTCACTTTAATTTCACTTCTTAATTTCACTTGCGGATGAGGGGACTAACCATGTTTGTACTCGCAGATACAGAAAATCAGGGCGCGGTGATCAAAGTCATCGGTGTGGGCGGCGGCGGCGGCAACGCGGTTGCGCACATGATCACTTCGGGCATCGAAGGCGTGGAATTCATTTGCATCAATACCGATGCGCAGGCCATCAAGCACTCGAAGGTGAAGATGGGATTGCAGATCGGCTGCAATATCACCAAGGGATTGGGCGCAGGCGCCGATCCGGAAGTCGGCCGTCAAGCGGCGATGGAAGATCGTGATCGCATCATCGAGCTGATCGAAGGGTCGGACATGCTCTTCATCACCGCCGGCATGGGCGGCGGCACGGGAACTGGCGCGGCGCCTGTGGTGGCGCAGATCGCGAAGGAACTCAACATTCTGACGGTGGCCGTCGTGACCAGGCCCTTCGACATGGAGGGCACCAAGCGTCGCAACGTCGCCGATCAAGGAATGGGCGAACTTGCGAAGCACGTGGATTCGTTGATCACGATCCCGAACCAAAAGCTGCTGACGGTGCTGGGCGGCGACGTAACCTTGCTCGACGCCTTCAAATCGGCAAACCAAGTTCTGCAAGGAGCGGTGCAGGGCATCGCGGAACTGATTACGCGCCCCGGATTGATCAACGTGGACTTCGCAGACGTACGCACGGTGATGTCGGAAACGGGAATGGCGATGATGGGCTCGGGCGCCTCACGCGGCGAAAATCGCGCGCGCGAAGCGGCGGAGGCGGCCGTATCGAGCCCGTTGCTCGAAGACGTGAATCTCTCGGGTGCTCATGGCTTGCTGATCAACGTAACCGGCGGCCCGGACGTCCGTATCAGCGAGTTCAGCACGGTGGGCGACACGGTGAAGAAGTACGCCTCCGAAGACGCCAACGTGGTGGTCGGTTGCGTGATCGATCCGGAAATGCGCGAAGAAATCCGCGTGACGGTGGTCGCCACCGGTATCGGCCGTCCCGAAGAGCAGGTCCAACCGCAGCCGGACGTGCGTCGCATGACGGCGGTTACCGGAGGACGCAGTCAACCTCGCCAAGTCCCGACGCTCGACGATCTGTCCGTTCCCACTTACATCCGCCAGCAGCGCGAGCAGGGCATTCAAGTCCGTGAACACGCGATGCCCCGGCGTGCGGTCGGCGATGGGATCGTGATGGGCGACGAATCGGTGCTGGATATTCCGGCGTTTTTGCGGCGGCAAGCTGACTGATCGGGAAGGCGGTAGGCTGTAGACTGTAGGCGGTAGGTCAGAAAGAAACTGGCCTCCGTCGCTTGTTCTGTCCACTGCCGAGTGTTAGGTTGCCCACCGATTTTTTGAGGTGCTCTATGTTCTACCTACAGCCTAGGCGCTAGCCAACCATGCTTCGTCAACGCACGCTCAAAAACACCATTCGCGCTACCGGCGTGGGATTGCACACCGGTAAGAAAGTCTTGATGGTGCTGCGACCAGCACCGGTCAACACCGGCATCGTGTTCTATCGGACGGATCTCGACAAGCCCGCTCCGGTGCGTGCGTACGCAGAGAATGTCGGCGAAACGCAGCTGGGCACGACGCTTATCGAGGGCAATGTCAAAGTGTCCACGGTCGAGCACTTGCTTTCGGCGTTCGCGGGTCTCGGCATCGATAACGCGTTCGTCGATCTCTCCGCTCCGGAAGTACCGATCATGGACGGCAGTGCAGGGCCTTTCGTGTTCTTGCTCCAGTCGGCAGGCATCGAAGAACAAGCGGCGCCGAAGCGATTCGTACGCGTCACCCGAAAAATTCGTGTGGAAGACGGGGAAAAATGGGCTGAATTCGCTCCCTACGGCGGATTCAAGATCAACTTCGAAATCGAATTCGATCATCCCGTTTTCAAGAAGCGTTCGCAGTCGGCGACGATGGAGTTCTCGACGACGGCGTTTTTAAAAGAGATCAGCCGCGCGCGCACCTTTGGATTCATGCGCGACGTCGAGTACCTGCGGGCCCATAATTTAGCGTTGGGCGGCACCATGGATAACGCCATCGTGCTCGACGACTACCGCATTTTGAACGAGGATGGGTTGCGTTACGAAGATGAATTCGTGAAGCATAAAATTCTGGACGCGATCGGCGATTTGTATCTGCTCGGCTGCAGTTTGATCGGCGAGTATTCGGCCTATAAATCCGGTCACGACCTCAACAATAAATTACTGCGCGCGTTGATTGCCGATGCCAGCGCCTGGGAAGAGGCGACTTTCCAGGACGTGAGTTCCGCGCCTATCTCTTATCTATATGCCGCTGCGATGGCATGACCTCGGGCTGAGCTAGCGGTCGGCGAGCGACAGAAGTTGCGCGAAATGCCCAGAGGGCGGCGTCACCCACCCATCATTCTGGCGGGTGGCCGACCCGAACTTTCAATTTTGTGAACGGTTTCTCACCGGCCTGTTCAAGATGCTTGCGAAGCGCCTCTTCGCGATAGCGCACTTGGGCCGTCCATGCAGGGGAGTCCGTGCTTACAACGAGCGTCTCGTCGCGATAAGACGCTGACACCACGTGATTTTTCTCGGGGGCAGGGAGGGCAGCCCGAACCAAATCCGTCAGCTTAAAGGCTTGTTTGGCTCGTGCTTCGAGTTCGGCAATCGGTGCTCCTAGGCCGGCCGACAGAGGTACTAGCGAACCCGACATAACCTTCTCCGGCAACTTTGCTGCATTGCTCTGTGCTCTGCGTGCTTGATCTTGGACAGGCCTTTTATGCATAGTGCGGTCGACTGTAAAGGGCAAACTCGCTGAAAGGCGGGGACGCAAAGCCACCGGTCTAAGGGCTCTCTGAATCCACGTAGTCCTTTTATGTGGAACAAGGAGTTAGCTACGGCAGCGGGGTTACCAGGTGAATATAGACGTTACGCAAGATAAGCAAAAAATACATAGGCAAGTTCTGTTGTTCCGACGGCCGCACCCTGAAACAGGCGCTGACGGCTCAACGTCGAACATTAAATGCCGATGCATGTGTGTGGTAAGGGCGAGGCCATAATCGCATGAATGTCATTGTCTTTTCGAAACGTAT
>CAZQYC010000161.1:0-6020 GCA_964597495.1 uncultured Steroidobacteraceae bacterium | reverse complement strand
GCGCATGCCGAGAGCGCAAGTGCGCAAGTGGCAAGCAATGTTTTTGCGAGCATCGCAGTCTCCGATGTGCTGAAGAAATAAATGAGGCGCGTCGATGGGTACACTTAGAATGCATAGCTAGCTCACGAACCAACAACGCGTTCTCGAGAATAGCGCGGCCGAGACACTAATAGAAGACCACGCACTTAACGCGGTTAAGCACAAAACTTTGCGTTGCGCCAATTCACGTCGATCTTTAGCTAAAGTGCGCCCAGCACTTCGTCAGTGTGCTCGCCTAGTAGCGGCGCCGGCGTATTAACGGCCGGACGAGAGCCACCTTCGACGACAGGTACCGAAGGATATCGTCGCGAGCCCACATGGCGGCGGGCCTCTTCGCTCCAAAAATTGCGCATCGCCAAGGGAGGAAGCGACAGCACGTCGGCTTCATTCAGCACCGGCGCTGCCGCGATGCGCGCGCGCCGACACACGGCAAGCACTTCTTCTCGATCGCGACCGACGCTCCACGCGCGCAACTGCTGAAGAAGACGAGTATCGACTGGCCCCGTCACCTCGAGTTGCCGGGCCCAGGGTTCGTCAATCACTTTCGCCAACTCTCGCCACTGTGAGTCCGACACTATTTCAAGCGCCACCCAAGTGTCTTCGCCGCGACAAGGAATCACGTCCGCAACGAGGCTGTTCGGACGTGTGTTGCCGCGACGCGTCGGTATTCGATTCGTGCGTTGAAATTCGACGAGATCCTCGGCAATAAAAGGGATGAATCCTTCAAGCTGAGAACACTCAATAAGACGTCCCGCGCCGTCGGCTCGAGCACGAGACAGTGCGGCCAGCACTGCGATCGTGCCGCTCAATCCTGCCACCGGATCGCCGAACGCATTGGGCAGCAACAGCGGCGGTCCATCCGGATAACCCACTAACGTCGAGAGACCCGACATGCCTTCGATGGTATTGCCGAAAGTGCGATACCCACCCTCCGGTCCGCTCGATCCCATGCCAGGCAAGCGCACCATGATAAGACCGGGATTGTCCACGCTCAGCACGTCGTAGGTGAGTTTGAGTTTCTCGAGCACGCCCGGACCGAAGTTTTCGACGATAACGTCGGCACTCGCGATCAACTTGCGCACCATGGCCATCTGTTCCGGCACGGCGAAATCGAGCACCACGCCGCGCTTCCCGCGATTCACGGTATTGAAGGTCGGACTCAATTCATGCGCCGGGGCATCGGGATTGGTCGCAGGATTCGCGAAGGCACGCCACCAGTCGGGGTACTCCGGCCCTTCGATTTTGATGACATCCGCGCCGAACGCGGCCAGTAAATGCGTGACCATCGGTCCCGCCCATCCCATCGATATATCTACGACGCGTAACGAGTTCTTGCGCCAAGGCAATGAATCCACGCGCGGTGCCGCCTTAGCCTTGGGCGACACGGTCAGGACTCGCGCCGGCGGGCCCGGAACTTTCAATGCCCTTCCCGCTGGCGTCGTTGCATCCTGCCAGTAATTGCGCGCCGCAAGCTGCGGCGAGGCGAGCACTTCGGCAGTGTTCGGATGCGCCGATGCCGGCACGCGCGCGCGCTGCAACAGGTGATACACGTCGAATCGCGTGCGCGAGGCCAGCCACGCACACAAGTATTCATCCAATGGTTTGAGATTTTCCGTTCGAGTGGCCAACGTATTGAAACGCGGATCGGTGATGAGTTGCGGATGATCAATGATGCGACACAGCGTCTCCCACTGCCGTTCGAGCGGCGCATTGATGCCGACGTAACCGTCCTTGCACGGCAGCGTCACCACTAAAGGGATGGTCGAGGAATAACGATTGCCACCGCGCTTGTTGATGCGGCCGCTGTATTGATACGACACCGGCGTATAAATGAGCGAAGCGACCATCACCTCGATGAGAGCGATATCGACCAAGCCATTCGCAGGCCCACGCCCGTCGCGATGCGCGAAATGATTGAGCGCCATTACGGTCGCATATTGTCCCGCGAGCAGCCGACACTGACCGCCCGGAGGCGCCAGCGGCTCGCGGTCCGGATCGCCGACTCCATTCATCCAACCGGCCATCGCGTACAAAGTAAGATCGGTCGCCGGCTCCGAACTCCACGGTTCTTGCAATCCCCACGGCGTGATCCATATGACGCGCACGGATCCGGCCAGCTTCGTAAGCCGCTCCCGCGTTCCATGGGTCACCGGTGCGTCGGTGATCAACACCTCGCCCGAATTCACCGCAAGAGTTGGCTCAGCAACGACTTTGGCGCCCTGCGCGAGAAACGCACCGACTCCCTCGGCATCCAGCACCGTTTCGTGAATCACCGTCGCGCCGTACTGCTTCAAGAGACAGCCCGCGTAAGCAGCGGCGAGCCCGTAGGACGCCACGTGGAAGCGATGGCCTGAGAGCAAATCCAAGTCGGTGTTCATTGGATATACCGCGCTGTCTACCAAGCATCAATGAAGGGACGCTTCTTGCCATGTGGGCGCGGTGGCACTCGCACGGAACTCAACAAGGTCGCAAGCCAGTGGCGCGAATCGGCGGGATCGATGGTGTCGTCCATGCCGAAGATGGTGGAAACGCTGAGCGCCTTGCCGTACTCATACAGCGACGCGACCATGTCGTCGTATTTCTTCTTGCGTTCCGCCGCGTCTTGAATCGCGGCAAGTTCGTTGCGATAAGCGAGTTTGACGGCGCCCTCAAGCCCCATCCCGCCGAATTCGCCGGTCGGCCAGGCCACGGCAAAGGTCGGCGACTTGAACGAACCGCCGCCCATGCCGATTGCGCCGAGACCATACGCCTTGCGAAGCACGATGGTGAAAAACGGCACGCTCAGATTGGCGCCAATGAGGAACAGACGACTCGAGTGACGCACCAGCGCCGTCTTCTCGATTTCAGGCCCCACCATGATGCCCGGCGTATCGCAAAGGAACAGCACCGGAATGTCGAAGGCATCGCAGAGCTGCATGAAGCGGCCGGCTTTATCAGAGCCTTCGGAATCGATGGCTCCGCCTAAAAACGACGGGTTGTTCGCAACGACGCCCACTGCGCGGCCTTCGACGCGAATGAACGAGGTGATCATGCCTTTGCCGAATTCACGGCGCAGTTCGAGTACGCCGCCCTCATCGGAGAGCGTTTCGATGACCTTGCGCACGTCGTACACGCGGAGTCGGTTCTCCGGAATGATGCGGCGCATGGCGCGCTGGTCGGGAGCCTTCCAGTGAGTCAACCGGCCTTGAAAATAGGAAAGATATTTCTTCGCGGTCACCACTGCTTCGCTTTCATCCTTCACGAGCAGATCGACGACGCCGTTCGGCACTTGCACCGACATCGGACCGATTTCTTCGGGCGCGAACACGCCAAGACCGCCGCCTTCGATCATCGCAGGACCGCCCATGCCTAAATTGGCATTGGCCGTGGCGATTACCACGTCGCAGCACCCGAGCAACGATGCATTGCCGGCGAAACAACGGCCCGAGGTAATGCCCACCATGGGAACCAAGGCGCTCAACTGCGCGAAACGCGCAAACGTGCGCGTGCCGCCTGCATCGCCCGAACCTTCGGTATCACCCGGCCGACCGCCGCCGCCTTCGGCAAACAAAACCATCGGCAACTGGCTTTCTTCAGCAACGCGGATCATGCGATCGGTTTTAATGTGATTGCGCGCGCCTTGCGTGCCGGCCAGTACGGTGTAGTCGTAAGCCATCACCGCACAACGGGATGCCGGATCGCCGAACAGATCGCCGTTGATGCGGCCGACGCCGGTAATCATGCCGTCGGCTGGCGTCTTCGCGATGAGTTCTTCCATCGAGCGCCGCGCCCGTTGCGCCGCGACGGCAAGACTGCCGTATTCGATGAAGGTACCCGGATCGCAGAGCTGATTCACGTTCTCGCGCGCGGTGCGCTGATTCTTCGCATGACGCTTGGCCACCGCCTCCGGCCGCGCTTCGTCCAACGTGCGTCGGTGGCGTTCGATCACTTCTTGCAGGTCAGGACGAATGTAGTCGAGGTCCACCACTTCGTCGGCCTCACGAGTGGCCGAGCCGACGTCGGCTTCCTCGATCAGCGCCAGCGCAGCGCCTTCGAATACCGCATCGCCCACCGCGACCAAAATGCGTTGCAGATGCCCGCTCGTCTTCGCGACGATGACGTGTTCCATTTTCATCGATTCCATGACCAGCACTTGCTGGCCCTGGCGCACTACGTCGCCTTCTTTCACGTCGATGCTGACGATGGTTCCCTGCAACACCGCCTTGAGCGTAGCCATGCCCGGAATATCTTCCGCAACGGTCGGACCGGACGAGACAGAGGCAGCGGGCGTCGCCGCCTGTTTGCCGTGCACCAGCACCGCAAGCGGATCTTTGTTGTCGATGCGAGCGCCGGCCAACGCCGCGCGCGAACCCGATGCCGCACCGGGCGCTTCGACATACAAGCGCGGATGGGCGCTGTCGTGCGTGACGAGGTCTGGCAAATGCTCTTCGATGAAACGCGTATCGATACGATCTGCCAGAAAGTCAGGATGACGCAGCAGATTTTGCAGGAACGCGATGTTGGTGGCGATGCCGTCGATGCGAAATTCGCACAAGGCGCGATAGGCGCGATTCGACGCGTCCACTAGATTCTTTTCGGGTGCCGTAACGATCACTTTGGCAAGCAGCGAATCGAAGCTGGGGCTGGACGTGTAACCCGAATAGCCGAACGCATCGACTCGGATACCAGGCCCGGTCGGCGGTTCGAACGCCGAAAGCGTGCCGCCCGCCGGCTTCGTGGAACCGTCCGGCTCCATCGTTTCCATATTCACGCGCAACTGCACAGACATGCCCCGGGGTTCCGGAATCGCACTTTGCTGAAGCTTCAACTGCGCAAGCGTCGCGCCGCCGGCAAGGCGCAACTGCGTTTGCACCAGGTCGACGCCCAACACTTCTTCAGTGACGGTGTGTTCCACCTGCAAGCGCGCATTCGCTTCGATGAATGCAATTTGCGGATCGCTGCCGCCTTGCGCGTCCACCAAGAATTCGAACGTGCCGAGACTTTGATAGCGCACTTCCTTCGCCATGCGCACGGCCGCAGCCGTCAATTTTTCGCGCGTTTGCGCCGAAATTCCCGGGCTCGGCGCGATCTCTACGAGTTTCTGATGACGGCGCTGAATCGTGCATTCGCGTTCCCACAAGTGCGTCACCGCGCCGGTGCCGTCGCCCACGATCTGCACTTCGACGTGACGCGCGTGCGGAAGACGCTGTTCGACGTACACATCGCCGATGCCGAAGGCCGCTTTCGCTTCGGACTGACAGCGCGCATACGCCTCCTCCAAATCTTGGAGCCGCTCGACAACGCGCATGCCGCGACCGCCGCCGCCGGCAATGGCTTTGATAATGAGTTGCTTGCCGGCGCCCAAGGACGCAAAAAAATCCTTGGCTTGGTTGAGCGTAACGGCCGTGAAAGCGCCCGGCAAAAGCGGCACGGACAATTTCTGAGCGAGCGCACGCGCCGCGCCTTTATCGCCGAATAACTGCAATAAATCCGGGCGCGGCCCGACGAAGGTGATGCCCGCCGCCGCGCAGGCGGTGGCGAACGCCGCGTTCTCGCTCAAGAATCCATAACCAGGATGCACGGCATCGCAACCCGCTTCTTTAGCGACGGCAACCAATTGCTCGATGTCGAGATAAGCACGCGGTCCCGACCCTTTCAAAGCTCGAGCTTCGTCGGCACGGCGCACGTGCAACGAACGTGCGTCGTCTTGCGAATAAACCGCGACAGTGCGAATGCCGAGAGCGGCGGCGGCACGTGAAATTCGAATGGCAATCTCGCCGCGATTGGCGATCAGCAGGGTTTTGATGGTCATGCGCTGGATGTTAAGTGTTACGTCGGTGTCGTTGTTCTAGGCTAAAGGTTCCAGAGGCCGGCCGGAAATTGTAGTGCCGACCGCGGCGGACCAACAGACAATTTTTTAAAAAATTACCGCAGCGGTCGCCCATCGCGGGCTTTCGACCAATACGCGGTGTCGCAATGTAAAAACGCCCGCCCAAATTGTG
>CAZQYC010000160.1:0-6088 GCA_964597495.1 uncultured Steroidobacteraceae bacterium | reverse complement strand
CGTTTGCGCAATCTCGGTGGAATCGTAATTATCGACTTCATCGACATGCAGGAAGAAGAGCATCGCCGGCAAGTGCGGCAAGCGCTTGAAAAAGCGCTCGATGGCGATCATGCGAAGACGCATATCTCGTCCGTATCGCCGCTCGGCCTCGTGGAAATGACGCGCAAGCGCACCCGCGAGAGCTTGGAACATATGCTTTGCGTAGCCTGTCCAACGTGCGAGGGTCGCGGCTTCGTCAAAACCACCGAGACGGTCTGCTATGAGATATTCCGCGAAATTTTGCGGCAAGCGCGGCAGTTCCAATTCCAGGAGATGATGGTGCTGGCGCATCAAGACGTGATCGAACGATTGCTGGACGAGGAGTCCGCCGCACTGGCGGAACTGGAAGTCTTTACCCGCAAACCCATTCGACTGCAGACCGAAGCGTTGTATAACCAGGATCAGTACGATGTGGTGCTGATGTGAAGAAAGCTACTAGCCGCTAGCAACTAGCCGCCAGCTTAAGAGTTGAGAAATGCAATCATCTTTACGTCCTGTTCTTATGGTGCATAAGGGTAATTTGAAGCCTTCGCTCTGTCATCTTCTCTGGCTAGCAGCTAGTGGCTAGTAGCTAGCTGCTTCCTATGTCCCCCCGCCGCCGCCAATTCATCAAGATCGCCGCCTACAGCATCGGTGGGTTGATCGTTCTTCTGACAATCCTGTTGGTCGCCTTCCGCATCGTGCTCGAGCGTGCGCCGAACTATCGGGCGCAGGTGGAAGCGTGGGTGAGCGAGCGCACCAAGCTCGTGATTGAATTCTCGAAAATGGATGCGCGTTGGCGCTTCTACGGCCCCGAACTGGTTTTCGATTCCGCGGTGGTGCGCTCGCAGGATCGCAAGCGACTCTTGGTTCGTGCGCGACGCGTGAGCGTTGGCTTCGACATCTGGACCGCTATCGGAACCGGACGCTGGGCGGCAGGGCGCATCACGCTGGAGGCGCCGGAACTCAAGATCGTCAGAACCGTGGACGGACGCATCGAAGTCGTCGGGCAACACGAGCTTCCGGGACGCGATCCGAACCAAGTATTTGCACCGGACGATTTACCGACCGGACAGCTGCGAGTGGTCGACGCACAAGTGAGTCTGCGCGATCTAAAGGCGGGGCGCGGACCCTGGATCGTGCCGGGCGTGAGTTTTGATTTGAAACGCACCGGCAATGCGATGCACGTCGACGGTCAAGCAGCTTTGCCCGTTGCGCTTGGGAAGTCGCTCTATTTCCAAGCCGACACCGAGGGCAAGCTCGCTAACGCGCAAGTCCTCGATTGGCAGTTCAGTGTCAATGCTCAAGCGCTCGATTTAGCAGGCTGGGCGCAAATCATGCCCGACGATTGGCCGGCACCGCGGAAAGGCCGAGGATCGTTTCGGTTATCCGGTGCGCTGCATGGCGCTCGTCCGAGCGAACTCTTCGCTCAGTTGCAATTCGATGAGGTTAGTCTCGTCCTGCCGACATGGGCGTTGCCGTTGCCGAAAACTCCGACGCTCGATTACCGCCGAGACGGCGATGAATCCTTAGCCGACGGTCAAGCGGACGGCGATGCCGCTGCATCGCCGGAGACGGACTTGGAATCGCCGGCGAAGAGTCCTTCGATGGTCGAGTACCGGCGGATCGCGCTCGAGCTTCACGTTAGCCACCTCCAAACGGCGGCGAACGAATCCTGGAACGTTGAGGTATCGAATTTGGATCTCTCGCGTGCGAGCGACACATGGCAAAGCAAGAAGATCGCATTGACGGCAACCAAAACGGAAGCCGGCGGGATCGACGTGGACGCGCAAGCGGATTCATTGCGTCTCGAAAATCTTTGGCCCTTGTTGGCCTTTGCGCCGGAGTCGACGAGTGTGGGGATGCTGCGCGCGACCAGCGCCCAAGGCAGTCTTCGAGACCTGAAAGTGCAGGCGACACGCGTCGATTCCGCAGCGCCTCTGGTCTATAGCCTGAGCGGCCGATTCGATCGCCTGACGATAGCTCCTGTCGAAAAAATTCCGGGCATAGAGCGCTTCAGCGGTGTCTTTACCGCCAGCGAAAGCGGCGGACAAGTCAATCTCCAAGCACGCGACGGGGCATTCGCATTGCCGCGAGTCTTTCGAACGCCGCTGCCTATCGATCAAATCGACGGGCGGGTCAGTTGGCAGCGGGAGGCCGACGGCTGGCGCATCGCCGCCGAGAGTTTGAAGATCAAGACACCGGACGGTAACGCGGATGCGCATGGCACCGTGTGGGTGCCCGCTGATCGCAACCGCTCCACCGTGGTGGATTTGAAAGCGGTAGGCTCGAATTTGGATGCGCGCGCCACGCCGCGATACTTGCCGGCCGGGAGGCTGACGCCCGCTGCGCTGTCGTGGCTCGATCGTGCGTTCGTGGCGGGAAAAGTGCCGCACGCCGAATTCGAAATGCAGGGACCGATGAAGTCCTTTCCGTTTCGAAATAAGGAGGGCTTGTTCCTCATTCGAGCTCGCGTAGAAGGCGTGACCCTCGACTATCAGCCCGGTTGGGCTCCTGCAACCCAGTTGAACGTCGATGCCGAGTTTCGAAATGAAGGAATGACCGCGCGCCTCCTGCAGGGCGAAGTCGGCGGATTGCGGTTGAAGTCGGGCACGGGGCGATTCGTCGATTTCAAGCAAGCGCAACTTTCGCTCGAAGCGGAAAGCGAGGGCGACCTCGCACAGGCGCTGCCGTACTTGCAGCAAAGCCCCGTAGGACCCGCCATCGGAGCACAGTTCATGGCGCTTCGCGGTGCCGGAGATCTGCAGGCGCAAATTAAGATGGAGTTGCCGTTCAAAGACCTCGAGCGTCGTAAGCTTGCGGTAACGACGCGAATTGCGAATGCCACCGTGGGACTCGAAGGTCTCGCGGAATCCGCAACTCGCGTCAATGGCCTGCTTGCCGTGCAGGACTTTGCGATTCGGTCGCTGTCGCTGCAAGGTTCCTTTCTCGGCGGCAACGTAACCGTAAAAGGCGGTGCGGAGGGGCGTTACTTCGGTCGCGGTGCTGGAATGCAGTTAACCGCCGTGGGAAACGCGCGTGGAGCGGAATTGGCGCATTTGTTGACGTTGCCGAAATCCATTGCGCTGACGGGAGCTCTGCAATGGCAACTCGCAGCGAAACAAGCACGGCACGCACCGGACGAACCCGCCTATCGCTCCGTCTCGATCGAATCGGATTCAAAAGGCATCGGCATTGGCTTGCCTGCGCCGGTTGGAAAAAATACCGAGAGCGCTCGCGCATTGAAAGTCGATGTCGAGGCACCAGACGATGACCACCTTTTATTGCGCGGCGCCTTCGGTTCCGCACGCGCGCTGGTGCGAGTCACCAAAAGCGGTGGGAAGGACGGTGGCAGTTGGCGAATGGAGCGAGGCGGCGTGCGTTTCGATGGCCAAGCAGCGGCCTTGCCGGCTCATGAGGGGTTGCGTATCGAAGGCGACATCGAGCGGGTCGTTCTCGACGATTGGCTCAAGGTCAAGGGAGACGGTGCCGGCAAGCAGACGCTTTCTGATTTTCTCCGCGCCGCCAACGTTCGTGTTGGGCAATTCGAATTCTTGGGCTATACCTGGCTGGATGTCCGCACGCTTCTGCAAGCGACCGATTCCGCCTGGCGCGTCGATGTCGCCGGCGAAGACATTGCAGGGCAATTGACGATTCCCTATGTTTTGGAAACCGGCGATCCGCTGAAGATTGCGCTCAATAAGCTGAAGGTGGGTGAACACCACGCGCGCGGGGAAGGCGAGGCGGCCAGCGATCCGCGTGACGTACCGGCCATCGGCGGGCGTGTCGACGAGCTTTGGTTGGTCGGACGCAAGGTGGGTGCGGCGCGTTTCGTACTCGATAAAAACGCACATGGAGTGCAGTTGAAATCGGGTGAACTACGCGGCGATTCGTTTACGGCGACGGCGCAGGGGGCATGGACGGTCGCATCGGGCGGCTCGCTTTGTTCGCTTACTGTCGACGTCGCCAGCATCGACGTACGCGAGACGTTGCGCGCCTTCAATTTTCACGACGTGATTGCCGGTAAGCGCGCCAATGGACATGCGTCGTTAACGTGGCCGGGAGCCATTGATGAGAATCTGCTCGCGCGCGCGTCCGGGAAAGTGCATGTGGAGATGGCGGATGGACAATTATTCAATGTCGAACCCGGTGCGGGTCGAATGTTGGGGCTCATGAGCATCGCTGCGCTTCCGAGACGACTGTCGTTGGACTTTAGCGACGTTACGGATAAGGGATTCGGTTTCGACACGATCAACGGCGATTTTCAATTGAAGAAGGGCGATGCCTATACGGACAATCTGCTAGTACGCGGTCCCGCCGGCGAGACTGGCATTGCGGGGCGCATCGGGTTGGGG
Organism: uncultured Steroidobacteraceae bacterium; assembly: GCA_964597495.1. Classification (GTDB taxonomy): domain Bacteria; phylum Pseudomonadota; class Gammaproteobacteria; order Steroidobacterales; family Steroidobacteraceae; genus CAZQYC01. The sequence continues at coordinate 1,715 of CAZQYC010000160.1, read as the reverse complement.
GAGCGCGACTACGATCTCACGGCGGTGGCGGCGGGAGACATCGGTGGTTCGTTGAGCATTGCAAGCACGGCCGTCGGCGGACCGGTGCTCGGGGCCGCGGTTCTCGCGTTTACTCGCCTGTTCAAGGAACCTTTGAAAGGCGTGACTCGCCGGTACTACCGCATCGACGGTTCGTGGGATAACCCCGCGATCGAACGGATCGACAAGGAAGAAGCGAAACAAGACGCCGCAGAAGCATCGCAAAGCGCAAGCGGTGCGGAGAAATAAGGGAAGAACGGAATGGTGGAGGGTTGCTATCGCAGTTGGAATCAAAGCACAATCTTGCTAGTTGCTAGTTGCTCATTCTCATCGCTCATCACGTCTTCACATGCCACTCGCTGCCGCCATTCAAATGACTTCGGGATCTCGCGTCGAGGACAATCTCGCGATTGCGAGCCGACTTCTTGAATCCGCCGCTGACCGCGGCGCCGTTCTCGCGGGTCTTCCAGAAAATTTCCCTATCATGGGGCGCACCGAAAGCGACAAGATGGCGGTCGCCGAAATCGATGGCGATGGGCCCATTCAAGCGTGGCTTGCAAAAACGGCGAGCGATCTCGGCATATGGGTTATCGGGGGAACCATGCCGATTCGCACGGCGGGGGACAGGGTGTCGGCAGCGTGTTTGGTGTTCGACTCCAACGGCCGCCGTGTCGCGCGTTACGACAAGATTCATTTGTTCGATGTCGACATTCCGGCCAGCGTTGCGGCTACTGGAAAAGAGGAGCGTTATCGCGAATCCGTCACCATTCAACCGGGCAGTACGCCGGTGGTGGTCGACACGCCGATCGGGAAAGTGGGATTGGGGGTTTGTTATGACGTGCGCTTTCCGGAATTATTCCGGCGTCTCGTGCAGGAAGGTGCACAAGTGATGAGTTTGCCGGCGGCGTTTACCGTGCCTACCGGCCAAGCGCACTGGGATGTGCTGCTTCGGGCTCGAGCCATTGAAAATCTTTGTTACGTGATGGCGCCCGCCCAGGTTGGAACGCATGCCAACGGCCGCGAGACGTATGGCAATACGCTCATCGCCGATCCGTGGGGTGTGGTGCTCGACAGAGTCGGGGCGGGCGCGGGCGTTGCGCTTGCCGAAATAGACACGACGTCGCAGTCCGCCGTGCGCGAACGATTTCCCGCGTTACAGCATCGCAGGATGACTTGACCGTCCATTGAACGAGTACACCTTATGCCCTCCGTGCCAGCAACTTTGCATCTCGATCTTCCCGTCACTGCGGGAGCGCCGGAAGCGCTCGATGTGGCGCGCCAACTCATTTTGCAACCCGCCGGTCTCGATGAATCGCGACTCGATCGCGTGCTTGGTACGGTGATGGGATCGGCAATCGACTATGGAGATCTTTATTTTCAATTGTCGCGCGAGGAGTCTTGGGCGCTTGAAGACGGCATCGTCAAAGAAGGCGCGCACAGCATCGAGCAAGGCGTGGGCGTGCGTGCACTGGCCGGCGAGAAGACCGGATTTGCCTACTCCGACGAAATTCTCTTGCCGGCGTTGACCGAGGCTTCGCGTGCGGCGCGCGCCATTGCGCGAAGCGGGAACGCCGGCTCGCTCGCTGCGCGTGCCACCGTGACGGGGCATCGCTTGTATCTTCCCGTCGATCCGCTTGCCGGCATTTCCGACTCGGACAAAGTGCAGTTGCTCGAACAAATCGATGTCGCGGCGCGCC
>CAZQYC010000159.1:0-6249 GCA_964597495.1 uncultured Steroidobacteraceae bacterium | reverse complement strand
TGACCGTGTTCTTCACGTTCTGCGCTTTCATGAGCCCGAGCACTTCGGTGCGGAAGTCTTCGCGGCGATCCGACCAGCGCAGCCCGCCGCGCGCGACGCGCCCCATGCGCAAGTGAATGCCTTCGACTTGCGGCGAGTAGACGAAAATTTCCACGAGCGGTTTTGGCAACGGCAATTCCAGCCGTCGCGAATCGAGCTTGATGGACAAATACGACTTAGGTTTTCCGCCTTCGGATTGATAGTGATTGGTGCGGAGCGACGCGTCGATGGTGGCGAGATAGGAGCGCAAGATGCGGTCCTCGTCTGGAGAGGCGACTAGATCGAGCGATTTCGATATTTTTTCGCGAATCGCTTTGCACTGTGCGTCGCGGCCTCGATTGACGGCAGGATCGAATTGCTGGGCGAATAGAAGCCAAAGATTCTTGGCGATGTCGGCGTTGCGGGTCAGCGTTTGCTCCATGTAGTGCTGGCTGAACGGCAGTCCGGTCTGCAGTAAATAGCGCGCATAGGTGCGTAAGACGGCGACGCTCCGCCATTCGAGCCCCGCCGCGAACACCAGGCGGTTAAAGCCGTCGTTCTCGGCGCGGCCGCTGTTGACTGCGAGATAGGCTTCGCGGAAATTGCGCTCCACTTGGCGCTGGTCTGCAACTGAAGCGGTCACTTGAAGTTCGAAATCCTGGATCCACGCGGCGCGCTCGTTACCGGTCGCGATGCGATAGGGCCGCTCCGTCAGAACGCGCAAGCCTAAGTTTTCAAGAACGGGCAGGGCGTCCGACAGCACGACCGGCGTGCCCGAGCGCAGCATGCGCAAATGCCAGGTGTCGCCTTTGGCGCTCAAGCGCAGTTCGATGCCGTCGCCGCTTGCCAAGAGCGGCGTTAGCTGGTCGATATCGGTCAGCGCGTCGTCGATCGACGTGTCTGCTTGGTACGCAGCGGGAAACGCGTTTGCATATTGACGCGAGAGTTGTAAGCCCGCCTGTTCGCCGTGTTTCCGAATCAATGCGTCGCGCAAGCGATCGAACCACGTACGGACCGCTTCGGCGATGCGTGCCTGGAGCTTCTCCGTGTCGACTGCAGCGCGCTCTTCGGCGCGCGCGCGAACCAGTATGTGCAGGCGTGCGAGCGCGGAATCGCCGAGCTGCACTTGCAGTTCGACCCCAGAGCCGTTCAATGCCTCGAGTACGATGGTTTCGATTCGCTTGCGCACTTGCGTGTTGTAACGGTCGCGGGGAACGAAGAGCAGGCAGGAGTAATAGCGTTGGAAGCGATCGCGGCGCACGAACAACCGCACCTGTTGCCGCTCGTAGAGATTGACGATGCCGCGCACCGAGTCCATCAAGTCATCGACCGTCGCCTGAAAAAGTTCGTCGCGCGGATAAGTGTCGATGACGTGGGCGACGGCTTTGCCGTCGTGGCTATTCGGGGCGATGCCGAAGCGCTCGATGATGTGCGCGATTTTTTCTCGAAGCAACGGAATGTCCTTGGGATTCGCTTGATAAACCGTTGACGTGAACAGGCCCAAGAAGCGCCGCTCGCCGACGACTTGTCCCTTGGCATCGAAACGTTTGACGCCGATGTAGTCCAGATAGCTGCCGCGATGCACGGTGGAAAGCGAGTTGGCCTTGGTGATGAACAGCGGCTCGGGAGCGCGGGCTTGAGCGCGCAGGTCGCCGGTTAGCTCGATGGTGCGAGGAGCGGCGCGCGCGCGAAGTATTCCAAGACTGGATTCTGCGACCGGTTCTAGCAGATCACTGTCAGGTCCGCGCACCAGTCGAAATTCGCGATATCCCAGAAACGTAAAATGATTGTCGACGAGCCATTCCAGCAGCGCGGCGCTTTCCTTGGTGTTCGCTGCTCTTTGCTTATCCGGAGTGGCTTTACGTTGAGTCGCGCGCAGCTCCTGAGCGAGCGATGCGGCTTGGTCGCGCATCTTCGGCCAGTCGTTGCAGGCGCGCTGCACGTCGCCCAGGACATTGAGAAGCGTCTGGCGTAAACGTTCGCAACTGGATTCGTCGGGTAAGCGGTCGATTTCGATGCGCTGCCACGATTCGGCCGCACCGCCGTTCGACGGCAGAAGAGCGACGAGTGCACCAGTACGATCCCGCTGGACGCGCAACACGGGATGGACGGTGAGGTGAACGTCGAGGCCTTGTTGCGCGAAGACGATGGCCAGCGAATCGACGAGAAACGGCATGTCGTCGGTAACGACTTCGATTACCGTTCGGTTCGAGGCATAGTAGTCGCGCTTCGGAGTGGGCGAATACACGCGAACCAGCGGCGCACCGCGTTTGCGCGTGCGGCCGAATTCAAGATGCGCCCGAGCTGCGCCAACCAAATCCGGAATGCCGCGCGCTTGAAGGTCGTCTTCCGCGACGCCGCGATAGTAGGCATTCGCAAAGGCGGCGACGGATACCTTTCCGACGCGGAGTTTTTTCTTTGCCGCCTGTGCTCCCACTCGCTCAATGAGACGGAGTCTTGCGACTGGAATCTGACCGTGAGGTTCTGTTGCCATTGCGCGTTCCTTGTAAAGGATTCTGCGCATGGTAGCGAGTGCGGTTAAGGGTAACTCTGGGGCAATCCCCTAACATGTGGGTCCAGCTGCTAGCTACTAGCCGCTAGCAACTAGCCAGAGTCCGCGGACATGCGATGCCTGCATTATCGAAATGCGGAAGATCGTACGCACGCCCTCCTGCGCAACGTCTATTAACGGCCAGCATTATTTATGGGGTGAATACGGTTGAGCCTTATCCATGCCTTTTTCTCTGGCTAGCGGCTAGCGGCTAGTGGCTTCTCTGTAGGTCTTCAATCACCGCCGCAATGAACCGACAGGCCTCGCCCCCGGTGACGCAGCGGTGATCGAAGGAAAGCGAAAGCGGCATGCGGCGATGGATCTCGACGCCTTGGTCGGTAGCAACGACTTCGCGACGCATTTTTCCAGTTCCAAGAATGGCAACGGTCGGCGGCACGACGAGCGGTGTCGCGTAGCGGCCGGCGAGGGTGCCGAAGTTCGAAAGGCTGATGGTGTAATCCTTCAATTGCTCCGGAGTGAGCGTACGATCGACCGCTCCTTTTTTCACGGCGGCAACGTCACTGCGCAGTTGCTCCAGCGATTTGGTATCGGCATCGCGAATGACGGGAACCAACAGTTTGTCGCCGACGTCCACGGCAATGCCCACGTGCACGCGTTCGAAGACACGACGCGAGGGACCGTTGGGATCGAACACGGCGTTGAGAGCAGGAGCTGCTTTAACGCCTGCGATGAGCGCTCGAATGGAGCGTGTCGTCACGTCGGTACCGGCAGGCCACGCATGCAAGTCCGCATCGTCGAACAGAGTCACCATCGCCACTTCGTCGCGCGACAGCGTCATCGTATGCGCCATTGCGCGCCGCGGGCCGCGTAATTGTTCGAACTCGCCGGCGAGATGCTCCGGTAATTTCGGCATGCGGTAGTCGGGACGACCCTGTCGTTTGAAGTCGACGACGTTGAGGACGTCGTCCATCGTGATCAGTCCGTCGCGTCCGCTGCCGCGAACACTGGTCAAATCCACGTCGAGCCGTTTCGCAAGCATGCGAACCGACGGTGCGGCACGAACCCGTTGGCGCCGCTGGGATAAGCGGCGATCGACGCCGGATCGTTCGGTCCATTCTCGATCGCTGACCGGCATGAAGCCGACGACGGTCGCACCGCCGTGCTGGGCTTCCTGAGGGGGCGCGGCTTCCACGAACGTGCTGCCGGGCGCCAACTCGAAGTCGACCAGCGGTTTGCCCGTGGGTACGATGTCTCCTGCCTTGGCGTGCAGCTTAGTGATTTTGCCGGTGAATGGACTCGGTACGTCGACAACGGCCTTTGCCGTTTCCACCGACATCATAGGTTGATCGGTCTTTATCTCGTCGCCTTCCTTGACGTGCCACGCGACGATCTCTGCTTCCGCCAAGCCTTCGCCCAAGTCGGGTAGATGAAAGGTAGTCATGGTGCGACCCCGCTGTCGGAAAAGCCGGTAGCCGAAAGAAAGAATAGGTGGAGTTGCATCTTGATTCTGACCTACCGTCTGCAGCCTAATTTCCGAGCGTGACCCTGACCGCGTCCAATATGCGTGCGACGCTTGGAATGTTGTCGTGTTCCAAGCGAGCGAGCGGCACGACGATGTCGTAGCCGGTGACGCGTTGAATCGGCGCTTCCAAGTCGTAGTGAGCGTGCTCCGCGACCGTGGCGGCGATTTCCGCGCCGACGCCGCAGTTACGCGCCGCTTCGTGCACGATGACGAGGCGGCCGGTCTTGGTCACCGATTCGAGAATGGTGTCGAAGTCGATGGGGCTCACGGTGGCAAGATCGATCACTTCGGCGTGAACGTTGTGTTCGGCGAGCCGATCCGCCGCTTTGAGGACTTCCACGGTCATGGCGCCCCACGTCAGCAACGTTACGTCGGTTCCTTCGCGCAAGACGAAACACTTGTCGAGCGGCAAGGCGATGCCGTTGTCGTCGATGTCCTGTTTGAACGCGCGGTAGATGCGCGTCGGCTCGATGAACAACACCGGATCCGGATCGCGAATCGCGGCAAGCAGCAACCCATAGGCTCGTGCCGGCGAGGAGGGGCACACCACGCGAATGCCGGGGATGTGGGCAAACATCGATTCAACCGCTTCGGAGTGATGTTCGGGCGAACGCGTACCGCCGCCATGCGGGGTGCGAATGACGACCGGACAAGTCAATCGTCCCCGCGTGCGATTCCGCAGACGCGAGAGGTGGTTGACGATTTGATCGATGGCCGGATAGATGAATCCCATGAACTGAATTTCCGCAACCGGCTTTAATCCCTGCGCGGCCATTCCCACGCACAGTCCCGCGATCATGTTTTCGGCAAGCGGTGTGTCGAAAACGCGCGTCGTACCGAATCGTTCCTGCAGTCCGGCGGTCGCGCGAAAAACGCCGCCGTTCGCACCGACGTCTTCGCCGAGCACCACGACATCAGGATCGTGCGTCAGTTCCCATGCATGAGCGAGGGTGATGGCTTCGAGGAGAGTGAGTTTGGGCATGAATGGAAAAGCCGCTAGCCTCTAGCTGCTAGGCGCTAGCCGGAGAGAAGAACTTTGAAGCGCTAGCCGTCGCACTAGCGGTTGCCGCCGTAACGCCGCGCCATCTCTCGCTGCGCATGTAAGGACGGCGGCATATTGGCGTAAAGGTGATCGAACATCGCATCGACGTTTTGCTTCGGTGTGGCGAGAAATTCTTGGACGGCGTGCTCCACCTGCTGGGCGCATTCTTCTTTGAGAGCCTCTTCTTGCTTGTCGTCCCAGAGAGTGAGTCGTTCGAGCAGCGCTCGCGTACGGAGCAGGGGTTCGCGCGTCCACGCTTCTTTGACTTCCGCATCGCGCCGATAGCGTGTCGCATCGTCGGCCGTGGTGTGGTTGCTCAACCGATAGGTGACCGCTTCGATCACAGTGGGGCCTTCGCCCCTGCGGGCGCGCTCTACTGCTTCGCCGATCACGTGACGCGACGCCAGTATGTCGTTGCCGTCGATTTGTACGCCGCCGATGCCGGCCGCCACGGCCTTTTGCGCCAGTGTTTGCGTGGCGGTCTGCAAAGACAGCGGCACCGAAATGGCCCATTGATTGTTGACGACGACGAACACGACCGGGAGCTTCTGAACGCCGGCCACGTTGATGGCTTCGTAGAAACTTCCTTCGGACGTGCCACCGTCGCCGATAAAGGCCATGGCGACGCGGCGTTCATTGCGAATCTTGAAGGCGAGCGCTGCACCGGCGGCATGTAGCGTCTGCGTCGCGATCGGCACGCACCACGGAAAGTCCTTTTTAGGGACGGCAAAATCGTTGCCGCGTTCGTCTCCACCCCAGTACAACAAGATGTCGGTCATGCGCACGCCGCGCCAAAGTTGCGTGCCGATTTCGCGGTATACCGGAGCGATGCAATCCTCGTCTTTGAGTGCGGCCCCGCAAGCGACTTGAACGGCTTCATGGCCGATGGCGGGCGGATAGGTGCCCAATTTGCCGATGCGCTGGAGGTTGACCGCCTTGGTATCGAACAGGCGCGCCAGCACCATCGTGCGATACATTTTCAAAAGTTCGGCATGATTCTCGATGCGGCTAGGGTCGGCGCAGGCAGGCAGCGAGTCGCAAGGCTTGCCTGCGGTATCGAGATACTGAACGTAGGGAATGGAAAATTCCGCGATCGTTTTGACCGAGTCTGCTTTCACCGAGTCTGCTCCGCCGTTCCTAACGGCTTTGTGGCGG
>CAZQYC010000158.1:0-6284 GCA_964597495.1 uncultured Steroidobacteraceae bacterium | reverse complement strand
GATCATTCGGAACGGCCAAGGCTCCAGCAAGACCTCGGCAACCACAACATCATGTTGCTGAAGAACCACGGCACGCTCACGGTCGGCCGCACTTGCGCTCAAGCGTTCCTGCGCATGTATTTCCTGGAACGGGCCTGCACCATGCAAGTTCGCACGCGCATCCTCGGCAACGACGATCATCAAGTCGCGCAGAGCGTGATCGATAAAAACGACGCGTTGATGCGCGACGAGAAAGGCGGAAACATCGTCAATGCGCTCGCCTGGAACGCCTTGCTGCGCAAGCTCGATCGGATCAATCCGGGCTTTAGAGAGTAGAAGCGCATGGCGCTAAGTTAGGCACAAAGATAAATAACGTGCCTCTCTAATTTTTCCCTCACCCGCCCTGCGTGCGACCTCTCACGCAACCGGGAGAGGTGGCTTTCCGGAAACCCTCTCCCGGTTGCGGGAGAGGGCAGGGTGAGGGCCCTGCTATTGTTTTTTCTGCTCCGCCCGAGCCCGCTCCTCCTCCCGCGCCCCCGCCAGCATGGCACTAAGCGCGTAATTTCCCTCGTGACACGCATACTCGTAAATCGGCTCGTTGACGCGATTGAACGGCAGCTCGCCGCTGTAAGGCGCGGTGAATGTCGAGGGATCCTCCATGGTGAACTTGTAGTGCAGTACATCGGGCCCTGTGCGTGTGAACCATTCGGTCACCTTGAGCTTGTCCGACGCGCCGCGATAGGGAGCCAACAGCGACGTCTGCGCCAGTTGAGTCGGATGGATATTCGTCGTCTCGACAACGAGCGTGTCGCCTTCCCAATGTCCGATCGAATCGCCGAACCAGGGACGGATTTGCGCCGGTGCGTGTTCGGTTGCTCCTAGCCGGATGATGCGCGTGTCATGCACCATTTCCGTCATGATGACGACGTGGTCCTTCGTCTGCACGATCGTGTAATTGTTGTTGTAGAAGTAATTCGGCAGCATCGGCGGCCCCGCATTCGATCCGAAGGAAATGATGCAGCGGTCGGAGAGCGATCGCACCTCGGGACCGTCGAATTCGCCGAACTTTCTCGCCAATGCCATGCGTTCGGCCATGCGTTGTTTGCCCGCGGAGGTCAGTGCAGGAACGCGGCCGTCGGGTGGATCGACAAGGATGGAACTGCGCGCGACGCCATCGATACGGATGACCTTGTTGCCCGGATCGAGCCAAAAGCCGTTGTAGCCGCCAACCGCGCCGCCGGCCGCTTCGGCAAGCCGCTCGGGAAATATCTTTTCACCCGGTGGCGACAACACCTCTTCGCCTCCCTTTGCGGGCAGGGACGCGTTGGGATCGCTGGGCCGATCGCGGAATTCCTCCACGTCCCGAGCGCGCTTTTCAAGCGCGGCGGCTTGCTCTTCTGTGAGCGTGAGTCCCTGTTTCCCCAATCGTTCGAAGGGCGTCTGCGTTTCGTTGGTCCAGTTCCCTTGAAGGTCGGGTTTCCCCTCAGGCGTGCGCGGCACGACCCAAGCTTTGCCGCCCGGTTTGCCACTGGCTGGCGCCTTTGCGGCCGCTCGGGCGTAAAGAGGCGCTAACGAGATTGCCGAAAACCCAAGCGCCAGAGCGAGTGCGCCGGCGAGCGAAAACCCTCGCGTGCCTAAAGTGTTTCTCATCGTGCTGACTCCTACATCGGATTTCGCGTTCTTCATGGTAGGCCCTGATGTACGGATACGACCGGCAAGGCAACTAGAACCTATCTCAAAATCGAAACAGTTTCGATGTTTCCGACCCCACTCTCCCTAACCCTCTCCCGCGAGGGGAGAGGGAACCAGAAATACCGCCAAAAAACAACTCAGCTAAGCGCCCTGCAATTTTGAGATAGGTTCTAGTCGAACGTCCGAAGTTGTCGCTCAAGTCCCCAAAAACATTCGATACGCCGGATTGTTGGTCTCGTCCGAATACGGATACTTGAGTTCGTTCAAATGCAGAATGAAATCGTCGTTCTCGCTCGCCGGCACTTGCACGCCGGCCAACACGCGGCCGTAATCGGAGCCGTGATTGCGATAGTGAAACAAACTGATGTTCCAGTTCGTGCCGATGGCTTGCAGAAATTTGAGCAATGCGCCGGGCCGTTCGGGAAATACGAACCGCAGCAGCCGTTCGTTCGCGAGACCGAGCGCATGCCCGCCGACCATGAAGCGCACGTGCAGCTTCGCCATTTCGTTGTCGGTCATGTCGACCACGCCATAACCGCCTTCCTGAAGCGAGCGCAAAATGGCTTCGCGCTCCTTGCGGCCTTCGCCCATGCCGATGCCGACGAAAATTCTCGCCGCCGTGCCGGCTGCATAGCGATAGTTGAATTCGGTGACGCTGCGTTGACCGAGCGCTTGGCAGAACTTCAGGAAGCTACCTTTCTCCTCCGGAATTTCCACCGCAAACAACGCTTCGCGCTGACCGCCGATATCCGCGCGTTCGGCGACGTGCCGCAGGCGATCGAAATTGACGTTGGCGCCCGAATTGATCGCGACGAATTTTTTTCCCTGGCAGCTTTCTCGAGCGATGTATTTCTTGAGGCCGGCTACCGCGAGCGCGCCTGCGGGTTCCGAAATGGAACGCGTATCCTCGAAAATATCTTGAATGGCCGAGCAGAGTTCGTCGTTGTTCACCAGCACCACTTCGTCGACGACTTTTTGACAAAGCGCAAAGGTTTCCTCGCCGACACGCCGCACGGCGGCGCCGTCGGCAAAAGTGCCGACGCGATCCAACATGACGCGCTTGCGCGCTTTCAACGATTCGTACATCGCGTTGGCGTCGTCGGCTTCGACGCCGATTATTTTTATTTTCGGGTAAAGCGCCTTCACGTAGGCGCCAATCCCGGCAATCAACCCGCCGCCGCCCACGGCGACGAAAATCGCGTCGATCTCCTCACCGCTTCGCTGCCTCAGCACTTCCATGCCGATCGTGCCTTGTCCCGCGATCACGTCCGGATCGTCGAAGGCGTGAATGTAGGTGAGATTGCGTTCGCGCATGAGCTCCATCGCATGCTCGTAAGCTTGATCGTAATCGTCGCCATGCAAGACGGCCTCGCCGCCGAAGTCGATCACCGCCTGAACCTTGATGGTCGGCGTCGTCTTGGGCATCACGATGGTGGATTTAATGCCGCGGCGCTTTGCCGCAAGCGCGACACCCTGCGCGTGATTGCCCGCGGAGGCGCAGATCACGCCGCGCTGCGCAACCGTTTCGGAAAGGTGCGCAATTTTGTTGTACGCCCCGCGCAATTTGAACGAGAACACCGGCTGCATGTCCTCGCGCTTGAGAAACACGTTGTTGCCCAGGCGGCGGCTCAAACGACGCGCTTCATCGAGCGGCGACTCGATGGCGACATCGTAAACACGCGCTTTGAGGACGCGTTCTAAATAGGTATCGGTCATGGCGACTGCGTTGTTGTTAAACGGTGGTAAGTTAGCAGGGGAAGAGGCCGCTAGCTACTAGCTGCTGGCTGCTGGCCGCTGGCCGCTGGCCGCTGGCCAGAAAAGAATTTGAACGTAGTCGCACTGCAGGGCTAGTCCCTTCTGGATCGAATACGGGATAAAGGCCGACAACGTTTAATCCGGTTGCGATTTCAACTGACAGGACGATCGACAGTCTGGCTAGTTGCGAGCGGCTAGCGGCCCAGCTAGTGGCCAGTTGCTTCTTTCCGCTATCCTCCGCGGCCATGACTCAATCGATCAATCGCCGCCATCTGTTCGGTGCGCTCGGAGGCGCCCCACTGGTTAGCGGCTCCTTGCTCGCCGCCGAATTACCGCTTTCCAGCCGTGAGCTCTGGGGCTGGGTGCGCGCTCAGCAAGTGCTCGATCCGTCGATTACCTATCTCGATACGGCCGCGATTGGACCGGGGCTGCGCGCTGCACTGGCGACCGAATACCGCCAGCAAGAGCAATTCAACAACGACGTCGAGAGTTATCAACGCGCTTTCTTGGCGCCTTCCGCGTTGACTCCGCTCCTGAAGCGACTGGCCGGCCTGCTCGGCTGCCAGCATGACGAACTCGCCATTACGCAAGGAGCGAGCGAGGCGCTGGGCATCGTCGCCAACGGTCTGTCGCTGGCCGCCGGCGACGAAGTCATCGTCATGGCGCTGGCGCATGCGAGCGCCGTCTATCCGTGGTTATTGCAGGCGCAGCGCCGCGGGATTGTGGTGAAGCAGGTCGCCCTGCCCACGCCTCTGCAAGGACCTGAACAGCCGCTCGGTTTGATTGCGGCGGCGGTCACCGACAAAACCCGCCTCATCGCGTTTCCTCACTTGCAACACACCGATGGCGCGATCTTGCCCGTCGCCGATATTTGCTCGTTTGCAAAACAAAGAAACATTCTGACTTTGATCGACGGCGCACAGGCGGCAGGATCGCTCGCCATTTCGATCGACGAATGGGGTTGCGATTTTTACGCGGCCAGTTTGCATAAGTGGATCAATGGCCCCCACGGGCTCGGAGTCTTGTATGTGCAGCGGCAACTCCTTAGCGCCCTCACTCCCGCCAATGCGGACAGCAATCTAGGATGGAACGTGATCAATCGATATGGCCAGGCCAGTATCGACGATGAAACGCAACGCGCGGCTTGGCCCATGACACTCGCGAAATTCGGCGGCAACGTTCGCTTTTTAGGGCCGAAGCTCAAAGCGCTCGAGTCCGCGCTCGACTTCCGGGATCAGCTAGGCGAGGTTCGAATCGAAGCGCGCATTCGCGAATTGGCCATCTATGCACGGCTACGGCTGCAACCGCTAAGCGATCTAGAGATACTTACGCCCGCGCCGCCAGGCATGTGGGCGGGTGTGCTGTCCTTTCGCTCGAAACGGATCGCTTCACAAGAATTAACCCAGCGGCTGCGACGCAGCAATAAAATCGTCGTGAGCGCTATTGCGCATCCCGCGTCAGCCATTGCGCCGGAGTTTTCCGCGGTGCGGCTGGGCCTCCATATCTACAATTCGCACGATGACATCGAACGTCTGGCGCGCGCGTTGTCTTAGGATTCTGTCGGCCGCCGCCGGTTATCGATTGGCCACGCTTGGCTAGCATTTGGGGCCGACGTTTAGGAGCCGGCGTTAAGGGGTCAATGTTAGGAATTGGTTTTCGTTGCTTAGCTACTCGGAGCGTTCCCATGAAATCCATTGTCCGTCTCGTTTTCGTAAGTCTATTGTCGATCGCAGCAGCGCAAGCCGCCGATACGTACAAGTTCGATCCGGTGCACACTCAGATCACGTTCTTCGTGAATCACTTGGGCTTCAGCAATTCCTCCGGCCGCCTGCACGTAAGCGAAGGCACGCTGCAATTGGACGAGAAGGACTGGAGTAAGTCCTCCGTGCAAGTCACCATTCCCCTCAGCACGCTCGATATGGGCGACGCCACTTGGAAGGATCATGTGAGCGGCCCCCGCTACTTCGACGCCGAGAAATTTCCCACGATGACGTTCAAGAGCACGAAGGTTGAAGCAGCCGGCAAGAATCAATTGAAGATAACGGGCGATCTCACGCTCCACGGCGTGACGAAGTCCGTGGTGCTCGATACCAAGGTCAACAAGGTCGGCGAGCATCCGATGACCCATCGTCCGGCGGCCGGTTTCTCCGCGACCACCACCGTGAAGCGTTCCGAATTCGGCATCACTCAATTGATCCCGATGATCAGCGACGAAGTGGAGATTCGGATCGAAGTCGAAAGCTCTGTCCCCGGATCAAAGCCATCCGCAAGCAAGTGATGAGTGAAGTGCGATGAGTGATATGTAAGAATTCCATTCTTGCCCATCACTCATTCGCCGCTCCTCGCCATTGTTCGTGGAACTCGCTTACCATCTTTTTTCCGGTGCCCTGGCCGCCGTATTGGCAGGACTGTTCAATACGGTGGCCGCTCCCGCTTTGGCGACCTTACGCAGCGGCGATCGAGACCAGTGGCGCACACAGTCTCTGCCGTCGCAATTCGCGACGCTCACCGTTTACTTGCTGGTCGGCATCGGACTCGGACTCTTGTTCTGGCTGAGCTGGGGACTGACGGCGATCGTGGGCGTTCCATGGTGGCTGCGCGGCAGCGCCTTTGCCTTGATTCTCTGGCTAATGTGTTGCCTGCCGCTGCTGACGATGCAGCTGCTCGCCCTTCGGCTTTCATGGAAGACAGCCGCCGCGTTTGCCATCGACTGGCTGGTCATCTTCCTGTCGGTCGGACTCGCCTGTGCGTGGACGTGGGAGAAAGCGTGAGACGACGGCTAACTGGCTAACTGGCTAACTGGTTAACTGGCTAACTGGCTAACTGGCTAACTGGCTAACTGGCTAACTGGCTAACTG
>CAZQYC010000157.1:0-6344 GCA_964597495.1 uncultured Steroidobacteraceae bacterium | reverse complement strand
GCATCTGGGATGATAGTTCCGAAATTTTGGGCAGAAGCCACCGCACGCAGTCGTGAAAACAAGCGGTCGATTACGGTTCGTCGCTTTGGATGGTCGAACTCAAGTCAGGAGGACGCGCAGAGAAATGCCGATGATCGCGCGCAAGACGCGCTTGCCCGGATTCGACGCGGAGAAAAGCTTGGCAGGCTGGAGCACAAGATCGCCTACAACGGCGCCGAGGGATTGCCGATACGCGAAGAAATAGTGGGCAATCATGGGGAAACGGTCATCACTCGGAATTCCTATGGCGCGCTCTGTCTGAACACGCCGAACGTTCTATTTGCGGATATCGATTTCGAATACCTGTTCCGGCCGCGATTCTTTGCGGCGCGAGCCATTGCTTCGCTCCTTTTGGCCGCCATCGTCGGTGGCATGCTTCATTCGATACCCGCTGCCATCGGTGTTGGGCTCATGGCGCTGGCCTTGTTGAGCGGTGCGGCCCGGGTAATATCTCGCTTGATCGTTCAGCTGGGCGGCGGTGCAAAAAAAGTTGCGCTGAAAAACGTATATCGCTTTAGTGCGAGCCATCCTGAGTGGCGATTTGCAATTTACGAAACGCCCGGAGGGTTGAGATTGCTTGCTCTCCATCGCACTTTCGAACCGAGAGAGCCGGTAGTGACCGATTTCTTCACGTCGATTCAGGCTGATAGTCTCTATGCGCGCATGTGTGCGAATCAAAATTGCTTTCGTGCTCGCCTCAGCCCTAAGCCTTGGCGCATTGGCATCGGGGGGCATATGAAGCCGCGGCCCGGTGTGTGGCCCATCAAGCAAGAAAGGATGGCCGAACGGCAGCAGTGGATCGACGCTTACGAACGCACGGCGCAAAACTATGCGGCCTGCCGCTTTTTGGAGTTCGTCGGAAGCGATACCGTCGATAGCGAAGCAAACGCAGTTCGCGAGCTTCATGACGAACTGAGTCGCTCTCGTAGCGATCTAAAGATCGCTTGAGGAGCGCGCATAAGTAAGAGAGTTCCCGGTACAACCCTCACACGGTGAAGGCTCGTCTATTTCAATAGCAGACAGCGCACGGTGAACGATCACCTGACTTTGCGGCCGGGGAGAGGCGGTGAGTAAGATCGGAATATGCCGCGTTTGCGTTCGACGTGATATTCATAAGGGAGAGTGAGCGGTGCAGAAAAGAAAAATCGGAATCTTGGGGCTGGCGGTGCTTGCGATGACTGCCTGTGGAAGTCACAAGGCGGCCGTGCGCCGTCTTGCGACGGAATCGTTATATTGCGACGCGAAGGAGCTCGAAATCATCGAGATAGATCGTGACGCGGCCTCCAACATCACTCATTACGAAGTCCGTGGTTGTGATCGGAAACAACGCTACGTATGCAATGACAACGCCTTGAAGGCAGTCCTGCTCGCTTCAGGGCGTGTCCTCGATATTGATCCGCGTCATTGCATGCGCGAAATGCGTTAGTCGCGTTTCTAAAACTTCGATCGCTCAAAAACGCAAACGCCCACAGCCGGATGGTCCGACTGTGGGCGCTGCATTTCAAAGTACTTCGATTCCTTACATTACAGTCCCAGCGAGGCCAAGCCGCCTGGGATGTTAAGCACCCAAGTCATGCCGTAGCCTACGAAGACGCGGCCGCCGTACACGACTGGACCACTGGCCGATCCGTTGACGAAGCCATCCAGCGATCCGGATTGCTGGTAGACGCCGACGGCAGTTCCGATCGTCACCGTCTTCACTTCGGCGCCGGTTGCGGTGTTCAGCACGTGCAGAATTCCATTCCACGTCGTGAAGTACATCAACCCGTTGGCGACGGTGACGCCACCGTAACCGCCTTCGGTTAACGGCGTGCTCCAAATGAGCGAGCCGTCATTGGCGTTAACGGCTCGGGCTCTGGCTGGACGCGGCGTGGCGCCGTTGGCGCCCGACCCTTGGTTGAGATCGTTGCTCACCGCGTAAATCACGCCGTTGCTATAGGCAGCGGCATACATCATGCCGCCCAGCGGGCTGCCAGGGCCCAAGGTGTGTGTCCAATACAGTTGACCCGTATTGCGATCGTATACCTTATACAAACCACCCTTACTGCCTACGCCCACGACATCACGCACCCCGACATTCGGAATATTCGCCGAGAACAAATTCGGAGCCGCACCGACGTCTTGATCCTTGCCGGTAATGTTTTGTCCTTGCGACCACACGTCATTGGCGTGGAACTGGCCAGACCATTTGATGGCGCCGGTATCAATATCGAATGCGACCAACGCATCGGAGTAAGGCCCGGCTGGCGCCGCGTACGCTTGACCCGTACCGATGAAGCCAGTGCGGGTAGCAAGATCAACCGCCGCAGTCGACCACACGGTGATACCGCCGCCACATGTGCCGGACGGGCACATGTTGGTGGTGTAATTCAGCAGTGCTCCCGTCGCCGCATCGAGGTACTTCACGCTGCCGCGGAACATCGGCGTCGCGGCTAACCAGACTTGGTAAGAGCCGGCACCCACGATCACGATGGAGCCCGTGCCGGCCGCATTCGGAACCACGATGGGTGACGACGAGACACGCGAATTCGGCGTCGTCTCGATCTGCCTTGACCATCGCAACGTGCCGTCCGTCATGTTCAAGGCATACACCATGCCGATATTCCCGCCGGTGTAGACGGTGTTCGTTGCCTTGTCGACGAAGATCGACGGGGTGGTCTGCCGTAACGTGGAGCCGGTTGGCGTCACCTGACGCTTCCACTTCTCTACGCCGTCCGCCGCATTAATGGCACGAACCCAGCCGTTGAAGTCGGAGACATACGCAACGCCGTCGACAATAGACGGCGTACCTGGCACGCCGCCAACAGCTCCGTCATTGCCGCCATTGGGGCCCGCGGCCAAGGCCGTGGTCCCGTTACGCCAGAGAACGTGCAACGTGCTTACGTTAGACGGAGAAATCGCGGTTTCGGTGGAAGAGCTCCGCGTATTCGACAGATCGTGGCCGAACATCGACCAATTTTCTCCATTCAACGTCCCGCCGCCGCCGGTCGTGTAGTGATCGGTGTAGACACCCACTTTGCAGCTGTAGTCCGTGGACAACGCGCCTAGCGACGGAAGAACGAACGCCGATGCCGGCGTGCCCTTCGGATGCGAAGCTAACGTACGCAGCACCCAACGGTTCCACGCGTCGCGCTGGAAGGTTGGCCACTGGTGTCCATGATGGCTCGAGCAAGCTACGTGCACGACGTTCGGTTGTGCGGTGAAGTAGTTGGAAGCCGATTGCGTCGTAGGCCTGTAGTCGGCGCACAACGTCGCGCCGCCGTCGCAGCTCCAGTTATCGGTCGATCCGCCCCACAAGGTGATCACGATCATCGGAGAGAGCTGAGTAGCGTTGCCCTGCGTGTTGTACAGAGGATACGGACCCACGCGACCTTGGAAAATCTTGGTCGGATTGGCCGCCACCGCCGCAACGCGCGCGCTGAACTCGTTTGAGCCCGGGAAGGCGTTGCCGTTGTCCTGAGTCATATACCACTCGCCGGAGATCGGTTCGCCGCCCGCCCAGAAGTCGGAGTTGAACGTCAACGCGCGATTGGTCATCGTGCCGCCCGAAGAAATACCGCCCACGTAAATGCGATTGGCGTCGACGGGGTAGAAGTTCGCTACGCAGCGAACGACCGCCTCCAGGAATCGGGAGTCGTCCCCTTCATCCGTCTTCCAAGGATCGCCGGCGGCGCCGAACACGCGGCCTTCATTCCAAGGATTCCAGTTCCAACCGCCCGTACCTGCTTGATTGCAGGTACCGCCGTTCGCGCTGGTGCCGGCGGCGGTTGGACTTGTGCCTGCGCATTTGCGCACTGGGCCGATCACGATGAAACCTTCCGAGGTCATGACGCGATTGCCCCCGCGGGTGTCGAGGTTCTCATTGGTCGATTCCACGGAACCCGTCAACGGCACCCACACGGGACGCGGCGTGCTCGTGTCGGCCGGAATGTTCACGGTAAACCCGCGATTGACGCCGCCGAACGACATGATGTTCGGTTGTCCAGCGCTCGTTTGTCCGCCGGTTATCAACGTGCTGGGGAAGCCGGCAGGGCACGTGCCAGGCAACTGACTCGTAACGGTCGCCGTGGTAGCGGCCGCGGTAGCGGAGAACGTTCCCAAATTACCGGCGCCGTCGCTCGCGCGCACTCGATAGGTATACGTGCTTCCAGGGTTTAGGCCGGTGTCGTTATACGAAGTGCCCGTCGGCGCGGCGATTTCGGTGAACGACGTTTGGTTATTGCAAGACGCGGCCGGGCAGCGCTCGACTCGGTAACCGGTGACGCCGACGTTGTCGGTTGCGGCGGTCCAGGTCAAATTAATTTGCGAAGAACCCGCAGCGGTCGCGGTCAGCCCAGTCGGTGCGCTCGGCGGAGTCGTATCGCCGCCCGTAGGCGTCGTCGCGCTCGCCGTATTCGAATACGAGCTTAAATTGCCCGCGGCATCCGTCGCACGCACTCGGTACGAGTAGCTGGTCGAAGCGGTGAGGCCCGTATCGCTATACGACGTCGCGGTCGGCGTCGCAATTTGCGCAAACGTCGTGCAGCTCGCGCCTTGGCAGCGCTCGACTTGATAGCCGGTGACGCCGACGTTGTCGGTGGACGCAGTCCAGCTCAAGTTGATTTGGGTCGCGCTGGTCGCCGTAGCCGTCAAGCTACCCGGCGCGGTCGGCGCCACGGTGTCGGCAGAGGACTGCGTAGTCGCAGAAGCGGTGCTCGAATACGAGCTCAAATTACCTGCGGCGTCCGTCGCACGTACTCGGTACGAGTAGCTGGTCGAAGCAGTCAGTCCCGTATCGCTGTACGACGTCGCTGTCGGTGTCGCAATCTGCGCGAACGTGGTGCAGCTCGCGCCTTGGCAGCGTTCGACTCGGTAACCGGTGACGCCGACATTGTCGGTCGATGCGGTCCAGCTCAAGTTGATTTGCGTGGCGCTAGCCGCCGTCGCCGTCAATGTGTTCGGCGGAGTGGGTGCGGTTGTGTCCCCACCGCCGCTTACCACTACCACTAATTGCGGCTTGTTCGCTGCGGCCTCTTTGGAGTTGAACGTCGAACGATAAGTATCGGCTGCAACATATCCCAAACCGATGGTCGCAATGTTGTTGCCTCCGCTGCGGCGAGAGGCGATATAGGAAGTCACGTCCCATTCATAGGTCTTGGAAGGCGGAGGCGACACGGCCGTCGAGGTGATCGGCGTGCCGGAGAAATCGACACCCGACAGGGCGAGGCCGTTGTTGTATATCAACGCAGTTTCGCTCCATGCCGCAGTCGCGGTGCCACCGAAAGCGTTGATGGTGACGCCCGTGCCGCCGGTATCCTGCGAGCCGAACAGTTGCAGTTTTGCGGAAGTAACTGTACCGGCAGGCAGGCTCGATAAATCGAATTCGAAATAGCCGCCACGAGTTAAGGTATTGGCCGCATCTTTGCGAACGAGCACGGTAGTCTGCGTGCCGTAGTTAGTCGTCGGCGTACCTTGTTGCGTGTACGTATCTCCGATCGGCGCAAGCGTCGCGCCTCCGGATGATCCCGTATCGACCGTCACCACCAATTCCGGGCGATTCGCAGCCGCTTCTTTGGAGTTGAACGTCACCCGATAGGTGTCAGCGGCAGCTGGATACAAAGCCACTGTGGCATTGCCGACGCTGCGGCGCGAATTAATCAGCGAGGTCACATTCCACGAGTAATATGCAGCCGTGGTCGACACTGCCGTCGTACCCAGCGGAGTGCCGTTGAAATCCACTCCCACGGAAGCAAGGGCGTTATTCCAGTTGAGCGCCGTCTCGCTCCAGGTCGCTGTTACCGTACCGGGATAGGCGTTAATAGACACGCCCGTGCCGCCCGTATCGTGCGATCCATACACGCGCAATTGCGCGGAGGTGATGGTGCCGGCCGGTAAAGAGGCAAGGTTGAATTGCAGGTAAGCGGCTCGCGACAAAGAATTGGCCGTATCGATACGCACCAACATCGTCGTCGCCGTGCCGTAATTGGTCGTCGGCGTGCCTTGCTGAATGTACGAATCGGCAGTCGGTGCGAGCGTCACCACCGTCTGCGCCATCGATTGCGCGCCCACGCTCAAAGCAAGGGCACCTGCCACTGCGGCGATACTGCGCGACCAAAGATTCTTTTTTTGTGGAGAAGCCGTCCATGCGGCATCTACATGATGGGCACGGCGCCTAATGCGCTCCAATGCCGACTCAACGGAAAAAGCATGCATAAATTTCGGACCTCTTGATTGTCTTTATTACGGCGATAAGCGCGACATTACTTTATGTATTATGTTGCGCCGTGAAATAGCATCTTCGTGCTAGTGCGGCGATGGTAAGTGCC
>CAZQYC010000156.1:0-6510 GCA_964597495.1 uncultured Steroidobacteraceae bacterium | reverse complement strand
ACCCGGTTTCATGCCTCGTCCCGATATCCATTTCCCGCTCAAAGATGCTGCTCTGCGCGAGGACGTGCATATCTTGGGCGGATTGGTCGGCGAAGTGCTTCGCGATCAAGGTGGCGATGCGCTCTTCGAGGCCGTCGAAGGCGATCGGCAGACTGCCATTGGCCGACGTTCGGGCGATCAAGACGACGCCTTGGCACTCACGGTTCGTACCCGCAATCGAGAAGCCCATCAGGCTCAGGATTTGGTGCGCGCGTTCTCGACGTGGTTCCAAATGGTCAATATGGCGGAGAAGGTGCATCGCATCCGTCGTCGACGCCAGTACTTAAGCGGCGACGGCACGCCGCAGCCCGGCGGTATCGAAGAAGCACTGGCGACGCTCAAAGCCAAAGGTCTTGGGCTCGGCGACATTCGCAAACTGCTCTTGGAGCTTTGGATCGAGCCGGTGCTGACGGCACATCCGACGGAGTCGACTCGCCGCACCATTTTGCGTAAACAACAATCGGTGGCCGAACTTCTGCTGCGGCGGCTCGACCTCACTGCAGGAGCTGCCGAACACCAGGAAGTGACGGCCCGAATACGGCAAGAGATTACTTCCGGATGGCAAACCGCCGACAATTCCCGCGGCCGTTTGACGGTCGCCGACGAGCGCGAACACGTTCTCTTCTTCATCGTGGAAGTGCTGTACGAAATCGTTCCGGTGTTTTACGAAGAGATCGCGGCCGCGCTTGAGAAGGTTTATGGTCCGGAGGCCCGAGCGCTCGACATACCCGAAATCATTCGTTTCGGTTCGTGGGTGGGCGGCGACATGGACGGCAATCCCGACGTTCATGCGAAGACGATACGAGAAACGGTGGCGCGCCAGCAGCAGCTCATCGTCAACCGCTATTTTCTCGAATGCCAGCAATTGACTGAGCTCCTGTCGCAGAGCGCGAGCCGAATCGGCGTGTCTTCGGCGCTTCGCGAACGAATCGAGCACTACATGGTCTTGCTGCCCGCGGCGCCGAGTCTTTCTCCGCTTCGACAAGACAACATGCCTTACCGGGTGTTTCTCGGCCAGATGATGGAGCGACTGCGCGCCACGTACGAGGGACGGCAGAATCACTATGAGAATGCGGCGCAACTCATCGACGACGTCGGTTTGATCGCGGCGAGTCTCGAACAGCACCGTGGCCAACACGCCGGGTTGCAACCGGTGCGTCGCTTGTTGCGGCGCATTCGCACCTTCGGTTTTCATCTTGCGACGCTCGACATCCGCCAGCATGCCGACGTGCATTGCACGGTAATTGCACAGGGTTTTGGCGACGCGGGCTGGGCCTCGAAGTCCAGCGAGCAGCGAACCGAGCGACTGCTTGCCGCCATCGCCGCGGATAGCGGTCCCTCGGCGCTGCTCAATGCCACAGGCAAACGCAGTCTTTGGGTGTTCGATGCCTTGGCGCATTGCCGGCACCGTTACGGACAAGACGCGATCGGTCCGTATATCGTGAGCATGACGAACGGTGCAGACGATGTATTGAGCGTATTGCTGCTCGCGCGCTGGGCCGATATCGCCGATCGCCGTAGCGGCGACGTGCTCGTCGACGTTGCGCCGCTGTTCGAATCCGTCGAGGCGCTGTCGAACTGCGGCGAAATCATGCGCCGGCTTTTCGCGGAGCCGCTCTATCGCCGGCATCTTACCGGGCGCGGCAATCATCAGTATGTCGTCGTCGGTTATGCCGATAGCAATAAGTGCAACGGCATCGTGACTTCCCGCTGGCTGGTTCGTAAGGCACAGGAAGCGCTGGTTAAAGCGGCGGCCGAACATCAAGTGGAGCTGACCATTTTTCACTGGCGCGAAGGCGCTTCGAGCCGGAGCGCCGCGCGCAACGAATCGCTGGTGCGGAGCGTGCCGGCCGGCTCGATTCTCGGCCGGCTGCGGCTGACGGAGCAGGGTGGACTCATCAACGAAAAATACGGCCTACGCCCGATCGCCTTGCGTGTCTTCGAACAGTCGTTCAACTCGCTGGCATTGGCTGCTGCCGGGGTTGCGCCGCCCGAGCAAGTCATCCCGCGCTGGCACGAAGCGATGGAGCTGATGGCGCACACCGCGAGCGAAACCTATCGGGCGTTGTTGCAGCAGAACGGTTTCGACGAGTTCTTTCGCGAGATTACGCCCATCGACGTGATCGAGCGGATGCAAATAGGTTCGCGTCCGACGCTGCGGGACGACCGCGGCGGGGTGACCGGGTTGCGCACGGTTCTTTGGTTATCGGCATGGGCGCAGTGCCGTTACTTGATTTCCGGTTGGTTTGGAGCTGGCACAGCGCTCGCCGCATTGGAAAGCAAGCTGGGCGGCGATTTGATCGGGGAGCTATACGCTCGATGGTTCTTCTTCGAGAACTTGATCGACGACGTGGAGTTGGCCTTGGCGCGCGCCGATATGGATATCGCGAAGTTTTACGACGGCCTTGCTGACGAGAAGCATGCAGGCATCATCAAAATGCTGCGCGAGGAATATGCGCTCGCCCAGCATCACGTGCAGAAGATCAAGGGATGTGCGCGGCTTCTCGACGGCGAGCCGATCCTGCAGCGCTCGATTCGGCTGCGCAATCCCTACCTGGATCCCATGCACTTGATGCAGGTGGACCTCCTGCGACGTTGGCGAGCGAGCGGACGCACGGATCAGGAATTGCTAGCCGCGCTGCTCGCCTCCGTATCCGGAATCGCTTCTGGACTGCAGGGGTCTTAAGGACTGAGCTTGTTAAAAGCGGACTCCGATCCCAAAGCTGATGACCGGATACCACCTTATCGTGCTCACGTCGTCTTTCAATTCTTGAATTTCGCGCTGCACGTCGACTTGTAATTGCGCGCAGGTCGGAGCGGGCACGCCGGCGCCGCAAATTGCGGTTAATGCGACATCGGGCTCGCCGCCGTAAATCAAGCCGAGATCGAATAGAAAAGAGACGCGGTGCTTGGTGCTTACGGCGTTACCCCAACCTACTCCTAAATAAGGCGCCGCCGAGTTGCCGAGTTTGATCTCGCCCCGCAGCGAACCGATTTGAGAGGCCGTATAGGTGTTGTTGCCGAGGTCATAAGTGCCTCCGGACGGCGCACCGACTACATTGATTTTTGGGCCGGAGCCGACGAGGCCGCCAGTGAGTCGAAATCCGCCCCCAGCTACGTGCCAGTCGAGCAATCCGGAGAAACTGCTGATCTTGATCTCACCGTCGTAGTTGACGTCCGTATCGCTTACGTCCTTGTTGACGTTCAATCCGTTGTAGCCCAGACGGAAGTTGAGTTTCTCAAGAAGGCTAATATCGAAGTCCACGCCCAGACCCATCGTGCCAGCCCGGAGGCCAATGCCCGTTTCGGCGCGCGCAGAGGTACTGGTGAAGCCGAGCGTTGCTATAAGGGCAAGGGGTAGCGCCAATCGCGATAATTGCATGAGCGTTTCTCCATGGTTTGAGTTATTAAAAACAAGGCCGAAAGCATGGGGCCGCGGGAGTCTAGCAACCGAGGCGGTGAGGCATTCGACGACTCGGGTCTGCGATCATGGCTATCTGGCGTGCCCTCTGACACGCCCCTGACAGGCTATTGAACGGTTGAAACCTGACGGCTAAACCTAGCTGACGGAGAATCGGCCGAACGGCGAACGTCTTTAGCGGCTCCGTGGTCCAATCGGTTTTCGACTATGCTTTAACTTATTGGAAAAGGCTTTCCACGGCTGGCAGTCCATGGCCAGCTCAGCTTGTCGATAAAGTGTTTTTCAACAAGCTGTAACGTGAAGGGCGGGTAGAGATCAACAATGAGAAGAATGAGAAGAGCGCCGATTTATTGTTTCCTGATCGTCGTTGCAGTTTGTGCCAGCAATTGCGCCGGCCTATCGTCGCATGGTGTGCCCGATGCGAATGCGGCGGCTATTTTCGACGGGCAGTGGCGGCTTGATGCCTCCGCCAGCGACGATGTTCGCGCTCGTCTAGCGCCGCTTTTCGATCGCGGTGAAAAGCGATGGCGGCGAAATGCCGAGCGATTCGAGGACGCGCCGCCGCATCCTGACGGTGGACCCCAAGGCAGTGACGATGGCATTTCGCACATTCAATGGATGCGGAGCGAGCGGGAGAAAGACAACCGTTCGTTGATCGCCATGCTGGTGCCGGCCAGTCATCTTGAAATTCAACACAGCGACCGTTCGATTCGTATTGCAACCGACAAAGGCGAGGGCACGCGCTTACTGACCCCTGGTGAAGAAAGCACGTTGTTTCTGCCGGCAGGCGGTTTTTCCGTATCGTCCTCGTGGGAAGATGGGGCGCTGCGCATCACGTCGGCGGGCACCGGCGACAATAAAGTGCACGTCGTGGAGCTGTTCAAAGTGCGGGGCGAAACGTTGGAAGAGCGGTTGGACATCAAGATACCCGGGATGGGTAAATCTTCTTTTCGGATGGTCTATAGACGATGACGCGGACGACGACTTGGCCAATCTTCGCGTCGAAGCGCGGCTTGCAGGCTTTCCTATCTCTGTTGCTGATCGTTGCCGGCGCCACGGCTTTGGCGTTGATCGTGCGGTGGCGGCTAGTGGAACCCGAGGTGATTGCTCAGGCATGCGCCTCGGGCGATACCAGTTGGCGCTGTGCCGTTCGCGAGTTCGCCGTGTTTGGCTTTTTGAATAATGTGTTCGGCTGGGTCGGAATACTCGCCGGCGTTTTAGCGACCGTATCGCGATGGCGCTGGCTTGCGGCTTTAGCGACCGTCGCCGGGATTGCGGGCGCGGTGCTATACACGTTCGAGCTGAGCGGCGTCGGCATTTTGCTTGGAACGTTGGTTTGGATACAGCGATCGCCATTGCCCGAAAGCGATCGTGGCGGCGAACAGCGCGCATAGTCCGCACCATGCCATGGCGCGTGTATTCAGGAATGTTTCTTTATAGGCAATCCATGCTGCCGTGGCGATCAAGATGAACGCCAGCCACGATTCTTCGCGATCGATCTCCTGTTTTCGGACAGCGGGAGCGATGAGCTCCAATAAGGCAAACGCGACGATGGGGTAGAGCGCCAGCGCGATGGGAAAGTCGCGTCCTCGTCCATCGTACGATAATCCCAGGCAGACGTACGCGACGCCGGCCAGGAATAGAACACGAGCGATGCCGAGAAGGCGAGAGAGCGGGCTGGCTTTGGCGGAGCCATGTCCTAGTCCGCACAAAAGCTCCGCGATGCCTGTCGGTTGCGGTGGAGTATGTCCGTCAAGCCAGCGAACGAGGACCATGGTTACGGCAGAAATGCAGACCCAACCTACGAACGACCAGAGTCCCGTGGCGGTCCATTCAAGTGCCGACCTATTGCCGGCGGATAGGTAACTCCATTGCATGACCGCCAGGCTGCCGGCGGCGTGGCCGGTCATCGCCATCAATGCGAACCCTTGCAAGGATGGGCGCGGACGTAACAGCCAGGCAAGCACTGCGAACAAGAGCGCTCCGATTATCGAAACCGATGCGAATTGTCGCCATTCCGGGTACGCGATAATGGGGCCTGTCCAGGCAAATTTCGCTGCGCCTTGTGAATCGAAGAGGCCCCAGTAACCGCCGACGGTGCCTTCCTGATTGCGCTTCCACGGCTGATCGAATGCTTCGATCAAGTTGTAGGGAATTTTCTCCCGTTCGGCGAAGGCGACGAATTCGCGAACGAAGCGCGCTTCGTTGATCACGCTAGGCACCGCATTCAGTCGCGGTCGACCGGCGCTGGGCCAGCCAGTTTCGCCGATCACTACCTGCTTTCCCGGAAAAGCGGTTTGCACTTTTCGGTAAATACTTTGCACGTGATCGAGCGCGCGATCGATATCGATCGGATGGTCTTCCCAGTACGGCAGGATGTGAATCGTTACGAAGTGGGCGACCGTTGCCAGATCCGAATTCCGCAACCAAAACTCCCACACGTCCGCGTAGGTGACCGGCACTTGGGTCGCTCCGCGCACGCGCTCGATCAAAGCGCGTAACTGCGCGGCCGTGAGTTCACGGCGCAACAGCACTTCATTGCCGACGATGACAGCGGAAACAACGTCGGCGTATTCGTTCGCCAGTTTGATTCCCTGTTCGATTTCGCGATCGTTGCTTGGCATATCGGCGCTGATCCAAAGCCCAAGCAGCACTTTCAATCCCAGCTCGCGCGCGATGTGCGGGACTTCGTCGAGACCCTCGGAGACCGAGTACGTTCGGACGCAATGGAACTGTCCAGCCAATAATTTTAGGTCGCTGACGATGATGTCGTGCCGCTTGCCGGAGTCAAGCATTCGCCCGTTATGGCTCGGAGTGTAAGAAGCGCATTCCAGTTTCTCATGCGTGACGTTGGGCAATGCGACGGGCCGGCCCATCTTCCAGATGCCGTATAAGAGCGTCAATGCCAGCGTAAGCGTGACGCCGCTGACGATGCCGATCTGCCACGCGCGAGGCGCCGCGTTGGTTACGTTGTTGTCGGTCGAGTGACTATGGGGAGCAGACATCGGCGCGAGCTTAGCGACGCCGTCGGCGAATGCCAAGAGCAATGC
>CAZQYC010000155.1:0-6593 GCA_964597495.1 uncultured Steroidobacteraceae bacterium | reverse complement strand
GCCATTCAATTCTGAGATAGGTTCTATTTTATTGCGATCGGATTGACGGGCGAACCCACGGCTTTGGCGATCGGCAGCGGCGGAGCGCAGAAGAAGAATTCATACACGCTATC
The DNA here is from genome assembly GCA_964597495.1 of uncultured Steroidobacteraceae bacterium. Lineage (GTDB taxonomy): Bacteria > Pseudomonadota > Gammaproteobacteria > Steroidobacterales > Steroidobacteraceae > CAZQYC01. The sequence continues at coordinate 6,480 of CAZQYC010000155.1, read as the reverse complement.
CTGCGCGCAGTCGTCCGCCAGCGACTTGAGCTCGAACATTTCGCCCACCGTCAGACCGATTTTCGGAATGACCACCCAATGCCAGGGCTGTAGAGCATCGTCGGTTTCATTGGGGAAAACTTCGCAACACCAGGTGTCCGTTGCAAGGGCGGAAATTTCCCGTTCGAAAATCCAGCGGCAGGTTTCAAAGGCAAGCCCGGGGGCCGGACCGATGTAGTCGTCCCAATGGCCTTTGCTCCGTTCCGCCTCCATGTGCCCGGTGCGAATCAACACGAAATCGCCGCGACGAATTTCAATGCGCTGCGCGCGCGCAACGGCATCCAAGTCGTCACTCGTAATGGCGATGCCCGCCTCCAGACTATTCACGCCGAAGTGACGCGCGACATCTAAAAGCACGCCGCGTCCGGCAATCTTATTCTTTACTTTCTCGATGCCGTTCTTTTGCGCACCGAACGAGTTGACCAGCCGCGCGTCGTAACCGTTCCACATGGTGTCGTCGAAGAAAATATGCGAGAGCGCATCCCACTGAGTGCCACATTGCAGCGCCATGGCGATCATGTCGTCCGAATAGCGCAGCTTGATCTTATCTTGCAACCCAGCCACGGCATCCGTGCCGGTCATCATCATCGTGTGCACGCAATTGAATCGCTGCCCTCGTCCGCCCTGCGGCCCGTCGCGATCGAAGTCCAAACCGAGCGAGAACGACCTGCCCTTGCGGATCAATTGCGCCGCGGCAACGATCGCGTCCGCAGTGACGAAGTTGAGCGTTCCGGCTTCGTCGTCCGCGCCCCAGCGGCCCCAGTTGCTGAACCGCTCGGCAGCGCGACGCAAATCGTGCAGCGAAAATTTGTCGACGTCGTATTTCTTGGTCATAACCGCCATACCCACTACGCCGACGACGATCTTAACCTGTCCGTGTCCTCAAGAAAAAACCCCGGCTGCCGATAAATGGGCACCTCTTCACGACCGAATGCCTCGTACGGCGCTGATAATTTGGCCCAGCCTGCATGTCTTCCACCGGACGACAGTCACCGCGACACTCCTTAGACGAAGCGCAAATCGCGGGCACTCTTCTCGTTGCCCTCGGCCTCGCGGTAATGACCGGCTGGCTATTGCACATCCCGGCGCTTATCCAAATTCTGCCGGGTTACGTCGCCATGGTCTTCAACACGGCCCTATGCTTCGTACTCTGCGGCGCCGCCTTGCTGACGACCTCGCGCATCGTGCAGCGCCTGCTCGCTGCATCGATCATGGCGCTGTCTTGCTTAGTCTGGGCGCAAGACATCTTCGCGACGAATCTCCGCATCGACGACGCCTTCTTCACGCCGTGGCTCGATGATCCGAACCCTCACCGCGGCCGCATGGCGCCGCAGACTGCGGTGTGCTTCATACTCTCCGGCTGCGTACTCTTGCTGCGGTCGATGGATTTACGGCGTTGGTCGTCGGCAGCGTCGCAGATACTCATCCTGCTCATCGGCGCCACCGGCATCGTAAGCCTAATTGGTTACTCCCTAAAACTCGAACTTCTCTACGAGTGGTATCGCTACACGCGCATGGCCGTGCACACGGCCGCCGCGTTTACCCTGTTGGCGGCTGCGCTCTGGATCGCTTGGTATCGCCGGAGCGCTCTGGCCGACAACTACACCGAGCGCGAAGACCGGCGTTTCAATGCGATTGGAGCTGCGCTTATCGTGGTCGTCGCCGTCGCGGCCGGCACGGCGGGATTTGCGCTGCTCGCGAGGCATACGGAAGTCATCGTTCGCAACACGCTGACCATTCAACTTAAAGCGCAAAGAGACGCCATTGCCGGTTTGCTGTCCGAACAAGACACCTACACTCAATTGGTCGCGCGCTTACCGCGCTTGCAGCGCATTCCCTCGACGCCGGAAGACGACGCGCGGCTAATGAACCTGAACGATTGGTCGCGAAGTATTTTGGGGGATCACTTGGCATCGCTGGTCATTCGTTCGGCGGCGGGCGACCGCATTGGGCAGGCAGGAGAACCCTGGGACGAACCGGCCCTCAAAATTCCGCTCGGTCCGCGCACTTGGCTGCTGTGGAAAGAAACCATTCGAATTCGACGTGAAGCCGTCGTTATCAATACGCGCACCTCGACGCCGCTCGGATCGATCGTCACGGAAATGGAAACGCCGTTGATCGCGCGGCTCATCGAGCAAATGGCCACCATCGGCGCGACGGCGGATATGCGGATTTGCAGCCCGACCGGCGAGCGGCAGATGCAATGCCTGCCGACTCGCTTGGATCCACGTCCCGTCACGCATGCACCGCGATTCCTCGGCGACGAGGAATTACCCATGAGCCGCACGTTCCGCGGCGAATCGGGGACGGCAATCTTCGTTAACTATAGAAATCACCGCTCCATCGGCGCGTACGGTCCGCTCGGCAACACCGGCCTCGGCATCGTCGTACAGCAAGATACCGAAGACACCTATGCGCCGATCCGCACGCCGTTTCAAATATTGCTGGCATTTCTCGCGCTGTTGGTCGGCGGTACGATTTTGCTCTTGCGCTGGCAGGTGGCCCCGTTGGTCCGCAAGGCGCTGCACGCGCAAACGGAAGCGAAAGCCAATGCAGCGCGCGTGGCCGCGGTGATGAACAGCGTACCCGACGGGATTCTCACCATCGACATGCACGGCACGGTGGTCTCCATGAATCCGGCCGTGAAGGAGCTGTTCGGTTATGAAGAGGCGGAATTGGTGGGGAAGAATGTGCAGCTGCTGATGCCGACCGCCATGCAACTGCGGCACGGTGACGGCCTCAAGCACTATCGCGAAACCGGCCGGACGACGCTCATCGGCAAGCGCGCCGTGGAGGTTCCCGCCGTGCGCAGGGACGGCCGCGAGTTCACGATGCAGCTTGCGCTGACCGAGATGCAGCTTTCCGAGCAACGTTACGTGGTGGGCATCATGCGCGACGTGACCGAGCGCATCGCCGCCGAACGAAAACTCAACGACACGTATACGCTGTTGCAAACGACGCTGGACAACGTCGTGGACGCGATCGTCACTACCTGCGAGGGCGGCGTCATTCAAGCCTGGAATCTCGGCGCGGAGCGCATCTTCGGTTTCGGCGAGCAAGAAGCCAAGTACCGTAACTTGCGCGATCTCATCACCCCTGCCGGCCGGCTGCTGCTCAACGAGTCGATTCACGAAGCGTTGAGCGATAGCTCGACGACCGTGCGCCACCGCGAACTCGACGGCATCCATCAGTCGGGCCGCTTGTTCCCGATCGACATCGGGATGAGCGCCATGACCATCGACGACGAACGACTGCTCGTGCACGTGATTCGCGACATTTCCGAACGGCGTGAGGTCGATCGCATCAAGAACGAATTCGTGTCGGCAGTCAGCCACGAATTGCGCACGCCGCTCACTTCCATAGCCGGGTCGCTGGGCATGCTGGTCAGCGGCGCCGCCGGCGACCTTCCCCTTAAAGCGCGTCGCTTGGCGGAAATTGCCAATCAAAACAGCGAGCGTCTAACGCGGCTCATCAACGACATTCTGGATTTGGAGAAAGCATCGCAAGGCGAGTTGACGTTCGACATGCGACCGCAATCTCTCCTAGCCGCCGTGAGGCAAGTCGTCGAAACCAATCAACCCTACGCGCTGAAATTCGACGTCAGCTTGACAATGCACGCGGAAAACGGGGCCAACAACCTTTGCGTAAACATCGATCCCGTTCGATTCGGACAGGTGCTCACCAACGTCATTTCCAATGCGATCAAGTTTTCGCCCAAAGGCGGAATCGTCACGGTGCGTATCGAAACGCAGGATTCGACGGCACGCGTTGCCGTTACCGACCGTGGCTCGGGCATTCCCGAAGAATTTCGCAATCGAATCTTTCAGCGCTTCGCACAAGCCGACGGCTCCGATACGCGCAGCAAAGGCGGCACGGGCCTCGGGCTTTCGATTGCGAAAATGCTCATTGAGAAAATGCGCGGCGATATCGCCTACGAATCATCGCCGCAGGGCACGACCTTCTACATTTCCCTGCCCGTCGTATAAAACCGTCGCGAAAAATCAGGCGGCTTCGCGGCGCACGAACTCGCTGAACCCCTGCAAGAACACCTTGAGTTGCTCGCGAATTTTATCGTCGGTGAGTTCGCCGGCGTCGTTGAAAACCTGGCCAGCCCGTGAAACCTGCAATCGGCCCTCGAACCAAGGACGAGTCTGCAAGGTTCGCAGCACTTGGAGCCACGCTTGTTGCGACAAGATGGTCCCGAAGCCGCCCGGGCTTGCTCCGATGACCGCCACCGGCCGATTGACGAAAACACGTTTGTTATCGCCGCGCGACAACCAGTCGATTGCATTCTTGAACACGCCCGGAATGGAGTTATTGTATTCGGGAGTGACTAGCAATAAGCCGTTCGCGGCGACAATGCGCTCCTGCAAGGCTTTCACTTCCTGGGGTAACCCTTCTCGCTCTTCGACATCGCCGTCATACAGCGGAATGCCCTTGATGGAAGCGGTTTCAAGGGTCGCGCTGCTCGGCATCAATTGAACGGCAGCGCGCAGCAACGCCGAGTTGTACGACTTGCCGCGCAAGCTGCCGGAGATGCCGACAATGCTAGTCATTAGCGTCGATCTACGGCAGAGCGAAGAGAATGATCTGGGCCGAAGCCGGCTGAGCCTGCCAGAATGGCGTCGCATTGCCGGAAGCGACCGCTACATATTGTTTGCCGTTGATCTGATAGGTAATCACTCCGCCCACCACCGGGCCGCCGACATTGAAGGTATAAAGCTTTTCTCCTGTGCGGGCATCGAGAACGATGAAGTTACCCGCAAGCTCACCGGTGAAAAGCAGGTCGGCCGACGTAGCGGTGATCGCGGCGAGCATCGGCCGTTCGGAACGATACTGCCAGGCGACTTTTCCCGTTAAGGCGTCGACGGCGGTAACCAGCCCCTTCGATTTCTCGACCGGGTCCCAGATGTTGCGACCGCCCAGATAGCGCTCTCGATCATTTCTCGGCACGATCTTGCTGTAGTTGCTGCACCAGTCGACCAGCGGCGTATACAGCATATTTGTTTGCGGATTGAACGCCGGGCCATTCCATTGGACCCCGCCGACCACGCCGGGACACACGTGAACGCCTTCGACGGTGGCGATTACGTCAACGTTCTCTCGCGGCGCCAAAGCCACTTCATACAGGTGCTCATGCGTCTCGCGATCCAGCACGTGCAACATCGCGTTCTTACCGCTCACGGCAATCAGCTTGCGCATTTTGCCGTTCACTTTCGCCTCGAATTGCGGGCTAACTTGGGTTAAGTCCCAGTCGTGCAAATCGTGCGGCGTCGTCTGATAGAACCACTTCAATTTTCCGGTGCGCGCGTCGAGCGCCAGCATGGAGTTCGTATATAAATTAGATCCTTGTCGATTCTCGCCTTGATAGTCGGGATACGGATTAGCAACCGGCACGTAGACGAGGCCCTTTTCGACATCGAAAGAGAGCGGCGCCCAAATGGAACCGCCGCCGATCTGTCGCCCTTCTTTGCTGCTCCAGGTCTTCGCGGCGGGATCGTTGTCTTCCGGAATGGTATTGAAGCGCCACAAGGGCTCGCCATTGTCGAGGCGGAACGCGCCAAACCAACCTTTGATGCCGAGTTCGCTGCCTGCCGGACCAATGAGGATCAGGTCTTCCCAGAGAACCGGCGTCATCGTAAAGCCCGCTTCGCGGTTGCGGCGCTCCGACACCCGGCGTTCCCACAGCACTTTGCCCGTCTTCGCATCGAGCGCGACCAAGTAGCCGTCCGTCGTGCCGCGAATGATTTTGCCGTCTTTGATCGCCGCGCCGCGCGATTGCGGCCAACCGATTTCGCCGCGCGGCTTGCGATCGAAACGCCACACCTGCTTGGCGGTGACGGCGTCGATGGCAATGGTGGACTCGGTGGTGGTGACGTACATGATCCCTTTGTGAACCAGAGGATTGGTCTGAAAAGGGCTGTTATCGGCGGCTTGATAAATCGCGACCGGCTGCAGCTTACTCACGTTGTCGCGGTTAATTTGTTTCAGATCGACGAAGCGGCGACCGCCGTAACCCTTGTTCGAGTGCAGCCACTCCGACGTATTCGCGTCCGCAGAGTTCAACTCTGCTTGAGTGGGAAGATTCGTCGTCGGTTTCTCCCCGCTGCTGACAAAGGCCGGCGGTTCCACACGAGGCGTTTTTTTTGCGCTTGCCGTTTCATTGACCTGCGGCGCCATGACCGTTGCTAGTAATTTGGAGTCCGCTTTCAATTCTTGCGCTCCGGCCGGATAGCCGTTGCTGGCCAGAACGTGCGCGACGATATCGACGTATTGCTGCGGGGTCAGCGAATCGGGGCGGCCGTAAGGCATCTGCGTCTTGGTCAACTGATAAAAATCGTCGATCGTGCGCTTGCCGTCCCCCCACTTGCTCGCAAAAGCCGAGCCGACCAGCGCGCTTTGACGGCCGCCTTCCAAATTTTCGCCATGACAAACGGCGCA
>CAZQYC010000154.1:0-6612 GCA_964597495.1 uncultured Steroidobacteraceae bacterium | reverse complement strand
CGATTTCCAAGCGCTGGTTGGATTCGATTTCGCGCAGGGCCTTGCGGACTTGATTCAGCACCGGCAGCGATCCGGGTTCCGCTTCCGCATCGTCCAAGAAACGCAGGCTTCGAATGTCGCCCACCAGCACTTTCACCCAGCGCCGCAACAACAGCCAAAAGAGAAAGCCGACCCAGAGCGCCAACATGCTGGCGATGACCACCGTGATTGCCAGCACGTAGTTGCGCGCCGTCGATTGGCGGCGGTCGATGAAGCTCAAATCGTGCAGGATGAAGAGACGAAAGGCCTTGCCGTCATCGGCATTAAATGAAAAGGCCGAAACTTCCGCCGAGCCCGATGGCAGTTGCAGCATTCGGTTGGCGCCGTCTTCGATTTGCCGCGAAGACGTGCAGTCGGCTGCTTCAGGCGCACGCTCGGTTTTATAAATGAGGCTGCCGTCGGTGCGGCACAGAACGACCGCGAGCAGGCGTTCGTCGGCCATGATGCCGTTCAAATATTTCTTCAGCTGTGTTTCATCGTCCTTGGCCACCAATTCGGCCAGCGAGCTTTCCATCGAATTGGCGACCAAACGCGCGCGCAAATTCACGTCGTCGCGAAACCAATCCGCCAGCATGCGATCCACGTACGGCACGCCGAGATAGGCGAGAATGCTTACTGCTACCAGCGTTGGAATGGCGAAGCGGATGAGAATGGCGCGCAGCATTTCCCTGTTTGAATTCGTCTCGTGAACTTGAGGAAAATAGCGAGCAATCGCCGCTCGAGCTGTAGGTGCGGTTGCGTCGTGCGTGTAGGCGCGGGACTACTCGGTTGTCGCGAAACTATTGTCGCGAAATTTAGACAGATAGTTGAAGGTCGAGATAGGCGCCTTCGATAAGCTGCGAGGCTTCGATGCCGAGCTTGGCCATGAGGTCGTGCGCTTCCTTGACGCCGCTGTCGGCGGATTCGTCGTCCTTCAGCACGACCTCCAGTTCCAAGAATTGACCGAGGTCTTTGACGTCATCGAGATGAATGCGCGTGCGACCGACAAGAAAAAGCGTGCGGTGTTTTTGCACTCGGCCTATTTCGCCATGAGCCCGAGACAGCGTCTCGCGCAAGGTGTCGGGAGACGAAGTCGGCGAGCGAAGGTAGAAAGACTCCTTTGGGCCTTGTTGGTTTGCCCTGTGATAGAAGATCAGTTCTCCGTCGGTTTCGGAAAACGCGCGTAATTTCAACCTGCCGTTCTCGCAAGCAAAGAACGTATCGTCTTGCACGATCTCGACCGGACCCTCGTCTGCCATCGCGGTCGCCTTGGAGAGAAGGGAACCGATATTCTCGATGCGGGCTTTAATTTCGATGTTGCGTGGCATGAAGCGTCCAACGTGTTGGAGAGTGGCTCGTTCAACAGAATCTAGCTTAATACGGCGATTGACGGCGTAGTAAACGCATCTTCCGGCACAAAGACGGCTAGAATCCGCATTGCTGACTATTATGAGTATGAGAAAGAGATAGGGTTTTAATCTGCCTTACCGCTCGTTTGAAGCCAGGCAGATACGGGGGCAGTCAGGTCGCTACGTCCTGACCCATTCTTGGGCCAATTGGTTGGCGAGTCTTTATGAATGCATCGAACACGTTGCAGCATAAATTGCGAGCACTGGAAGTGCTTGGAAGTCTGCGCGCCTCGCATGCATTCTTGCTGATCTTGTTTGCCGTGGTGGTGGCTTCGTCGATTTATTTAAAGGCGCTGCAAGACCGATCGCAGTCGATGATCGTGGAGAACGCGCGCCGTGCCGCCGAGTCGCTGGTTCTGGGATTGGAAATAGGGCGGCGCACTTCCGGTGTCGATCGAGCGATCGAGATTGCGCCCGGTGCCCGCTTACGGGTGTTCGACAGCGTACTTGCCGTGCGCGGCGAATTCGACGATTTCGAGCGCAAAGCGCTTAAGCAGTTAAGCGTAAATGTGGGCGCCACGCTTAGCGTCGTGGAGCCGGCGAAGCAACCCGTTACGCTGCGATACGCGGCCTTGCTCAAGGACGGACGTGTGGCGCTGCTCGATTACTCACTCGCTCCGAGCGCGCAAGCCGTGACGCAGCATCTCGTGCGCACGTATCTTTTCGTCGGTGCTTTGTTGTTCGCGTTTATCGGCAGTTTCGCCTGGGTGATTCGTGCCGCGCGCCGAGATTTGTCGGCATTGCAAGTGGCGAGCTCATCGGCCGGGACGTTGTCGGCAAGTCCCTACGCTATCGACATCGTTACGCCGCTGCGTTCGCCGGCTCGAGATGACGATCGCTGGCCGTGGATCATCGTGGGTACCGTGGTTGTCTTCGTATTCGACGTTTCAGTATCGGCGACAGCCATTGCCGGCGGCGCCTATGTGTTGGCGGTGATGTTTAGCCTGTCGACCACCAAGCCATGGCATGCGGTTGCGACCGCCGTTTGGACGGTGCTCCTGGTGTTCTTGGCGCCCTTTATTTCTCCGCCGACGGGGGATGTATGGCAAGCGATGTCGATGCATGCATTGATCGCCTTTTTCATCGTGGCGACGACGGTGTTCGGGTTGGCACTGCAACGCCGCCTCGGCAGCGAATCGCATGCGTTGGCGAGCGCATCGCGCGCGCACGAAGAAAGCGAACAGTTGCGCGCGGCGCTTGCTCGTGCCGAAGACGCCGATTTGCGGATGCGCACGGCGCTCGATCGCCTGACGCTCGCCACCCGGTACGCCGGCATTTCGATTTGGGAATGGGACTTGGTGGCCGACATGATTTATGCCGCTGAAGGCAGCGACTTCGGAGCGCGCCTCGGCACGGCGACCCATTTGCGAGCCGGCGACTTCATACGTAATTTCGTCTATATCGACGACCGCCATGAATTTTCGGAGATATTCGGCAAGGCGTTGTCGGCCGGAAAGGGCGATGCCCGAGTGACGCATCGCTATCGAAGCGTGCTGGCGGACGGAACCGTTCAATGGGTTCAACTGCGTGCCCGCGTTTACTACGACGGAGACAAACCCACTCGCATCGTCGGCGTCGATTGGAATATCACGCGCGAAGTCGAAGCGCAGGCCGAACTCGGCCGGCAAGCCGATCAGTTACGCGATGCGGAGCGGCGGTTAGAGCGCGCATCGTTATCGAATTTGGAGGGCTACTGGGAAACGGATTTGCTGACCGGCCAATCATGGGTGTCGTCGAGCTTCGATTCGTTGATGGGCTTTAAGCCCGGCGAGTTCGACACGCTCCGCATCACCGCGCTCGATCTTACGCATCCCGACGACAAGAGCCGGCACGAAGCGGCATACATGGAGTACTTGCGCACCGGTGCGCCATACGACCTGCAATTGCGCTTGCGCAATGCGCACGGCGACTATCGATGGTATCGCGTGCAGGGCGCGGCCGAGCGCGACGCCGAACAGCGGCCGATTCGCATTTCCGGCGCCGTTCAGGACGTTCATTTGCAGAAGCTGGCCGAAGATGCGCTGCGCGAGTTTCAAAACCGGTTCGTGCGCGCCGTGCGCGGCACTCAGGACGGATTATTCGACTACGATATCGCGAACGACGCCGCGTGGTTCTCGCCGCGTTTCCAGAGAATGTTCGGCTACGAGGAGAACGAGCTCGATTTCACGCTATCGGAAGCGCCTTCCTACATACATCCGGACGACGTGCAGCGCGTAACCGATGCGTTCGTCGGGCATGTGCACGATCACAGTACCTTCGACGTTGAAATCCGTTTCCGAAAGAAAAGCGGCGAGTGGTTGTGGGTGCGCGGTCGGGCCGTCGCCGAATTCGGGCCTGACGGTCGTGCGGTCCGCTTGTCGGGCTCGGTTCAGGACATTACCGAGGCGCGGTCGGCACGCCAGCAACTCTTGAACGCCACCGCGGACGCGGAAGCCGCCAATGCGGCCAAGAGCGCCTTCCTCGCTACGATGAGCCACGAAATTCGCACGCCGATGAACGGCATCGTCGGGATGACGGAATTGTTGCTCGATACCGAACTCGATCGCACGCAGAGGGAATACGCGAGCATCATTCGCGGCAGCGCGGATTCGCTTTTGCACATCATCAACGACGTCCTCGATTTTTCCAAGATCGAAGCGGGCAAGTTGGAAATCGACATCGTCGATATGGATCTGCGCACCTGCACCGAGGACGTGTGCACGCTCATGGCGCCGCAGGCGGCGGCCAAGAACGTGGAGCTGGTGCTGGATATTCGACCCGAAGTGCCCGAACTCGTGCGCGGCGATGCGCAGCGCATTCGCCAGTGCCTGCTTAATTTAGTGTCGAACGCCGTGAAGTTTACGGAGCGCGGCGAAATCGTGGTCGAGGTGTGCGTGCTTGCGCAACAGCACGGCCATTCGCTCGTGCAGTTTCAAGTGCGCGATACGGGCATCGGGATGGACGACCAACAAGTCGCCGCCATATTCCAACCTTTCGTGCAAGCGGATTCCTCGACCACGCGGCGTTTCGGCGGCACGGGTTTGGGATTGTCGATCGTGAAGAACTTAGTGGGACTGATGGAAGGGCAAGTGGGCGTCGATAGCCGGTTAGAAGTCGGTTCGAGCTTCTGGTTCGTGTTGCCGCTCGTGCCGATCGAAGCCTCGGGGCGTTTCACCGAGCTCAACATGTCGGGCTTAGGCCGCCGTGTTCTGGTCGTGGAGGACAACGAAGTGAATCGCAACGTACTGGGAGCGCAGTTGACGCGGGCTGGATTCCTCACCGAACTCGCGGCTGATGGAGCCGCCGCCCTGCAAGCGCTGCGTGCCGCCGGCGAGCGGGGCGAGCCATTCGATGCGGCGCTCGTCGACTTTCAAATGCCGGCGATGGACGGCGCCATGTTCGGCGAAATCGTCAATGCCGATTCAGTGCTCTCGAGCACGCGGCTCATTCTTCTATCGTCGCTCGACTCCGCCGGCGACCGATCGCGATTCTCCGGCATAGGGTTTGCCGCTTATCTGGCGAAACCCGTTCGGCAGCGCGAACTGCTGCGCTGCTTGCAGCAAGTGCTCGGAAGCTCCGCCCGCGAATGGCATATGCATAGTCAGCCCATGGTCACTCGAACGCTGTTGTCGGATGCCTCGCAAGGGCGGCGTTACCGCGGGCGGGTACTGGTGGCGGAAGACAACGACGTCAATCGCAAGGTCGCGCAAAAGTACTTGGAGCGGCTTGGCTGCCGTGTGCAGGTCGTCGAAGACGGGGCGCAATGCGTCAATGCGGTTCGCGAGCAGCGCTTCGATCTCGTGCTCATGGACATGCAAATGCCAGTGATGGACGGAATCGAAGCGACTCGCGAGATTCGCGCGACGGAGCGCGGCAGCAAACGCACGCCGATCGTTGCCCTGACGGCGAACCTCCTGCCGGGCCAGCTCGAACTCTGCTTGGAGGCCGGCATGGACGATTTTCTCGGCAAGCCGCTCGATGTGGAGCGCTTACGCGGCGTGCTCGAGAATTTTGGCTTTGCGAAAGAAGAAGGAACGGAGCAGGCGACCGGCGGCGTCGTGCGCGGGGCGGACGTCGATACGTTCTCCATCGACGCCGCGGAGTCTGGCTCGCCGAGCGGAAGTTCGCCTATCTACTGGGCGCGCATCGATGCGATCGCCGAAGGCGATCGGGAATTCGCGAACGAACTCCTCAATACGTTCGTCGAGAGTACGCGCACGACGCTGCGGGAACTACGCGCTGCGGCTGACCGAAACGATCGAACGGCCGTCGCGCGCTGCGCGCATAAACTCAAGGGCGCCAGCGGCAACATCGGCGCCAATCGTCTGCAGCAGCTGGCAAGCGATCTGGAGCGATCCGCCCCTCATATTTCCGAGCGCGAACTCGAATCCAGGTTGGACGCGTTCGATGTCGAAGCGCGCCGCATTTACGAAGCGACGCTCGCGTCCAATCCCAAACGTTGACGGTAAAGCGGTAACAAAAATATTACCGGCGTCCGGCGCGAACCGCTAAAGCATCACCGAAATCTAACCGCACCGCGACTGACCGCGTAACCGGTCGCTCGCTACTCTGTCTGTCGTTACTAACTAGAACGAGGACAGATTCATGAGTTCCCTTACTCCACGTGCGGTGTCGTTGGCGGTTTCGATGATAGTGGCGTCGGCCTGCGCGTTGGCGGATGAACGGCCTCCGACCGGAAGCGTGGCCGAGCAGCTGGCAGAACAGGCGCAGCGCATCCAAGTCTTGGAGCGCAAGCTCGAATTAAAGAACGAGGCCGATCAAGCGGCAGCGGCTTCTGCCGCCGTGCCGAAAGCAAGCGCCAAGGGATTTTCGATTGCGTCTGCGGACGGCGCCAACGTCGTGAAGTTTCGCGGCACGCTGCACTTCGACGGCCGTTTCTTTCCCGATGACGTAACGCCCGAGACGTCGGATACCTGGCTTCTCCGACGCGTTCGCCCGACGATTGAAGGCACGATCGCAAAGATCTACGACTTCCGCTTCACGCCGGATTTCGCCAGCGGCCGTGCATTTCTCCTGGATGCCTTTGCCGCGGCGCGCTTTCAGTCTTGGCTCACCGTGCAAGCCGGAAAATTCAAAGTGCCGGTCGGTCTCGAGCGACTGGTGTCGGCGAACGACATTCGCTTTATCGAACGCGCCTATCCCACGAATCTGTTGCCGAACCGCGATCTGGGCGTGCAGGTGACCG
>CAZQYC010000153.1:4119-6770 GCA_964597495.1 uncultured Steroidobacteraceae bacterium | reverse complement strand
CCGAAACCGCCAAGCCCATTATTTATCTGCCGTTCACCGAAGACACGCTCGATCCACTGCTGGTCAGTGCCGGCAAGGAATATCTTCTGGCCACAGCCCGAACGGCGATCGAGGAATTACGCTTCGTCAACGCGCCAAGTCTCGCGTTTCCCGGCCGGTTGCTCGCCGATGTCGTGCCGGCGGAAGTGATCACGACGCTCGCCGTCATCGAACAGACGGATGATGCGGACTTCATTCGCAAGAAAGACGAAGCGGTCGACGAAGTGCTGAACCACTATGGCTTGAAGCGCGAGGAAGCATTTCGATACAGCGTTTCAAGAGCATCTGCCCTCGGCCCCATGCAGTTCACGAACCGGAGAGGCAACGGCACTTATGCGCTCGTGGTCAGACGCTGTCCTTTGGCGAATCTCGATCCGAACTTCGAGCGCGGCGCGACGAATCTGCTTAATGCCATGAAGGCCGCTATCTGTCTGTTTGACATCGAGCTGTCGCAGATGAGTGCTGACATTCGCCTTTCGTATCAGGACAACATGCAGGTGCTCGGCATTTTCCCCGTTGCCGCCTACAACGGTGGGCCGAGGAATGTCAATAAGCTCTACAAGGTCATAAAAAGGATGCGAATCAAGCTTGGAGAGCTGCGCCGCGCCGAAGAAGAACCTGAAGGAATGAAAGTGACCTGCCCTTGTCTTTGGAAAGCGACTGCCACCGGCGTCGTTCCCGTAGCCATTCCGAGATACAACCGAGAGAATCGCGGGTACATCGAAAAGTACCAAAGCATCCTGAGCGTGTTTGAGTAAAAAGAAAAAGGAACGGATTTATTTAGGCGCGGGCTAACTAATTGGCGTCTTCGATACTGGAATAGAATGCAACTAATCGCCACCTGCCCCGAAGAAACTAAGCCAGTCCTGGTCCTCGAACTCGAAGCCCTCGGTGCGCGAAGTATCGTTCCCGGATACCGCGCTGTCGCTTTCGAGTCGAACGAGGCTCTTTTCTATGAGCTGCACCTGAAACTACGGACGGCAAGCCGCATCCTAAAAGTTATTAAGGAAGTGCCGGCCAAGTCGCCGGAGATGCTTCGCTCACAAGTCCGGCGCATTCACTGGAATGAGCTGTTCGATGCGCGTCATGGTTTCATGGTCGAAATCCAAGGTGATCATGGGGGCAATGGGGCGGGCAATGGAGTGGGCAAGGGCGGGATGACGCCGAAGCAAATTATTACCCAGGTGCGCGAGAGTATTCGCGAGGTCTTCGAGCGCGCTCAGGGAGCCGCACCGCAGATCAACACAAGCGAGCCGAAGGTCGTCGTCGTGGCGCATCTGAAAAACGGTCGTTGTATGTTGAGTTTCGACACCTCGGGCAAGTCATTGCATAAGCGTGGCTATCGCGAGCAAGGCCATCCGGCCCCGCTTAAGGAAACACTTTCCGCGGCGATTCTCATGATGGCGGGTTACGACGGTAGCCAGGCATTCATGGATCCGATGTGCGGCAGCGGTACGATCGGCATCGAGGCTGCCATGATTGCGGTCCGCAAGGCGCCGCAGATCCATCGCAAAAAAGGCGAGTTTCATTTCGAGTGGCTTAAAGAGTTCGATCGCGATCTCTGGCGCGTTACTCAAGATCGCGTGCGTGCCGAGAAACTGGAGGCGCCTATTGCACCCGTCGTCGCTTCGGACATCAACGCAGCCTATGTGGCGATGGCGAAAAAGAGCGCGCTGGATGCGCGCGTCGAGAAGTACATGACGTTCGACACGGTCCGCTTCCAGGATGCTGCGCCACCGGCGGCAACCGGAATTCTCGTGACTAACTTGCCGTACGGCGAACGCATTGGCAGCAACGAAGGCGACATCGTGCAGCTGTATGAAGAAGTGGGCGACACGCTGAAGAAGAAGTTTGCCGGCTGGCAGGCCGCGATCCTCGCCGCCGCTGCGTCGCCGTATAAAAAGATCGGCCTCAAACCCAAGCGTACGATCTCTCTAATGAACGGCAGTATTCCTTGCAAGTTACTGCTGTTTGATTTGTATGCGGGGAGCCGGCGAATGCCGCGCGAAGGTGTTACCCCTCTCCCCAACCCTCTCCCTCAAGGGGAGAGGGAGTAAAAGAAGCACCTCCCCCCTTGCGGGAGAGGTCGCGCGTAGCGCGGGAGAGGGGTTCCTTATTCATCCTTTGAATCCCGTAGCCACGAGATAAATCTCCCTGGATCGTGGCCGCGATGCTTTCGGCTTGCGTACTGCCACTTTTTCGAACGACGTGCGAACGTTTTTGAGATACGCATCCGATCCGGTGCCCTGAAACACCTTGCACACGAAGTTGCCCTTTTTCTTGAGGACACGGCGCACCATATCGAGCGAAAGTTCGACGAGGTAGATCGACGTGCCTTGATCGGCGGATTCGATGCCGGTGATGTTCGGTGCGATATCCGAAATGATCAGGTCGGGCTTCTCGCCGTGGAGAGCTTCCAGAATCTGATTGAATACCGCCTCGTCGGTGAAATCGCCTTGGATGAAGTCGACGTTCTTCACCGGCTCCATCGGCAGGATGTCGGTGGCCAGCACTCGTCCCTTCTCGCCGACCAGTTTCCCGGCCACCTGCGACCAACCGCCCGGGGCGGAACCGAGATCCATGATCAGCATGCCGGGGCGGATCAGCCGATC
>CAZQYC010000153.1:0-4019 GCA_964597495.1 uncultured Steroidobacteraceae bacterium | reverse complement strand
CGCCCGGGGCGGAACCGAGATCCATGATCAGCATGCCGGGGCGGATCAGCCGATCTTTCTCGCTCAACTCCATGAGCTTGTAACTCGAGCGCGAGCGATAGCCTTCCTTCTTTGCCCGCTGGACGTACGGATCGTTGACGTGCTCTTGCATCCAACGATGACTGCTTTTGGTTCGGCCCATACATTTTCACTATTCGGACGGTACAATTCGCGCCGCATTCTACCGCTCCTCTGCCGGATATACCGGCCAGGATGTCTCGTGTTACGTATTACCGAACTGTCATTGCCGCTCGATCACTCCGCCGATGCCGTGCGTCCTGCGATCGTGAAGCGTCTGAAGATCGCCGACGCCGACCTGCTCGATTTCACGGTGTTCAAGCGCAGCTACGACGCGCGTAAAAAGAATAGTAAAAAGAACGGCGCCATCACGTTCGTCTATATCATTGACATAACAGCGCGCGACGAAGCCGCGATCCTGAAGCGCTTCGCCGACGATCCTCACATCCGTCCCGCGCCTGACACGAGCTATCACGTTGTTGCGCAGGCCCCGCCCAATCTTGACGAACGACCGCTGGTGGTCGGCTTCGGTCCCTGCGGCCTGTTCGCGGCACTCCTTCTCGCGCAGATGGGGTTTAAGCCGATCGTGCTCGAGCGCGGTCGCGATGTTCGCCGCCGCACGCAGGACACGTGGGCACTGTGGCGCAAGAAGACACTGACGCCGGAGTCCAACGTGCAGTTCGGTGAGGGCGGCGCCGGTCTGTTTTCGGACGGCAAGCTCTACAGCCAAATCAAAGATCCAAAATTCTATGGCCGCAAAGTAATGAGCGAGTTCGTCCGCGCCGGCGCGCCCGACAACATCTTATATGTCAGCAAACCGCACATCGGCACGTTTCGGCTCACCGGCGTGGTCGAGAGGATGCGCGAGGAGATCGTCGCGCTTGGCGGCGAAGTGCGGTTTGAAAGCAGAGTCTCTGACGTATTAATTACGAACCGCCAGATAGAAGGCGTGACGCTCGCTAGCGGCGAAGCGCTTCGCAGCCGGCACGTCGTACTGGCGTTAGGCCACAGCTCGCGCGACACGTTCCGCATGCTGCATGCTCGCGGCGTCCACATCGAAGCGAAACCGTTCGCGCTGGGTTTCCGCATCGAGCATCCGCAATCGCTGATCGATCAGGCGCGGCTCGGCAAGCACGCGGGCCACCCGGAACTCGGCGCAGCCGACTACAAGCTCGTGCATCACGCAAAAAATGGTCGCGCTGTGTATAGCTTCTGCATGTGTCCCGGTGGCACGGTCGTCGCCGCCACTTCGGAACCACAGCGCGTCGTGACGAACGGCATGAGTCAGTACTCACGCAACGAACGCAATGCCAACGCAGGCATCGTCGTCGGCATCAACCCTGCTGAGGATTTTCCCGACGGACCGCTCGCCGGCGTAGAGTTGCAGGAGCGCTTGGAATCGCTCGCCTACGAACTCGGCGGCAGCGATTACTGTGCACCGGGACAACTGGTCGGTGACTTCATTCGCGGCGTACCGTCGACCGAGTTCGGCGATGTGGAGCCGTCGTACAAACCCGGCGTGCGACTCGGCGATCTCTCACCATCGCTACCCGCCTACGCGATCGAAGCGATCCGTGAAGCGTTGCCTGTGTTTGGGAAACAGATCCGCGGTTTCGATCGTCACGACGCCGTACTGACAGGAATCGAAACGCGCACGTCCTCGCCCGTTCGCATTACTCGCGATGCCAACACGTTGTGCAGCCTGAACGTGCGCGGCCTGTATCCCTGCGGCGAAGGCGCAGGCTACGCGGGCGGTATTCTGTCGGCCGGTGTCGATGGAATCAAAGTCGCGGAAGCCGTCGCGAGATCGATGTTGGAGGCCGCAAGCGTTCCACGGCTGATCTGACTCCCTCTCCCTCGAGGGGAGAGGGTTGGGGAGAGGGTGGAAAAGTTGGCACTGCATCCAACGCTTGCACCCCTCTCTCTAACTCTCTCCCTCAAGGGGAGAGAGGACTGGAGTTCTTCTATAGACTTCCGAACACGAGTGGCCGGTCCTTCGGAACCCAATATGAAATTCGACGACCTTAAAAAACTTCAGCAGAAGAAATACCGCGAAGAGTTTCGTCACTTCCTCGTCGAGGGCGAACATCTGGTGCTTGAGTTGCAGAAGGCAGCAGCCAAGTACACGCAGCTCAAGGACAGCAAGCTTTACGTGACGGACCACCATCAGCATTGGAGCAGTTCGTTCGAGACGCATGTGATCAGCGATCGCCGAATGGCGGAGATGTCCGAGACGAAAACGCCACAGGGCATCGTCGCACTCGTTCCGATGCTGCCGGCCACGGCACCATTACCAGGCGAACACGCGATCTATCTTCACGAAATCCAAGACCCCGGCAACCTCGGCACGATACTGCGCACACTCGCCTGGTTCGGGAACTTCCGCTGTCTGCTCGGTCCCGGCAGCGTCGATCCCTACAATTCGAAAGTCGTGCGTGCCAGTGCCGGCGCGATCTTTCACGTACCCATCGAGGTGGACGTAGCCCTGGGTTCGCTAGGCAGTCGCTTCACGCGCATCGCCTGTCTCGACATGAAAGGCGATCCGGTGCAGTCGCCCGAATTCAAGTCGTTCGATTGCTATGTGTTCGGCAACGAAGCCCGCGGCGTTCCGCGCGAGCAATTACCCACGCTCAATGCCAAGGCGTTCTCGATTTCCGGCTCGGGCGCCATCGAGTCGCTGAACCTCGCCTCGGCCGTCAACGTATGCGTGTATGAGCTGAAGCGCTGATTGCACAGCAGCGAACGCGCAGAGTCATACGAAATTCTAATTCGACTCAGTGATGGACAAATGAGATGAGCAAGGAAGTCGCACAGTGTCACGATCAGTCCGTGGCGCGTATTCGCTCACTCGCCGCGACTAGTTACGAAGCTACGGCAATTCGATTATCGAGCGCAGACTGCATAAATTTTTTGAATGCCTGAATACGGAACGCGAATCTGAGCTGCGCCACGAGTTTGGAATTGCTACCGAGTCTGTAAAAAACGAACTTCGCCTTAGTTAGATACGCGAACCTCACAGTGGGGCTATCTATTTGATGGGCATATGCACGCAGTCGCACGCACAACTGAGCCCAATGCCTTCACTCGTCCTCCCCACCAGCAAGAGCAAGAGAGAGTGAACGGCCGAGTTAATTAGAGCTCACCAGACGAAGATACCCGCATCGATCCCCCTATCGACGACTGCCGCCATCGCAATTCCAGTGAGGATTCCCGCCGCGATCTCAACGTAGCTGTGCCCCATCCGTTCGCGCAGGCGCTGGTGTTGCGGGTCGGAATTCAGCAGGCGGTTGAGTGCAGAGGCGTGATCTCCTATCTGCCGTCGCAGGCTGCCGGCATCGACGATGACGATGAGCAACACAGTGACCGCCACGCCGAAGACTGGATGGTTGATGCCTTCGCGGAAGGCAATCAGTGCCGCGGTGCTGCTGACGATGGCGCTGTGCGTGCTGGGCAAACCGCCATAGCCGATGAGAGCGAATGCCGGTTGACCCGTGCGCACACTGTTGATCAGAAACTTCAGTGAACCTGCCACCAGCCATGCCAGCAAGGGTGTCAGCAAGTAGGAGTAATCCATGCCTGTCATACCGTTACCTTCTTCATTGCCACAGTATCCTCATTGCCACAATGCCCACAGGCAGGCCGCTATCCACAGCAGCACCGTGCATAGTAACTGCCAGTCTTCGAGCAGGGCGTCGGTGGGCGAGTCGCCGCCATGGAGTTTCTCCACGACGTACCAGTAGCGGAATAGGCCGAACAATACGAGCGGCACGGTGATGACGAGTTGTGGCCGCGTGGACATGACGAACATGCTGTAGAACACCAGCGCGCCGGTGGCGGAGATTTCGGCGTAACGATCCATAAGCGCCACCGAGTAGCGTTCGAGCACGCGGCGGCCTTCGCTAGCGCCCTGGTTGAGTTCCTGCCGGCGCTTCAGCGACGCGAGATACAGCGCCAGCGCGAGC
>CAZQYC010000152.1:0-6806 GCA_964597495.1 uncultured Steroidobacteraceae bacterium | reverse complement strand
AAGAGGCGATGACGCTCGCGACGCGCATCGGCGTCATGAATCAAGGCCGCATCGTACAGACCGGCGCTCCGCATGAAATCTACGAATTCCCCAATTCGCGCTTCGTTGCGGAGTTCATCGGTTCCGTGAACATGTTCGAGGGGCGCTTGATCGAGGATGAGCCCGATCATGTGCGCATCGAATCGGCGGAACTGAAGTATCCGGTTTTCGTCGATCACGGCATCAGCGCCGCGCCGAATGCGACCGTCTGGGCCGCCATTCGGCCGGAAAAGATTGAAATCGCGACGACGGAGCCGGCGTTGAGCGAAAACGTGGCACACGGAGTCGTGCAAGAAATTGCCTACTTGGGCGATATGTCCGTGTACTTGGTGCGGCTCGATTCCGGCAAGATCGTGCGAGTCACGCAGCCGAACGTCCGGCGGCATGAAAGTGAGGCGGTGACTTGGGACCAGCCGGTGTTTTTACATTGGCATCCATCGAGCCTCGTCGTTGTCACGGAATGACCGAGTAGCTTTCGATGGCCGAACAACGTCGCGTGGAGTTGAGCAAGAGGTCAGCCGACGGATTCGCCCGGCTGCGTGCGACGCTTCGCAGTTCGATTCTCAATCGGTGGTTGAAGGGCGTGCTGCGTCGCTTCGATGTGGCCGGCCGTGCCCTCGTCATCGCCGTCCCGTGGTTTTGGCTGCTCCTGTTTTTTCTTGTGCCGTTTTTGATCGTACTCAAAATAAGCTTCGCCGAAACGAAGTGGCTCGGCACGCCGCCGTACACGCCGTTGCTCGAATGGGCCGAGAATCAAATTCAAGTAAAGCTCAACCTTGAAAACTATCTCTTCCTGGCGAAGGAATCGCTTTACATCGACGCCTTCCTAAGCTCGCTTAAAGTCGCTGGCATTTCGACCTTGCTATGTTTGTTGCTCGGCTACCCGATGGCATACGGGATTGCCCGGGCGCGTCCCCAGTGGCGCAATGTCTTGTTGATGATGGTGATTCTGCCATTTTGGACTTCGTTTCTTTTGCGCGTCTACGCTTGGATGGGATTGCTGGGAAACAATGGTGTTTTCAATAATCTGCTCATGGCCCTTCGGATCATCGACGAACCCATCGTGATGTTGCAAACCGATTTCGCAATGTATGTCGGGATCGTATATTCGTACTTACCCTTCATGATTTTGCCGCTATACGCGAATTTGGAGAAACACGATCCCTCGCTCCTCGAAGCGGCCATCGATCTGGGGAGTCGCCCATGGCGGGCATTCCTGAACGTCACGTGGCCATTGTCGATGCCCGGCGTGATCGCAGGATCCATGCTGGTGTTTATTCCTGCAGTCGGAGAGTTCGTCATTCCTCGCATGCTGGGTGGCACCGATTCGCTCATGATCGGACGAGTGCTTTGGGATGAGTTTTTTCTCAACCGCAATTGGCCCGTCGCGAGCGCCGTCGCAGTGGCTTTGCTGCTCTTGCTCGTCATTCCGATCGTCGTGTTCCAGCGTTACCAGGCTCGCGAGGCCGACGCCGTGGCGGCAAGATGAGCGGCAGGCGTTCAACCTTTTTGCTGACGTCGCTGGTGTTCGGCTTTGCTTTTCTCTATGTGCCGATCATTTCGATGATCGTGTTCTCGTTCAACGAATCGCGATTGGTGACGGTATGGAGCGGCTTTTCCATCAAGTGGTACGGGCAGCTGCTTGAGAACCGGGCCATGCTCGACGCGGCATGGCTCAGCTTGAAAATAGCGGCCGTCACGGCCTGTGGCGCCACCGTGATCGGCACGATGGCCGGAATGGTTCTCGCGCGCTTTGGTCGCTTCAAGAGCAGGACGCTATTCTCCGGAATGGTGACGGCGCCGCTCGTGATGCCGGAGGTGATCACCGGCCTGTCGTTATTGCTGTTGTTCGTCGCCTTCGCGGGAATGCCGTTGATCCCCGAGCAACGCGGCTTCAACACGATCGCGATTGCGCACATCACGCTCACGCTGTCGTACGTAACCGTCATCGTGCAATCCCGGTTGTCAACGATGGACGACTCGCTCGAAGAAGCCGCGATGGATTTGGGCGCGCGTCCCGCCAAGGTATTCTTCGCCATCACGTTGCCCATCATTGCGCCGGCTATGATTTCCGGATGGTTGCTTGCATTTACGCTGTCGCTCGACGATCTCGTGATCGCTTCGTTCACTGCAGGACCCGCGACGAATACGTTGCCGATGATGATTTTTTCCACGGTGCGCCGTGGGATTACGCCGGAAATCAATGCACTCGCGACCATCATGGTCGGCATCGTCACCGTGTTTGTCGTAATTGCCGGAGTTACCATGTCGCGGCAAGAAAAACGCCGGCAACGCGATGTGCAGCGGGCGGCGGTTCAGGCATTGCCTGCGACCTAGCTGGTCTTATCGGACACCGTCAATGATTGAAATCGTCTCCAAACTGCCTGAGGTCGGCACGACGATCTTTACGGTGATGTCGCAGCGTGCCAAGGAAACGGGCGCGATCAACTTATCTCAAGGGTTCCCCAACTACGATCCGCCCTTGCAGCTTCGCGAACTCTTAGCCAAGCATGTCGCACAGGGGAACAATCAATATGCGCCGATGGCGGGTGTCGAGGCACTGCGCGAGCAGATCGCGTTGAAGTTCAAGCGCTCGTACGGCCGGTCGATCGATCCGGCGAGTGAAGTGACGATTACTCTCGGTGCTACCGAAGGCCTATTCTCGGCGATTCAAGCACTGCTCCACTCGGGCGACGAAGCGATTATCTTCGATCCGTCGTACGACTCGTATGCGCCAGCGATCCTTCTGGCAGGCGCGAAGCCTGTACGCATTCCCTTGTCGCTGCCCGCGTTCTCGATCGATTGGGAGCAAGTCCGTCATGCCGTCACCGATCGCACGCGCATGATCGTCATAAACAGTCCTCACAATCCTGCAACGAGCGTACTTGCGAAAGCCGATGTCGACGAATTGATGCGCATCGTGCGCAATGGGAACATCCTCGTGCTGTCCGATGAAGTCTATGAGCACATGGTCTTCGATGGGCGCAAACACCAAAGCCTGTGTGCGAATGCCGAGCTTGCCGAACGAACGATCGGTGTCTTTTCGTTCGGCAAGACGATGCACGCCACCGGGTGGCGCGTGGGCTATGTCATCGCGCCCGCCGAGCTGACTCGCGAGCTACGCCGGGTGCATCAGTTCAATACGTTTTCGATCGCCGCGCCCATGCAGCATGCCATTGCCGAATTTCTATGCGCGTCGCCGGACTATAGCGACGGGCTTGCGGATTTTTATCAACGCAAGCGCGACTATTTCTTGGAACGCCTGCATGGCTCCCGATTCAAATTTTCGCCGGCCGCCGGAACGTATTTTCAGTTGCTTAACTACAGCGAAATCTCATCGGCGCCGGATACGGCGTTTGCCGAAACCCTGATTCGCGAGGCGGGCGTTGCGGCGATTCCGCTATCGCCTTTTTACGCGAACCCGCCGCCGTTGCCGTATCTGCGCTTTTGCTTTGCCAAGAGCGATTCGATGCTCGAACAAGCGGCCGAGCGCTTGCGTCGTCTGTAACGTTTATATTGTCGAACCGAAACCCTTGTCTGACTCTAGCGGGAGACTTTAAGTATGCAGCGTGCTAAGTGGTTAGTGATGGCGATCCTGTTGGCCACCGGTGCCTTCGCCGACGAAAGAAGCAAGTCCCCGGAAGGAGCCGAGGCTTACATCGTTGCGCCCGCCGACGGAGCGCGCTTAAGCGGTCCGATCACCGTTCGGTTTGGATTGAAAGGGATGGGCGTTGCCCCGGCGGGAGTGAAGTTCGACGGTGCTGGGCATCACCACCTTCTAATCGATACGGCGCTCCCCGCCGATCTGACTCAGCCGATTCCGCCGGCGGTCGAAAATAAGATCATGCATTTCGGCAAAGGCCAGACGGAGGCAACCCTGATTCTGCCGCCCGGTAAACACACGCTGCAGCTCGTGTTGGGAGACTATGTGCATGTGCCGCACGATCCGCCGGTGGTTTCGAAGAAAATCACGGTGACCGTGAAGTAGTCATTGATTTTTCGTCGCCCTCTCGGAAGAGCGAGTCTAAGAACGGTGTTCTTTTTCTGGAAATAGAGCGACACTAAGTAGCGAACCCATAGCCCGTCCTTAAGGAGCGCTGACCATGAAAACAGCAAGACAGTTGTTAGCGGATAAGGCTCCCGGCGTCGTGTCGATCGCACCCGATGCCAGCGTTTTTGACGCGCTGCAATTGATGGCCGAAAAAGACGTGGGCGCCGTCGTGGTATTGGACGAACAAAGGCTGGTCGGCATTTTCACCGAGCGCGACTACGCGCGCAAAGTCATTCTGCTCGGCAAGTCGTCGAAAGAAATTTCGGTTCGGGAAATCATGACGCACAGGGTCCTGTGCATTGCGCCGGAACAATTGACCGACGAATGCATGGCTGTCATGACCGAAAAGCGCTGCCGTCATCTTCCCGTCGTCGAAGACAAGCGCGTGATCGGCGTGCTGTCGATCGGTGACCTAGTTAAGGAAGTCATTTCCGAGCAACGCGAAACGATCATTCAGCTCGAGTCGTACATCATGAGCTGAGGGAAGTGTGCTGCATTGACGGCGATATCGCCTCCATGCCCCTCTCCCTCACCCGCATTTCGTGCGACCTCTCCCGCAATCGGGAGAGGTGCTGTTACTCTCTCTTCCGGTTTCGGGCGAGCCGAGGATGTCTCTCCGACGACACTCAATGTGTCGTCGGACCGAGCGAGCGCCAGTGCAGGGGAAGCACTGGCCGGAGTTGGACAGGAGTCGCCTTCAACGGGTTGGGGTGAGGGAAAGGCAGTGCTACTGCCGCCGAAACGTGATCACCATGACGTCGCGATACGCGGGTAGCGCTGCATCGATGGGCATGACAGCCGTTACGCCGTGATATACGCGGCTGTCGTCGACGAAAGCCGCATCGAATGGGAAAGTCAGCGTGAAGTTTCCGAGTAACCGTTTATTCGTATCGTGAATGGCGGTGACGCCTTCCGCGATGTTGTGCCGAGCGACGAGCATGACCAGAACCCAATCGACCCCATCGCGATGTAGGCCTTCGGGCGTGGGTTGTCCGCGTTGTTCTGCGCGCGCCTCGATTCGAAATTGGTGAACTTCGACGTGCCAAGCCGTCGGCTTGTTCGTGGTCAACGAATCGAAAATGGAATGACAGAGGCGTAGGCAAGTTTGCAATATCGGATGCGATGCGATCGGTTCGGCGAGGGGCTCGAACCATCGTTCGATTCCGCCGTTGAGCGCGTTGTAGTCGCGGCTTTGATAGTGCGGTTGATGAGGTTTCCGCGCGACGGCGTTTACCGAAACGGCAAAGGTCCCAAAACGCCGACGGCGGTAGCGTCCGCCGTCGGCCATGTACATGTCGAGACTGAGATCGTTCCAGCTTGCTGCGAACGAAGGCCAGCCGGGCAGGGTACCGGCGGCGAAGCCGTTCAAGAGCGAGCGAAATTGTTCGCCCGGGACAAAGGCGAACCCGGCTTCGGCGATTCGCGCGATCAATGCCGTCTCTGAAATCGAACCCGTCATCGAACCAGCGCATCCTTGATGGTCGCGATGAATTCGTTTCCGTAGCGCGTCAGTTTGGCTTGGCCAACGCCGCCGATCATCGAAAACTCATCGAGCGTGGTTGGCTGGCGCTGAGCCATCTCGCGGAGACTTGCGTCATGAAAAACGACATAGGGCGGAACACCCGCCTGGTCCGCTAATTTCTTGCGCAATTTCCTGAGCGTTTCGAAAAGTCCTTCGTCGGTGTCGGTCATGACCAGTGTGACGGTGTTACGTTCGCGCGCGGGTTTTGGCGCGGCGGCGATCGCGACTCGCCGTTCGCCGCGTAGGATTTCGCGGCTTGCTTCGTTAAGCGACAGTACGGAGTATCCGTCTTGCGTTTCGTTCATGAGTCCTTGGTGCAATAACGCGCGCGCGAGATTGCGCCATTCATCGACGCTATGCGTCTTGCCGATGCCGTAGACGCTTAAACTTTCGTGACCGCGGCTGCGCATGCGCTCGGTGTTTGCGCCGCGAAGGATATCGATGATGTGGCCGGCGCCGAAGCGTTCGTGACGCTGCGCAAGGCGAGCGATGCAGGAGAGGAATTGCTGCGCTTGAAGGGTCCAGTCTGCGGTCGCACGCGGTTCCAGGCAGTTGTCGCAAGCCTGGCAGGGTCCGGATAACACTTCGCCGAAGTATCGCAATTGCACGGCGCGGCGGCATTCGGCCGACTCCGCGTAGTGGATCACTTGACGCAGTTGCTGCCGCGCGATGCGTTGCTCGTCTTCGAGCGGCTCGCCGCTGATCGGATCGATCTTTTGCTGAATTAAGAACTCGGCGGTGCGAATGTCGCCCGCGCCGAAATATAAGACGCATTGCGCCGCGTCTCCGTCACGGCCTGCGCGCCCGGACTCCTGATAGTAGCCTTCCAAGGACTTCGGCAAGTCGTAGTGAATGACCCAGCGGACATCGGGTTTGTTGATGCCCATCCCGAATGCGATGGTCGCGACGATGACTTGCGCGTCGTCGCGGATGAAGGCTTCTTGATTTTCGCGCCGCGTTTCGGCTTGAAGGCCGGCGTGATAAGGGAGCGCTCGAATTCCGTCAGCGCGAAGTTGCTCGGCGATTTCGTCGACGCGCTTACGTGATAGGCAATAGATAATTCCGGCGTTCTCGGCGCTCCGGGCACGATTGAGCACTTCGGCGTAGCTGCGCTTGGACTTGGGTCGGACGGTGTAGTGCAAGTTCGGGCGATTAAAGCTTGCGACGTGAATTCTTGCGTTACGCAGCGACAGT
>CAZQYC010000151.1:0-6824 GCA_964597495.1 uncultured Steroidobacteraceae bacterium | reverse complement strand
GTTAGCGCAGCGCGTCACGCGCCGGTTTGCGCCGCGCATCCTGGCCGGCGAACCGGCCCATCCGCATTCCAATCCCTGGGTAAAGCTCGCCGTCTGAATCGAGTTTTATTGGCTGAGGTTCACCGGGTCGACTGGTCAGTCGAATTGTCTCCGGGTTAGTCATGAAGATCATGAAATGGATCTGGC
The DNA here is from genome assembly GCA_964597495.1 of uncultured Steroidobacteraceae bacterium. Lineage (GTDB taxonomy): Bacteria > Pseudomonadota > Gammaproteobacteria > Steroidobacterales > Steroidobacteraceae > CAZQYC01. The sequence goes on along the minus strand of CAZQYC010000151.1, from coordinate 6,638 downwards.
GATCGACGCTGGGACGTTGACGTAAAGCAACCGATTGGGTTTACCCATGGCTACGTAAGAAGCTGTCTAAGACATAAGACCCGCGGGCAGTAATAATTTTTCGCAAAATCACCCTACTCTGTCTCTGGATAGAGACTCTTGCGCTTGACTTGGGTCACGCTGCTGCGTAAACATTAATAAAGGTGTTAAGGGCAAACCCGTTGAAAGGCGGGGACGCAAAGCCACCGGTCTAAAGGAGCTATTCCTACGACAGCGGGGTTGCCACGGTGCTGCGATGTTTTCACATCCAGCTTGCGAGATTGGGCCGCGAGAAGCGTCAGTGACGCCGCTCGCTATTAATTATAGAGCCCAACCGCACGTCGCAATCGAGCGCATAACGCAGCGCTCTACCGCAATCGATGGGTAGGTCCCTTTAGTCCGTTGTCACTTACCGGTCTTTGGCGGGCCTTTGGTTTTTTACTCATGCAGTGGGGAAGAACGCATGGACAATAAAAGCGCTGGTGCAATGAAACGCTCCGATCCATTCGCGGCGACCGATGCCTTATTGGGCGGCGGTATTCCGGGTGAATCCTTGTTCGTTATCAATCTCTGTGCGGCCAATATGCCGCAAGCCATCGATGCGCCCAGCGTGCGGGCCTGGGGAATCTCTGGATTGGATGTTTACAAGCTCTATCAAGTGTCGCGCCTGGAAGAAGGCCGAACTCGGTATCGAGTGAGACTGGGCTTTTTCACCAGCGAAGCGGATGCCGAACTGGTATTGAAATCGGTGCGCGGAAAATTCGCGACCGCCTTCACCTCCGGTCTTGGCGACGAAGATTTAAAGCATGCGAGCGGTTATTTGAAAAGACCGCTGCAAGAAATCCAAGAGATCCAAGACGTTCAGCGGACCGGCCGTTATCGAATTCCTAAATTTGCGGCCGAAGACTTGCCTGCGGGAATGGGCGAAACGAGTCGGCAGCCCGTGTTGAAAGCTGCGCCGGCCAAAGCCACACCCACGATTGCACGCGCAGCGAGCGCTTTGCTTGCGGCGGAGAGTCCCACCGATCAAGTTCAGAAAAAGGTGAAAGCGGACGATGAGCTTGTCGAATTCGAGTGGATACCCGATAAGAAAGCACCAACGCACGAGAAAGCCGCCGCGAAGCTGAATGCGGCAGCGGCGAAACCTAACACCCCCGTTTCGAAGCCGCCTGTTGCCAAAGCGGCACCGCAGCCCGCCAAGACACCGGCAAAGCCCTTGCCTAAAGCGGCGGATCTCAAATTAATGCCACCGCAACCAGCGAGTGCTCCGAGTTTGTCGAAGGCAGCAGGCACTCATCCTGCTCCAGCGTTCCATGTGGCGGCGGGACGTACGATTCCGGATCACGGGCTTTCACTGGCCGCTGAGTCGGCGGCAAGAACTCAGGCTCAAGCGACTCAGGCTCAGACGCTGATCCCCACGCAAGCGTCGAAACCGGCGTCGTCTGCTCCTTCCAATCCAGTCCAAAGTCCATCACCGTTACCGCGGCCGCTAGTAAGTGCGAGTGCGCTGTCGAAATTGCGGGCGGCGGCTGCGCAGCCGCGGAATGCGTCCTCGGAGATCCCGACGCTCGATACCACTCAAACCATTCGCACGCTGACCAAGACCGAGATCGAAGACGCGACTGCACCGAAGTGGTTTGTCGTGCAACTCGCCATTTCCGATCATCCGGCCAATCTCGACACCATGCCGCGCTTGGATATTTTCGAAGCGTATCGTCTCTATTCCGTGGCAGTGATGGAGAAAAACGTCATTCGTCACGCGTTGCGTTTGGGTTTTTTCAGCGAGAAGGTGTCCGCTGAAGCCGTCATGGGCTACGTCAAAACCTTTTTCGGCGAGCCGGTCATCGAACGCATCAGCGACGCCGAGCAAAAGCGTTTCGGCGAATCGTTTGCGCTTAGCGAGCCGGTGTCTCTCGAGTCGGCAAAAACACAAGCGCAAGTGATTACGCTTGAAGAGAAGAAGCGTCCGATACACCCGTTGAAGACCTCCATGCCCGCCGCCGAGGCGCAAAATGGGGTGCACAATAAGAGCGCCAGTAAATCCGCCGCCGCTCCGGTCAAGCGTTCCGCGCCGTTAGCGGCAAAGAAAACCACCGCGCATCGGACCGCACACGGAAAAGTGTCGAGCAAGGATCTCGACGAAGCCCGGCTTTTGGGCCTATCGGAAACCGCCATTCGCCGCGTCGAGCGCAATCCGTCGCTCCTGTCGCGGTTGGTCGACAAGCTGACTAAATAACGCTGCGCGTCGATTGACGCGCTTGCGCGAACACTGCATCGTACCGCGTCGACGATTTCCGGCGCGGGCGCATGCAGTTGAATCCAACGATAAACTTCGATGACGTAGAAACTTGTGTCGATGCGACGCTCGATCGTGTCGGCAAGCGCGTCGTGCTTGGGTTGCCGGTCGGCATCGGGAAACCGAATGTCTTGGTCAATGCATTCGTGCAGCGAGCAATCGCGCAACCGGATTTAGACCTGACTATTTTCACCGCCTTGTCATTGCGTGCGCCGCGCGGGCGCAGCGATTTGGAGCGGCGGTTTCTAAAACCGTTCGTGGACCGGGTGTTCGGCGACTATCCCGAACTTAAATACGTGCAGTTGCTGGAAGCCGGAAAACTGCCTTCCAATATCAAGGTCAACGAATTCTTTCTTGAACCTGGAGCCTGGCTTCACAACGCGCCTCTTCAGCAACATTACTTGAGCAGCAATTACACGCATGTCGTGCGCGATTTGATTCGGCGTGGCGTAAACGTGATTGCGCAGCTAGTCGCGCCTTCGACGACGGACGATTCCGTCAGCTTGAGCTGCAACCCCGATCTCACGATCGATTTACTGCCGCATATCGAGGCGCAACGGGCGAAGGGGCAACCCTTCGTACTCATCGGTCACCTCCATCGACAACTCCCTTATATGTACGGTGATGCGGTGCTGCCTCGCGGCGCGTTCGATTTTTTGATCGACACGCCGAATCACGCCGCCCCGCTTTTTTGTCCGCCCAACATGCCGATCGGAACCACGGAGTATTCGATTGCGCTTAACGTGGCGGCGTTGGTTCGCGACGGCGGCACGTTGCAACTTGGTATCGGCGAACTCGGCGACGCAATCGTGTATGGATTGAAACTGCGCCACGAACAACCCAACGACTTCGTGAAGCTGTTGAACGCGCGCGGCACTGCGTCGGCGAACGCTTCGTTGATCGAAGCGGAAGGAGGGCTGGGATCGTTTTCGCGCGGGCTTTATGGCTGTACGGAGATGCTGGTCGACGGCTTCATTGATTTATATCGCGCCGGTATTTTGAAGCGGCGAGTCTATCCGAACGCGCGCTTGCAATCGCTGCTCGATGCGGGGCGCATCGGTGAAGGGGTTACCGTCGATACACTGCAAGCACTCTCTGAGTCGGGAATGGCACATATCTCGGCGAGCGAATTCCTGGAATTGCAAGCGGCGGGTGTGTTTCTCGAAGGGGTTCGCTATGAGTCCGGAAAAATCATAACGGCTGACGGACAATCGCTAGCCCCTGATCTCTCGAGTCCGGCTGCTCGCAGCAAGCTCGCTAAAGCTTGTCTTGGCGAGTCGCTACGAAACGGTGCTCTGGTGCACGGCGGGTTCTTCTTCGGACCCAGGGCGTTTTATGCCGCGCTGCGCGAGCTGCCGGAATCCGAGCGGCGCCAGTTCTCCATGAAGCGAATCAGTTTCGTGAACGAGCTTTACGGCGAAGAACATGCGCTTAAAGTCGCGCAACGACGTGACGCCAGATTCGTCAATACGACGATGATGGTCACTGCACTTGGCGCGGCAGTCTCCGATACTTTAAGTGACGGGCGGGTGGTGAGCGGCGTCGGCGGACAGTACAACTTCGTAGCCATGGCGCATGCGCTGGAGAGCGCACGTTCGATACTGTGCGTGCGAAGCACGCGAACGGCGCAAGGGCGTGTCTCATCGAACATCGTGTGGAATTACGGCTACACGACCATTCCGCGACATCTTCGGGACATCGTCGTCACGGAGTACGGCATTGCCGATTTACGCGGCCGCACCGACAGCGAAACCATCGCCGCATTGGTGAACGTGATGGATGCGCGTTTTCAAGACGCGCTGGTTGCTGAAGCGAAGCGCAACGGAAAACTACCGACGGAGTACCGTGTTCCTGAGCAAGCTCGGAGTAACACGCCCGAGCGATTGGAAGCGACGCTGCGCCCCTTCCGCGCACGCGGCCTTTTCGGCGAGCTTCCTTTCGGCAGCGACTTCACGGCCGAAGAAGTGGTGATTGCGAAAGCGCTAAAAGCACTGCAGGCCGCGACGGCGACGACAAGCAGCCGTTATAGAGAAATCGCGAGAGCACTTTTTTCGTCCGAACCGGATGCATCGCTCGAACGCTATTTGCGCCGCCTCAACTTGGATCAACCGGATTCGTTCAAACTGCGCCTTACGCAAAGACTGGTCGCGGATGCGCTTAAGAACGTCCTTGCCAAAAATCAGGCCGATGGATCTTGAGGTCGGAGTTTCCGGCGGGTGTTCATCGAAGTTCTGAATAAGTAGGGCGTAGCGATCGATGTGTGCTTGGCTGTGCGTCGCAAGTGATTAATTTATAAAGATACCGATACGTTCAAATCGTCATTGGGACGAATTCGGTGTATTCCCTGGCGAATTATTTTTCTAGGCGATACGCAGAAACATATTGACGTACGAACGCAGCCGATCTTAAAGTCACCCCCGGCTTAGACCTCGATATTTCTCTAACTACTACAACATCGAGCTCTACTTAGGATGATTCGACCGCTCGGGAAGAACGGATCGAACCATGGACGGGTGGAGATCGAAGGAACGATGCATGAAGCGCATAGTCTTGTTTTCCCTTGCGTTGTTTTCGCTCTCTGCACACGCCGCCGACACGGTCGCGCCGACGACACCCGGTAGTGTTGCGGCGACGCCGACATCAGCGACGCAAATCTCCCTCACCTGGACCGCCTCCACCGACAACGTGGCGGTGACGGCGTACTTGATCGAGCGCTGCAAGAACGTCGGGTGCAGCAACTTCGCGCAGATCGTGAGCACGCCGAGCTCTCCTTACAACAACACCGGCCTCACGGCGAACAGCAGCTACAGTTATCGGATTCGAGCTCGCGATGCGGCGAATAACAAGAGTGCGTATTCGGCTGTCGTGACGGTCAGCACACCGCCCGACACCGATCCGCCGACGGCTCCGACCGGGTTAAGTCTCACGGCACTGACGAACACGCAGCTACGTCTCACGTGGAGCGCCGCGACGGACAATGTTTCGGTAACCACCTACTTGATCGAGCGCTGCACGCCGGTGAACTGCGTGAACTTCGCGCAGATTGCCACGACCAACGGCAGCACGCTGACGTACACCAACACCGCCTTGATTCCGAACACGAGTTACAGCTACCGCGTGCGCGCCCGCGACGCGGCGTTGAATCTCGGACCCTATTCGACGGTGGCGACGCTGTCGACGCCGCCGGACACTCAAGCGCCCAGCGCACCCACCGGACTGACTCTTACGGTCGCGTCCAACACACGAATCAATTTGGCGTGGACCGCGTCCACCGACGATGCGGCCGTGACGGGCTATCGCATCGAGCGATGCAGTGGTGTTGGGTGCAGTGCCTTCGTTCAAATCGCCACGACCACCACGGCGGTGACCTATGCCAATACCAGCGGGTTGGTGGCCGGCGGCAGTTACAGTTATCGCGTCCGCGCGACGGACGCGAGCGGCAACGTAAGCGCGTACTCCACGATTCAAACCGCCGTCACCACCGGCACGGACGTGACACCGCCGTCCGTTCCAACGGGCCTCACGGCGACACCGGTGTCCGGCACGCAAATCAATCTTGTTTGGACCGCATCAACGGACAATCAAACCGTCACCGGCTACCGTATCGAACGCTGCCAAGGCGCGAGCTGCACGAACTTCACGCAGATCGGCACCTCGAACACCGCGGCGTTCAACGACACGGGCCGCACGCCCACGACTACTTATCGATATCGCATTCGCGCCGTCGACAGCGCGACGCTGCTGAGCGGGTATTCCGCGATCGTGAACGCGACGACGTCGTCGGGCGTGGTGGATTGCGATTAATGCATACGGAGAATCTCATGATAGTCAGGAATGGAAAGATGGAAGACAACAAGGGAATAAAGCGGGCTTTAAGGCGATGTGGGTTCGCTCCGTGGGTGAGTGCGTTAGCCGTGTGGCTGTTCAGCACGGCGGTGCATGCGCAACAAGCGTGTTACCAATGGCATTGTCGTCATCCCTATAGCAACGAAGAAACCGCGTACGGTATCCCCGGCTTTTGCGACACCGAAGCGTCGTGGCGCACCTCGCCCCAACGGGCGGCCGACGATTGGTGTACGTCCGAATTTCCTGTCGATTCCACGTACCCGCCTAATTCGAGTTCCCCGATCTACCGCACGCACCACGCGCCGGTTCAATGCACGATCAGCGGCGGATCGGGGGGAGTCTACGAAGTAAGAAATGAGCCCTTCGTGTTCACGACCACGATCGTGGCAACCGGACAGAGTTATGACTCCACGGCGTCGTCCGGCATTCGTGGCTACATGTATCCGCGGGTGTGCGTACCGAGTTTCTATCTCCTCGC
>CAZQYC010000150.1:0-6886 GCA_964597495.1 uncultured Steroidobacteraceae bacterium | reverse complement strand
TTTTCCAAGGTCGCGTGGGTCCGTATCCGCTCAAGGGCACGTTGACCGATACGACGTCGCTGTCGCCGATGATCGTGATCACGGTGTGGGGCGGCGATACCGATCTCTGGAATTGCGGCAGCACGCTGTGCGCCGACTACCGTCCTACGACACAGGCGGCCTCGAACTACTACAGCTCGTTTAGCAATGTGCTGCACATCGCCTGTTCGAGCAGCCATGGACACCAGTGGCCGACCATCAATCGCGATGCGTTCAATCAGTGGGCGCTAGCCACATTGTCGTCGCATCCGAAGGGCACGCCGAAGGCGGCCTTCGGCAACAAGCTCATCACCAATCCGCCGCCGTCGGGCTACAGCTGCGTGCTTGGGCCTTATGCCGATCACTACGCGGGCGCACCGCCGCCCTCGGCGGGAGCGATGAACTGGGGCATGTTCGGTCACGACTACAACAACAGCCGTAGCTCGCCGGACACCACTATCGACGCCAGCAACGCCAGCTCGCTGCACGTGGTCTCCCGCGTGACCGGCGGCGGCATCACCAGCACGCCGACGATCGTCGACGACGTGGCCTACGTGTCCGACTTCCGCGGCCACGTGAAGGCGATTCGCATCACCGACAACGTCGTGTTGTGGGACGTGATGCCGTCAGCCTCGGTTACGATGCTGTCGCCATCGCCGTACGTGACCAAGGATACGATCTACGTGGGCGGCAACCTGGGGTGGGTATTCGCACTGAACCGCGCCAACGGCGCCCTTCGATGGTCGCGGCAAATCGAAACCACGCCGAATGCGCGCGTATCGTCGTCGCCGATCGTGGTGGGCAACACTCTGATCGTCGGTTCGGGTTCGTACCAAGTGTTTATCCCAGCCACGCCGATGTTCCGCGGCAAGGTGGTGTACTTGGATGCGACCACCGGCGCCGTACTGAGCTATGCCACCAACATGTGCCCCACGGGCACCTGCGGCGGCGGTATCTCGGTGTGGTCGACGGCGGCGATCGATCCGCAGACACGCACGGGTTATATCGGCACGGGTCAAGCCTACGCGGCGCCCGCCGGTCCTTACTCCGACGCGTTGGTGGCGTTCAATCTCGACACCGGTGCGATCCGCTGGAGTTATCAATTCACGGCGAACGACGTGTACACCATCAACACCGGAACCGTCGATCATGACGTCGGTGCGGCGCCGAATCTGTTCACCGCAGTGGTGGGCGGCGTGACGCGTCAGTTGGTAGGCGTGGGCGACAAGGGCGGTCGCTACGCGGCGTTCGATCGTACGACCGGACAACAAATTTGGCTGACCACCATCGGCGATGCGAGCGCGATCGGCGGCATGATGCACTCGGCGGCGTACAGCAATAACGCTGTCTTCGTCGTCAACAACCAGGGCACCACCGTGGGTCATACTCGTAACGATCCCGTTCCGTCGACGGGTGTCGCCCGCCGATTGAATGCGGCGACGGGCGCGATTGAATGGACTCTCAACCTGCCGGCCGGCGGCTTCGGCGGCGTGACCGTAGCCAACGGCCTCGTCTACTTCATGACGTGGAATGGCCTCCTCTACGCGGTCAATGCAAACACCGGTGAAATCGTGAAAACCGTGCAAGCTTCGCCTGCACCGGGCGTGTACGTTGCGGCACCGACCGATGGCTTCCCGAACGGTTCGGCCAGCGGCCCGATGGTGTACAACGGAAAGGTATACGTCGGCTATGGCTGGACGTGGGTGCTCAACATCGACGGCGGGTTGGCCGCCATCGGACTCTGATGTAATCGGAACACGCACGGCTCGTTCAACATACGTCCAACAATTCTTCGACTATTGATCGAGCCCGTGCATCGACACAACACTCACCGCCGACAGAGCTCGGCGGTGAGTGCTCGTTGCGAATCAAACCAAGCAACGGAAAAACAATTCAGCAGCGATCGGACATCGTAGAATCAGGTGCCCGGCAACGAATCGATTTCTCGAACCGAATAAGCATTAAATAGAAATCAAAAACCTCCTACGCTCCTCCGTCTCTACTTTTTTCTTCGATAATTTCTCTCGTCGTCGAAGCGTTCATCGTGCGCACGACTTCGCGCAATCGATGGAATCTGTCAAATGCAACGGCGGGCCCTTCTCGCTGAACGCTTTGTCAGCGCCTTGGAGCGCGCTTTGACGAGATAGATGAAGAACGTTGCCACCCTCGGCGATTCGGAGTAGAAAGAACCGCAGCCCAAAACCGTTCATCGAAAAGCGACGCGACATCTCGCATCGCTCTCATTCGAAAAGACGGCGTTCAGAATTCCTCGGGAATTCCGATCTTGCATTCGAATTTTTAACGCAGGAGCGGCTTCCAGAAAGGCGCCCAGGGATGGAGTCATACTGGGCAGGTGAATGCTCCTGCAACACCCGCATTCCCTACGTCCTTGTAGGTCAGAATGCAGGAGCAATTCCCGGAACGACGGTAAAAATATAGATGAGGATCATGGGGAATGGCTCGGATAAAAAAGTCACCGTCTGCAGCCACCGCAGCCGGTGCGAAAGTTTCCGCAAAAATCAGTTATCCCGCTTCGTCCAGCGCCTATTCGCGTACACGCCTGTTTAAGACGCTGGACACCGCTCGCAGCCGCCCGATCGTCTGGATTTCCGCACCGGCGGGCTTTGGCAAAAGCACATTGGCCACGAGCTATCTCGAGTCCCGAGGCCTGTCCCGGATCTGGTATCAAGTGGACCGCAGTGACAGCGACCCGGCTTCCTTCTTCTACTACATGCGCACCGCCGCCGAGCTTTCCGCTCCACAGCATCGCAAGCCTTTACCGCTGCTGACAAGCGAACATCTGGGAAGCATCCATCGCTTCACCGAAAATTACTTTCACGACTTGTTCGCGCATCTGCCGCAGCCCGGCGTCATCGTATTCGACGACTTTCAAGAGCTCGACGAAACCGCCGCCACGCAAGATCTCCTGCAGCGTGGATTGCAGCTCGTTCCGGACGGAATCAATGTCATCGTCCTGAGTCGAGCCGCACCCCCGAGTTCGATGGTGCGGCTGTTTCTCTCCGATCGAATCGCGTCGATAGGCGCGGAAGAACTCAAGCTGACCGAAGAAGAAAGCCTTGGAATGATGCGGCGGCGCCTAAAGCCCGCTCGGATCACCGCCGATGCAGCGCGTCGATTGCACAAGAACACGCAAGGATGGATCGCCGGTCTTGTGCTGATGAGCGAGCATACGAAGGAAAGGGAAGTCGCAGTTCGCTGCGTCGAGGCCGACGGAATCGCCAATCAACTCGTTTTTGACTATTTTGCGAATGAAATTTTTTCGCGAGCCGCTCCGTCCGAGCAGGCGTTCCTGCTGAAAACCGCTTTCCTCCCCACCGTGTCCGTTTCCGTTGCGAAGCGCATCGCCGCGGAAAGCAACAGCGAAGCGATACTGGACGGACTCGTCAGGCGCAATTTCTTCACCACGAAACGAACGGGCGGCAACGACGACTATCAATACCACCCGTTGTTCCGGGAATTTCTCATGCATCGTGCGGGCCATTCCTACGGCGAAGAACAGCTGCGCGAACTCAAGCGATCGAGCGCCGCCAATCTGGCGAAGTCGAACGACTACGAAGCGGCCATTGCGCTGCTGTTGAACGCGGAGGAATGGTCGGAAGCACTGGCCATCGTTCTGGAGCAAGCTCCGGCGTGCGTCGCCCAGGGCCGCACTCGGACTTTGGAAGCATGGCTCGCGAGCTTGCCCGAACCCTATCGCGACGAGAATGCGTGGTCGCTCTACTGGCTTGGCGCGTGCCGGTTGCTGTTTTCGCCGGCCGAAGCGCGCCAGCTTTTCATCCGTGCGTTCACCCTGTTCGAAAAGCAAACCGATGCAACGCCGCTCTATCGAGCATGGTCGGGAATCATCGAGAGCTTCATCGCCGAATACGATGACTTTGTCGGCATGAAAGAATGGCTGCATTTGTATTCTTCCTTGAGCGACGGTCGCTCCCCGCCCGCGGCCGAAATCGAAAACGCCAGCATGGCGACTTATCTTCTCGGTCTCATCTTCGGCAACTACGACGACCCAAATCGGTCCGTCTATGCCGATCGCGTCGAGAAAATCCTCGTAGCGGAAAAGAAAGGCGACCGCAGACTAGGGCTCTGCGCCTCGATCGGGATGTATTATTTTCTACGCGGTCAATTGGATAACCTCGAACATCTGCTGCAAACACTGGCAGCGCTCGCCCGCGCTTCGGGCTCGCGGACCTTGTATCGCCTCCAATGGCACAGCTGGAGGGTGCGTCTCTCGGGAATTAAAGGCTCCGTTTCCGAAACGCGCGCGGCATTGAGCGAAGCCCTGGAGCTGGTCGAACAATCAGGCGTGCATGCAGTGGACAGGATGCTCCTCGGTTGGGGCATCTCGAATGAACTGTGCGCAGGGAGCATCGAGTCAGCGCACGCCTATTTACGCCGTTTGGCAACCACGGCGGAGTACGGTCAGTTTCACGATTTCGCCTACAACTACCATGCTGCACTCGTTCATCTGCACGAAGGCGACCTTTATCGCGCTCAGCACGAAGCTTTGCATGCGTTGCAGCGCGCTCGACATTCGAGTCTGGTCTACCCCATCGGAACGTCGCTGCTGCTGTTGGCATCCGTGCGCGCGCACCAAGGCGCCCTAGCCGAAAGCCTGAAGTACGTTGCCGAAGCGCGCACGGTGAGCCAGCGCAAGCACGACACGTTGGCGTTGCTCGCTGCGTATTGCGATTTTTGCGAAGCCAACGTCCATCGCTTAACCGGCGATCATCACGAATCGCGACGCGCGCTCTCGGCCGGTTGGCTACGCGCCGAAGAAATGGGGATCGCCATTCCGGCATTTTGCCTGCGCGAAGAGTCGGCCATCCTCTGCGCGACGGCGCTGGAAGCGGGCATTGCGCCTCAGTACGTGAAACGCATGATCGACAAGCTGGGACTCAAACCGCCGAAGTGCCCGCCTTCGCCGTCCTGGCCGCGTCCGATTCGCATTCACACTCTCGGTCAGTTCGACGTCGTCAAAAACGGCGATCGACTTACGTTTAGCAGCGGTGCGCGCAAGAAGGCCAGCGAGAAGCCGCGCGAATTGTTGCGCGCCTTGATTTCGCTCGGAGCCCGCGACGTCAGTAGCGCCCAGCTGGCGCACATGCTTTGGCCGGATGCCGACGGCGATCTGGCCAAGATAGCGTTTAAGACCACGCTTTACCGATTGCGCAAACACCTGGGCGAGGAACACGTCGTATTGCAGGACGGGTTGCTCTCGCTCAATCCGGCTTCTTGCTGGTTGGATATGTGGGCACTGGAGCATGTTTGCGACGATGCGCAAGATAAACGATCGGCGGCCGCACGCGTCCAAAATCTGCTCGAACTCTATCGCGGCGCGTTCCTGCCGGATGACGACGCGCCGACAGCGTTACTGAAACGCAAAAACTTGGCCTCGAAGTTTCTGAGGCAGGTGGCGCAGCTCGGCAAGGCGCTGGAGTCGCAATCCGATTGGCACTCGGCGCTCTCGGTATATCAAAAGGCAATCGAAGCAGCCCCGTTGACGGAGGATTTCTATATTCGCCTCATTCACTGCTATCGGCGTCTTGAGCGACCCGCCGAAGCACTGGACGTCTATCACGGCTGCTCGACGACGTTGCGAACGGTTCTGCAAATGGAACCTACTGCCGGACTCAAGTCGCTCTACATGGAGATCAGCCGAGAGATTGGACGCGAGCTTGCCTAGTCGCGTTATAAGAACACGATTCATCTAGAACCTATCCTCATCTAAGCATCGATGTCTTGACTCCCTCTCCCTTGACGGGAGAGGGATGGGGAGAGGGTGTGAAAGTGACGCGATAAGCGAACACTTTGTGCTTCAGCCCCTCTCCCTCTCCCGCAAGAGGAGAGGGAATTAAGAAAGCTTGGAAAAAAGAGACCTAATTTAATAAGCCCAATTCGGTTCTAGAACCTATCTCAAAATTAACCTCGCCGAGCGAAACATCCTAAATGATCAGAATGCGTAAGCACCCTGGTTCGGAAGGCTTGTTCGGAACGCTCAAAAACAGGATGTTTTTGTGCGAGCCTACAGGGATGTATTTACGGCGGTTCCGAACAAGCCTTCCGAACCAGGGTGCATCGAAGCTGTTTCCGATTTTGAGATAGGTTCTAGTCACTCGGCCAAGAAAAAAGCAGGGAAGTATTTCTGGGCAGTGCTACCGACGGCCGAATAAGCCGTCATGTCACCTATCCGTCACCTCGACGGAATTACTCTCCCCGCACGATCTCAAGCGCACTCCGAGCGATTGAGGTCGATGCTGTCCACATCGCCGTCACATTGCCTTGTAGATCGCAACCCCGGGGGATCGCCCCCGGGGACTTACCCTGTGGAGTCGCCATGAATTCAAGCGTGCATTCAGACAGAAAATGCTTATTCCACATTTCAAGATGGGATCTTGGAACTGTCCGATGTAACGCTCAGAACCTAGAAGCGGCTTATGCACCCTGCGGTGACCCCGCCGCAGGTCTTTTTGCGTAAGCGAACCGTCGACGGAATGCTCAATTAAGACCGCGAAGGCAATGCCAGGTCGAAAGCCCGTTGGCATTCGAAGAATGATCCGATCTCGTTAGACCATCCCACCAAGACCCATTGAGGAATTGAATCATGCATAGTCTCCCTCGCACATCGTTGCTGCGATGCTCGGCAAACATCATTCAAGCACATGGCTCGCTTTGCAATGGACTCCGTTCGCGTTCCATCGTATTCGTCATGGCAGCCATTGCCTTGGGAACGGCGACGCAGGTCAAGGCGCAAACCTTCAACCTCACGCCGATCGCCGACACCTACACGCAACAAGGTACGCCGACCACCAACTACGGCACGCAGACGACGGTGCTGATTCGCAAAGAT
>CAZQYC010000149.1:0-7166 GCA_964597495.1 uncultured Steroidobacteraceae bacterium | reverse complement strand
GGCACGTAACCGATGCCGAGCGCCGCACGACGATGCGCTGGAACGCCACGCAAGTCGGTGCCTTGGTATTCGATCGATCCCGATGCCGTGTTTAAGAGTCCCATGATGCTTCGAAGCAGCGTGGTCTTTCCCATGCCGTTTCGGCCCATCAAGCACGTGACCGATCCCGTCGGCACGACCATGTCCACGTTCCAGAGCGTGTGGCTGCCGCCGTAGAATTGGTTGAGAGATTGAATGTTTAACATACGTTTAGAAGCTACTAGCAACTAGCTACTAGCCGCTAGCCAGAACAAGAAAGTTCTTACTCTGGCTAGTAGCTAGCGGCTAGCAGCTATTCCCCAAGATACACCTCGACCACCTTCTGATTGTTCTGCACTTCGTCTATCGAGCCTTCGGCCAGTACGCTGCCTTCGTGCAAAACGGTGACGGTTTTCGCGATGGAGCGAACGAAATCCATGTCGTGTTCGACGACCACGACCGAATGTTCGCCGGCCAGCGAGGTCAGCAGCTCGGCCGTGCGTTCGGTCTCTTGCGGCGTCATGCCAGCGACCGGTTCGTCGACCAACAAAAGTTCGGGTTCTTGCATGAGCAACATGCCGATCTCCAGCCACTGCTTCTGACCGTGCGAGAGTGCGCCAGCTAGAGACTTGCGTCGATCGCCGAGATGAATCGCTTCCAGCACCTCGTCAATGCGGTCTCGCTGTACTCCGTTCAATTGTCCGGTGAGGGTGCGCCACACCGATTTGTTGCCGGCGACGGCCAGCTCCAAATTTTCGAACACGCTATGCGACTCGAACACGGTGGGCTTTTGAAATTTACGGCCGATGCCGGCCTGCGCGATTTCAGGTTCGGTCATCTCGAGCAGATTCGTGGTCTGTCCGAACCAGGCCGACCCGTTGTCGGGCCGAGTCTTGCCGGTGATGACATCCATCATGGTCGTCTTGCCGGCACCGTTGGGCCCGATGATGCAGCGAAGTTCGCCCACGCCGATGTAAAGGGTGAGTGCATTGAGCGCACGGAAGCCATCGAAACTGACGGTGATGTCCTCGAGATACAAAATGGTTTGATGCGAGAGATCCGGCGCAGCCTCTCCGTCGCGCTTGCGTCGCGCCCACTGCGCGATCTTCCTCATGCGTTTGATTGGGCTCATGCCGGCTGTGCTTCCTTGCGTTTCCAAAGACCAACGCAACCTTTCGGCAGGAAGATCGTTACCACGACGAACAAGGTACCCAGTGCGTATAACCACATTTCGGGAATCTCGGTGGTTAGATAAGTTTTCGCGTAGTTGACGAGCACGGCGCCGGCGACGGCGCCGTAGAGCGTGCCGCGGCCACCGACCGCGACCCAAATGACGACTTCGATGGAATTGATCGGCGAGAATTCGCTCGGATTGATAATCCCGACTTGCGGAACGTACAGCGCGCCGGCAATGCCCGCGAGCACCGCGGAGAACGCGAATAGCCACACCTTGTAAGATTCGACGCGATAGCCGATGAATCGAGCACGGCTTTCGGCGTCGCGCACGGCTTGAATCACGCGGCCCGCTCTTGAGCTGACGATATAACGGCATACGACATAGCCGAGTGCGAGCGCGAACGCCGTGCAAACGAATAGCGCAATGCGCACATTTGGTTTGTGCAGATCGAAACCCAGGAGGTCCTTGAAGTCGGTAAAGCCGTTGTTGCCGCCGAAGCCCATGTCGTTGCGAAAGAACGCAAGCATCAATGCGTAGGTTAGCGCTTGGGTGATGATAGAAAGGTACACGCCGGTGACGCGCGAGCGAAACGCGAACCAACCGAACAAGAACGCCAGAATGCCCGGTACCAGGACGATCATTAAGGCGGCGAACCAAAACATATCGAAGCCATGCCAGAACCATGGCAGTTCTTTCCAATTCAAGAACACCATGAAATCGGGAAGGAGAGGGTCTCCGTACACGCCGCGAGTCCCAATCTGCCGCATGAGGTACATGCCCATCGCGTATCCCCCGAGCGCAAAGAACGCGCCGTGGCCGAGACTCAAGATTCCGCAGTAACCCCAGACTAAGTCGACTGCGATGGCGAGCAGGGCATAGCACATGTACTTGCCGATCAACGTCACAGTGTAAGAAGAGAGGTGCAAGGCGGATGCGTCGCTCGTCATCAGATGCATGATCGGCACGACGACCGTGATCAAAGCAAGCACGATCAGGAACACATGCCCGCCGCGGTCGGCGCGCATGGAGGTGAGGAAGGTGGTGAGCGATTTCATTCTCAATGCTCCGCCGCGCGGCCTTTCTGCGGGAACAAGCCGCGCGGCCGTCTTTGAATGAAGAGAATAAGCGCGATTAGCACGAATATTTTCGCGAGTACGGCGCCGGAGTAGGGCTCCAATACTTTGTTCACGACGCCGAGCGACATGCCGCCGATCATGGTTCCCCAGAGATTGCCGACGCCGCCGAAGACAACGACCATGAACGAGTCGACGATGTATTGCTGGCCGAGATTGGGACCGACATTCGTGAGCTGGCTGAGCGCAACGCCTGCAACCCCGGCGATACCCGAGCCTAATCCGAAAGTCATTGCATCGACCCATTCGCTGCGTACGCCCATAGCGCGGGCCATGGCGCGATTTTGAGCGACGGCCCGTACATTCAAGCCGAGCCTCGTCCGTTTCAGTATCCATAACAAAGCGGCGAACACGATGAACGTGAATAGGACGATGTAAAGGCGGTTGAGGGTGATGGCCAGCGCTTCGTTGATTTGCCACGAACCCGCCATCCATTGCGGCGTTTCCACGGGCCGATTGTTGGCACTGAAAATATCGCGAACGATTTGTTGCAGAACCAAGCTCACGCCGAACGTGGCCAGCAGCGTTTCCAGCGGACGTCCGTACAGAAACCGCACCAGTCCGCGCTCGATCAGAATGCCGGTCGCGCCGCACACTAGGAACGCCAGCGGTATGGCGACTAGTACGGACGCGCCTATGTGATTCGGCATGAAGAGTTGCACGACGTAGGTTGTGTACGCTCCCAGCATCATGAGTTCGCCGTGAGCCATGTTGATCACGCCCATGACGCCAAACGTGATGGCGAGCCCGATCGCGGCCAGCACCAGCACCGAACCTAGGCTCAGGCCGAAGAACATGGTTTCGATCAGGCTGTAAAATTTCCGCCATGCATCGATGCTGCTTACTGCCTCAAGCGCCGCGCGCTGGACGTCGGTATCTTTTTCCACGAACCTTCCATCCGCGTCTTTGGCGAGGAGAGATTGCAGCGCGTTGTAGGCGTCCGAATTCAAGCTGTCGCCCAGTGTTTCGACGGCTTTGATACGGACGGTGCGATCACCGCTCGAAATGTCCGCCAGCGCTAGGCCCGTATCGATGACCTTCTTGACGGCCCGGTTGCTTTCGTTCTGCAAATGGGTACGCAATACAGCAATGCTTTCATCGTCGATGGACCTCAACATTTCATTCACCGCCGACAGGCGAACTTTGCCGTCGGAATTGCCGAGATCGAATTGAGCGATCGCGCTGCGGAGTACTTTGCGCAATCCATTGTTGGTACCGATCTTTTCGAAGCCGTCCGCAGCGGCCGTGCCGGCGGGTTCTTGCGTGACCGCATCGGCAAGCTTGAGTCCGCCGTCGACCTCTTCGGCGAGAAAGATCGTATTGTCGGCAGTGCGCACGTAAAGCGCGCCGTCCAAAAACGACTGCAAAAAACGCTTCGTGCCCGGCTGTTGGAGCACGACGAGTTTTTTGACGATATCGGCCTTTTCGGCATAGCTGGCTTGAGGCAACTGATTGACTGCAGCGATGAAACCCTCGTGCGCATCTGCGTGAACGGCAGAGAAAGAAAAGAGCAAGATCAGAAACGCGACGAGGCGTGGCAATGAGTATTGAAGTGAGCGAGGGTCCACGATGGTCGTTGTGTCGATGATGAGTGAAGGTGGCAACAGCAGGGATTGTGATTCGTGATCCGTCAGAACCCTCACCCCAACCCTCTCCCGCAACCGGGAGAGGGAGTGAGATTAATGGGTAAGGAGCGTTCCGTGCATCTGCACTCTCTTACCCTCTCCCGGTTGCGGGAGAGGGCAGGGTGAGGGGGCTATTTGTAGTTCTGTCCCGAACACACCTTCGTGACTTTGTTGTAGTTACCGCACTTGAGCGTCACCCAATCGGCTTCCACATCCTTGCTGCTCGGCAAAAAGTCCGTCCACGCATCGCCGGGGACGAGGCCCTTTGTCTGCCATACCGTGTCGAATTGGCCGTCGGCGCGCACTTCACCGATCAATACCGGCTTGGTCAAATGATGGTTCGGCAGCATCTTTGCCATTCCGCCGGTTAGGTTCGGCGATTCGATGCCGATCATGGCCGCCGCAACCTTGTCGACATCGGTGGTGCCGGCTTTCGTGACTGCCTTAACCCACATGTCGAAGCCGATCACATGCGCTTCCATCGGGTCGTTGAAGGTGCGGTTCGCCGGTTTCTTATTGGCGGCATTCCACGCGTGCCACTTCTTGATCCACTCCTGGTTCACGGGGCTCTTTGCCGTCATGAAGTAGTTCCAAGCGGCCAAGTGACCGACCAGGGGCTTGGTGTCGATGCCCGCGAGTTCTTCTTCGCCCACGGAGAACGCGACGACCGGAATGTCTTCGGCCGAGATCTTTTGATTGCCGAGTTCCTTGTAGAACGGAACGTTGGCGTCGCCGTTGATGGTCGAAACCACCGCCGTCTTCTTGCCAGCCGAGCCGAACTTCTTGATCGCTGCTACGCGCGTTTGCCAATCGGAGTGGCCGAACGGGGTGTAGTTGATCGAGATGTCCTCGTCCTTGACACCCTTGCTCTTGAGGTACGCTTCCAAGATTTTGTTGGTCGTGCGCGGATAGACGTAGTCCGTGCCTTCGAGCACCCAGCGCTTAACTTTCACTTCGTTCATCAGGTAATCCACGGCGGGAATGGCCTGTTGATTCGGCGCGGCGCCGGTGTAGAACACGTTCTTCGACGACTCTTCGCCTTCGTACTGCACCGGGTAGAACAGGAGGCCGTTGTTCTTCTCGAACACCGGCAGCACCGATTTACGGGAAACCGATGTCCAGCACCCGAACACTACAGCGACTTTGTCCTTTACCAGCAATTGTTCGGCCTTTTCGGCGAACTTCGGCCAGTCCGAAGCGGGGTCGACGACCACGGCTTCGAGTTTCTTGCCAAGCACGCCGCCCTTTTTATTTTGCTCATCGATGAGCATGACCACGGTGTCTTTCAGCGTGGTTTCGGAAATCGCCATCGTTCCCGAGAGTGAGTGGAGTACGCCGACCTTGATGGTGTCGGCCGCATTAGCGAGCGAGGCGACGGCGAGCAGGGCTGCCGCCGGCAAGGCGCTCTTGATTGCAGATTTCAGTTTCATAAATAACCCTTCGTTTGATGTTTGTTTTCGTCAACTGGACTGGGAGCCGCCGCTGGATCCCGATTCGCCGGGATGACATGAGCGGCTCCCGCCGGCCATGTCACATTTGCACTTGCAAGCCGATGCCGTAGGTCTTGGAGTCCGGTCGGATCGTGTTGATGACGGCCGTCGTACCTGCGCCGCTCGGGTCGTACTTCGTGTCTATGTAGAACGCGCTGATACGCGCGTTGAACTGCTTGATGATGTAGTTCACGTTGAGTTCCATCGTGTCTTGATCGACATCGACGTTGGTGGCGTAGTCGTAGCCGGCCATGGCGACCTTGGCGAGGACTTGGAACTTGCCGATGCCTACTTCCTGGGGGAACAGATAAGCGGCAAGGACGTACGCGCCGTCGCTCGAATCGTAGGCGCCGGGTCGCGGCGAGGGATAGCCGCCAAGACCGTCGTACTTCGCGTATTCGGCTTCGAGCGAGAAGGTCCCCGCGCCGGCGAGCTTCTTTTCCAACAGGAAATCGACGCTGTACGCGTTATTGCCGGCATTGTTCTGCGCCGCCACGCCGACTGCCAGCAAATCCTTGTCGCCGTAATAAGTGCCGTTCAAGTAGTAACCGCTTTCCGCGTCCCAGAAGTCGAGTTGCACACGGCCTGCCGCGAGCACGTCGGAGTTACCTTTCGTCAACCCTTGAACGTCGAATAAGCCGAACGACACTTTCGCCTTGCCGAATTGGCCCCAGTACATGACGCCGTCGTCGCGGCCGGTCGTTTCGAACGGATAGCCGTCTTGGATGCCGTCGGTGTAAACGCCCCAATGATTTGAGTAGTAAGGGCCGTAGAGATTCGCGCGATCGCTGGGCGGCAGGAAACGGCCGGCCCAAATATTGAAGCTGTCCGAGAACGAGAACTGAGCGACGGCATCGATCACTCCGACAGTTTCCGTCGCGCCGTTGTACTCCGTGTTGAACATGATGCCGATGGTGTCCGTGGCTTTGCCGCTCAAATAAATGCGCGCGCTGTCCAAGTTGAAGTCGTCGACATCGACCGAGTTCGGCACATCGACTTCGGAGTGCTTGAAGCTGGTTTGAACGCCCGCTCCGATCGAGATCGGAGGCAAGGTAACTTCGGCAGCCAGAGCACTGACTGCCGGCAGCGACAAAAGCGCCGCGCTAATGGCAGCGGAAAGAGAGGTTGAATGAAGACGCATGCGTAGATCCTTTTTGCTGGTGGATGATGTTGTGACTCGCCGGCCGTTATATGGAAAAACCGTGCGACTCCCCGTACCCAACGCTACGACAGCGGTTCCGAGACTCATACGGGGCGTTTGACGTAGGGCAGTGAAACCCTATGCGTTAAATGACGTAGATCGCGAAGAGCCTGCCAGAAGGTGGTGCACGGGGGGTGGGGAATGCACTGTGAAGAAGCAACTAGCTACTAGCCGCTAGCTACTAGCCAGATAGGGAACTCTACTTCTTGCCTCATTGCCGAGATTCGTTTGGGTGGTTGAGCATCGTGCGGGAGCTTCTCCTGCATTTTCTCTGGCTAGCAGCTAGCAGCTAGCGGCTAGTAGCTTATTGGCCATTGGCACTCCCCTTGCACCTACGTCACGGCAAAACAAGAACAACCGGGGTTCCATGTCTCACGCGTCTCAGCCGCAACGCATCGTTCGCGAGCGCCGCCAATACAACCAATGGGTGGCCTCGCAGACTTTGGAGGACTACGCGCTTCGCTACACGGCGGATCGGGCGCGTAAGTCGTCGTTTCGCGTGGGCAATACCGCGTTCGGGCC
>CAZQYC010000148.1:0-7236 GCA_964597495.1 uncultured Steroidobacteraceae bacterium | reverse complement strand
GTGGAGAACTTGGCACCGAACGCGATGCAGGTGCGTTTCCTTCAACCGCCTCTATTTCAAGGATCACCGATCCCTTCGACACGCGATCGCCTTTCTTAATCGCGACACGCTTCACCATGCCCGCTGCCGTCGACGGCACATCCATCGTCGCCTTTTCGGTCTCCAAGGTCACGAGCGGAGTTTCCAACGCCACCGTATCGCCGGGCTTCACCAGCACGTCGATCACTTCAACGTCTTTAAAGTCGCCGAGGTCGGGGATGAGGATGGGGTGAGACATAGGAAGCTACTAGCCGCTAGCTGCTAGCCACTAGCAAGAAAATATTAGGAAAAGGTGAGTTAGACATGTTCTGGCTAGCGGCTAGAAGCTGGTGGCTAGTAGCGTCCTCACGGCACCGCCTCCAGCAACGACTTCACCTCCGCCAATCGCTGCGCAAGAAACGTCGTGAAACGCACCGCTGTCGCACCGTCAATCACACGGTGATCGTAGGCGAGCGAAAACGGCAGCATGAGCCGCGGAACAAATTGTCCGTCGCGATAAACCGGTCTCATCGACGACTTGGACACGCCGAGGATCGCGACTTCGGGCGCATTGATGATCGGCGTGAACGCCGTGCCGCCAATACCGCCCAGGCTTGAAATCGTAAACGAGCCACCTTGCATTTCGGCGGCGGCCAGTTTGCCGTCGCGCGCTTTCTCGGAAAGCGCTGCCAGATCGCGAGCGAGTTCGTAGACGTCTTTGCGATGCGCATCCCGCACGACAGGAACCACGAGGCCGTTTGGCGTGTCGGCAGCGAAACCAAGATGAATGTACTTCTTCAACACCAAATTCTGGCCGGCCGTGTCGAGCGATGCATTGACGACCGAAAACTCCTGCAATGCCTTCACGCAGGCGCGCATGATGAACGCCAACGGCGTGAGCTTGATGCCCTCCTTCGCCGCCTTGCCCTTGAGCTTCGTACGCGTATCCTCGAGTTCGGTGATGTCGGCTTCGTCCATCTGCCACACGTGCGGCACGTTCACCCAGCTGGCATGCAGACGCGGGCCGGAAATTTTCTGGATGCGCCCGAGCGGCTTGATTTCCACCGCACCGAACTTTGCAAAATCGACGTCGGGAATTTTGGGGAACGCGGCAGAGGCTGTAGCCGAAGCAGTAAGCGTCTGCTTTACCCACGATTTCACGTCATCGTGAGTGATTCTGTTCTTGAGCCCCGTACCCTTGATACGCGACAAGTCCGCACCGAGTTCGCGCGCGAATTTACGGACGGACGGAGAGGCGTGTGAGACAGAGGCCGCTGGCAAGACAGCGCTGCGCGCACCCTCTCCCGCACTACGCGCGACCGTCGAAGGCGACTCCTGTCCGACCCCGGACAATGCTATCCCTGCATTGTCGCTCGCTCGGTCCAACGACACATCAAGTGTCGTTGGAGAACCATCCTCGACTCGCCCCGTAAAGGGAGAGGTGATAGAAGCCGCGCGCGCTCTCTTTACATCCACTTCCTCTGCCTTGATCTTCACTCCCTCTCCCTTGACGGGAGAGGGTTGGGGAGAGGGCGGAGAACTTGGCACCGAACGCGATGCAGGTGCGTTTCCTTCAGCCGCCTCCACTTCAAGGATCACTGATCCCTTTGAAACCCGATCACCTTTTTTAATCGCAACACGCTTCACCACACCCGCCGCAGTCGACGGCACGTCCATCGTCGCTTTCTCGGTCTCCAACGTCGCCAGCGGCGCGTCCACAGCGATCACATCGCCAGGCTTCACCAGCACGTCGATCACTTCAACGTCTTTGAAGTCGCCGAGGTCGGGGATGAGGATGGGTTGGGACATAGGAATAGCTACTAGCCGCTAGCTACTAGCAAGAAAAAAACAAAAGAATTCGTATGGCGCATTTCTGGCTAGCGGCTAGTAGCTAGTGGCTAGTAGCTTCTCCTCATACACTCACCGGATTCGGCTTCTCAGGATCGATGCCATGTTTCTTCATGAATGCCGTGGCCGTTGCGCGATCTAGCTTGCCGTCGTCTGCCAGCGATTTGAGGGCAGCTAGCGCAATGTAGTAGCGATCGACTTCGAAGTGCTTGCGCAGCGGTGCGCGAGCGTCGCTGCGTCCGTAACCGTCCGTGCCGAGCACGATGAATTGACCGGGAACCCATTGGCGAATTTGATCCGGAATGATTTTCATATAGTCGGTCGCGGCGATGAAAGGCCCCTGGCGGTCGCCCAAGCACGAGCGTACGTACGGCACTCGCGGCGGCTCCGTCGGGTGCAACAAATTCCAGCGCTCGACATCCAACGCTTCACGACGAAGTTCGCTGAAGCTCGGCACGCTGAACACGTCGGCAGGCACGCCGTACTCGCGTTCGAGGAGCTCCGCCGCCGCGAGCACTTCGCGCAGAATCGTCCCCGAACCCATTAAATTCACGCGCACCCGGCCGCGTCCGCCGATATTGAGCAGATACATCCCTTTGAGAATCCCTTGCTCGACGCCTTGCGGCATGGCCGGATGCACGTAGTTTTCGTTCATGCAGGCGATGTAATAGAAAATGTTTTCTTGCGCGCTATACATCCGGCGCAGGCCGTCTTGCACGATGACCGCCAACTCGTACGCAAACGTCGGGTCGTACGCAATGCAGTTCGGCACGGTGGACGCATTGAGCAAACTATGGCCGTCTTGATGCTGCAAGCCCTCGCCCGCCAGCGTGGTGCGTCCGGCCGTTGCGCCGATGAGAAAGCCGCGCACCTGGCTGTCGCCGCCCGCCCAGATGTAGTCGCCGACACGCTGAAAACCGAACATCGAATAAAAAATATAGAACGGAACCATGTTAATGCCGTGATTCGCATAGGCCGTGCCGGCGGCGATCCACGAAGACAGTGCGCCGCCTTCGTTAATGCCTTCTTCAAGAATCTGTCCTTTCTTATCCTCGCGATACGACATGAGCTGATCCGCGTCTTGCGGTACGTAGAGCTGGCCCATCGACGAGTAGATACCGATTTGCCGGAACATGCCCTCCATGCCGAAGGTGCGCGCTTCATCCGGCACGATCGGCACGACATGCGATCCGATGTGCTTATCCTTCACCAGCGTTTGCAAGATGCGCACGAGCGCCATCGTCGTTGAAATATCCCGATCGCCCGTGCCGTTCAGCAGTGCTTCGAAGGCCTGCAAGGGCGGTATCGTCAATGCGGGCGCAGACTCCCGACGCTGAGGCAGCGAGCCGCCCAGCAGCTTGCGCCGCTCACGGAGATATTTCATCTCTTCGCTATCTTCGGCCGGTTTTTGGAACGGCGTGTTCGCAATCTGCTCGTCGGAGATTTGCAGGAACACCTTGCCTCTGAATTCCTTGAGCGCCTCGTCGTCCATCTTCTTTTGTTGATGGGTGATGTTCTGACTCTCGCCGTACTTGCCCATCAGGAATCCCTTCACCGTCTTCGCGAGAATCACGGTCGGCTGGCCTTTGTGATTGGCTGCCGCATGGTACGCATTCCATACTTTCTGGTAGTCGTGACCGCCGCGATTCAAGCGCCAAATATCCTCGTCGGTCATGTTGGCGACCATTTCCTTGAGCTCGGGATACTTACCGAAGAAATGCTCGCGCGTATACGCGCCTCCCTTCGCTTTGAAATTCTGATATTCCCCGTCGACGCACTCCTCCATCACTCGCCGGAGCAAGCCCTTGCTGTCTGCGGCCAGCAACGGATCCCAGCGCGAGCCCCAAATAACCTTGATGACATTCCAACCCGCGCCCATGAAGGCGGCTTCGAGTTCCTGAATGATTTTACCGTTACCGCGCACGGGGCCATCCAGTCGCTGCAGATTGCAGTTGATCACGAACACCAAGTTGTCGAGTGATTCACGCACCGGCATGGTGATAGCCCCCATCGACTCGGGTTCGTCCATTTCGCCGTCGCCCAGAAACGCCCAGATTTTTCGATCCGTCGTTTTAACGAGGCCTCGATGCTCCAAATAGCGTTGAAAGCGCGCTTGATAAATCGCCATCATCGGCCCTAAGCCCATCGACACCGTGGGGAACTGCCAAAACTCCGGCATCAGCCACGGATGTGGATACGACGACAAGCCTTTCTCGCTCGCGACTTCTTGCCGGAAGTGGCGCAAATTTTCTTCCGTCAGCCGTCCTTCGAGAAACGCACGCGCATAGATGCCCGGCGAGGCGTGCCCCTGCACGTAAATCATGTCGCCCGGGTGCTCCGCGGAAGGCGCTCGCCAAAAATGATTGAAGCCCACTTCATAGAGCGTGGCCGCGGAAGCATACGTAGCGATATGCCCGCCGTATTCCGTGCTCTGCCGATTGGCGAGCACCACCATCGCCAGCGCATTCCAACGGAGATAGGCTTCGAGTCGGCGCTCGATGGTGCGCTCGCCCGGATATTCCTTCTCATGCGCGGCCGAGATCGTATTGACGTACGCGGTGTTCGGCTTAAACGGCAAATACGTTCCCGAACGCCGCGTGTGATCGATCAATTGTTCGAGTAGGAAGTGTGCGCGTTCGGGACCCGAGGCTTTCAGAACCGAATCGATCGACTCCAACCACTCGCGAGTCTCGGTAGGGTCGATGTCGTCGAACTTGGAAGGAGCCTTATTGGGTTCAGCCATGCCGCACTCGTCGATAGAGCAGTGTTCGATCAGGGTTTGCCAAGACGGAAGCCGGCCCTGCGCCGGGGCGATGAACTAGCAAGCCATGCACAGCGCTTGCAGGCGGCAAATTATACGCTGAGAAAAGAGCCTCGGGTTTTAGCGTATTGCCTGAAATGCGGAGCTGCCTTCCATACGCATTGACCGCGCATTGACGTCCAGCGCCGATTCTCATGCATTTCCCCAGATAGTAATCGCTGAAAGCGCCGTGGCGGATGAAAGGCGATGAGTGATGGGCAAGAATTTAGGACAGAAGACCCCAGACCAGTCAAAATAGCGCCGTTTCGCTCTTGCTCATCACCCATCACACTTCGCTCATCACCCGATGGAATCCCTCACCCTCCTCCGCCCCGACGACTGGCACTTGCATGTGCGCGATGGGGCTGCGCTTCACTCGGTGCTGCCGTTCACGGCGCGCCAATTTGCTCGCGCGATCATCATGCCCAACCTAAAGCCGCCGGTGACGACAGTCGCCGCCGCGGCCGAGTACAGGAACCGGATTACGGCGGCGGTTCCCAAAGGCGTCTCGTTCGAACCGCTGATGTCGCTTTATCTGACGGACAATACGCCGGTCGACGAAATTCACCGCGCCAAGCAGAGCGGTTTCGTGGTCGGGGCGAAGCTATATCCCTCGGGCGCCACCACGAATTCGGATGCCGGCGTAACCGCCATTGAAAAAATCTTTCCGGCGCTTGCTGCCATGGAAGAAACGGGTCTCGTGTTTCAAGTGCACGGCGAGGCCACGGAGCACGACGTCGACGTTTTCGATCGAGAGCGCGCGTTCATCGATCGGACAATGTTACCGATTCGGCGCCGCTTCCCGGCACTGCGAATCGTGTTCGAACATGCGACCACTCGCGAAGCGGTGCAGTTCGTTAAAGCACACGACAACATGGGCGCAACCATTACGCCGCAACACCTCCTGCTCAATCGCAACGCCCTGTTCCAAGGTGGTATCCGCCCTCACAATTACTGCCTTCCAGTGTTAAAGCGCGAGCACGATCGAACGGCACTGGTCGAGGCAGCGACGTCCGAAGACCCTCGCTTCTTTTTGGGGACGGACAGCGCGCCGCATGCGCGCCATACGAAGGAGCATGCCTGCGGATGTGCGGGCGTCTTCTCGGCGCATGCGGCCATCGAGCTGTACGCGGAGGTTTTCGAAAACGCCGGCAAGCTCGACAAGCTGCAAGCCTTTGCTTCCGAGCGCGGCCCCGACTTCTACAAGCTGCCGCGAAACTCCAAACTCATCACCTTGGAAAGAACGTCATGGCAACCGCCTGCGAGCTACCCCTTCGCAGACTCGGAAATCGTGCCGTTCCGAGCGGGCGAAACGATAAGATGGAAGTTGGCGTCCAATTTTTAATACCTTCATGTCCATTACCGCTTCAGACCTCCTCTCTGCGCCGCTCATCGCCGAGCGCTTCCGCGGTTTTTTACCCGTGGTGATCGACGTCGAATGCGGCGGTTTCAATCCGAACACGGACGCGCTGCTGGAAATCGCCGCCGTGTTAATCGAGATCCAGGGTGACGGAACGTTCATTTCCGGCGAATCCTGGCGTTTTCACGTTCATCCCTTCCCGGGCGCAAATATCGAAGCGGCCTCCTTGGCCGTGAACGGCATCGATCCCTATCACCCCCTGCGTCCGGCGATTTCGGAGAAAGAAGCGCTCACGAAGATTTTTCAGGAAGTGCGCCGCGCCGTTAAAGACCACAATTGCACACGTGCCGTTCTCACCGGTCACAACGCTTTTTTCGACTTGAATTTCTTGAACGCGGCGGTGGCGCGCACCGACATCAAACGTAACCCCTTCCACCCCTTCTCCTGCTTCGACACCGCGACCTTAGCGGGCGTGGCGCTCGGGCAAACGGTACTCGCCAAAGCCATGCAGGCGGCGCGAATTCCGTTCGACAACAACGAAGCACACTCCGCCCTGTACGATGCGCAAAAAACGGCGGAACTGTTTTGCTACGTCTGCAACCGATTTAAAGGAATTTACGGGAGGTAGACGTCCCCTCACCCGCGCTGCACGCGACCGTCGAAGGCGACTCCTGCCCGACCCCGGGCAATGCTATCCCTGCATTGCCGCTCGCGCGGTCCAACGACACATTGAGCGTCGTTGGAAAGTCATCCTCGACTCGCCCTGCAACCGGGAGAGGGTTCTTGTTCCCTCTCCTGGTTGCGGGAGGGGGTTGGGGTGAGGGTCTTACACTCTCTCAACCACCCCTACCAATTCGTTCTTCTTAGGTTCTTCTCCGCGATCACTGCGAAAGATCTCTCCTAACGAAACTTTTCGTCACTTCGCTTCCGCAATCACCTTCTGTAACTCGCCGCTTTGATACATCTCGCGAATGATGTCGGCGCCGCCGATGAGTTCGCCGTTCACGTAGAGCTGCGGATAGGTCGGCCAATTGGAGTATTGCTTGAGCGTCTCGCGCAATTCCGGGTCCTCGAAAATATTGACCGAGCCGAATTCTGCACCCACGGCATTCAGTACCTGAACGGCCGCTGCGGAAAATCCACATTGCGGAAAATCGGGCGTGCCTTTCATGTAGAGCAGCACTTTGTTGCTGGCCAGCTGGCCTTTGAT
>CAZQYC010000147.1:0-7355 GCA_964597495.1 uncultured Steroidobacteraceae bacterium | reverse complement strand
CAACGCCGATGATGATCGATTGGCCCCAGCCGCGGTGACAGCACTCGAGCGCTTGACGCATGAGATCGACATTGCCTACGCATTCGAAACTGTAGTCGGCGCCGCCATCGGTCAAGGCAATCAAATGTTGCACTAGATCGCCATCGACCTCCTTTGGATTGACGAAATGCGTCATCCCGAATTTCTCGGCGAGGGGCTTGCGCTTTGCGTTAATGTCGACGCCGATGATTTTATTGGCGCCGACCAAGCGTGCCCCTTGGATCACATTCAGACCGATGCCGCCGAGTCCGAATACGACTACGTTAGCTCCCGGTTCAACCTGCGCCGTGTTGATCACGGCGCCGATGCCGGTCGTGACGCCGCAGCCGATGTAACACACCTTGTCGAAAGGAGCGTCTTGCCTAATTTTTGCAACGGCAATTTCCGGCAGCACCGTGAAATTCGCAAAGGTCGAGCATCCCATGTAGTGATGAAGCTTGCGACCGCCGAGGGAAAAACGACTGGTTCCATCGGGCATGACGCCCTGCCCCTGTGTGGCGCGAATGGCCGTGCAGAGATTCGTTTTGCGCGACAGACAGGATTTACATTGACGGCACTCGGGTACGTAGAGAGGAACGACGTGATCGCCTTTTTTAAGCGTCGTTACGTCGGGTCCGACGTCCACGACGATTCCCGCGCCTTCGTGTCCGAAGATCACCGGGAATAACCCTTCCGGGTCCGCGCCCGATCGCGTGAACTCGTCGGTGTGACAAACGCCGGTCGCCTTGATCTCGATCAGCACCTCACCCGACTTCGGTCCATCGAGCTGCACTGTCTCGATCGAAAGAGGTTCGTTCGCCTGCCACGCTACCGCTGCTTTCACGTCCATCGACATCACCCACGCTCACTGAAGTGTGGCGCGATACTAATCGAGAATCTTAGCAACTTGTTGAAAAAGGACTTCCTGTCACTTATTCAACTTCGCTTGCGAAAAGTGTTTTTCAACAGGCTGCTGGCTTTCGGTACGGAGCGCGGGGTTTCGTTCTATCGGTAGCTAGTGGGAAAACGCTATAGCGTTTCCAGGTTCGCATAGGAAAGCATGAGCCACTTGGTTCCCTGGCGTTCGAAATTGACTTGCACGCGGGCGTGAGTGCCTTGCCCTTCCAAATTGAGCACGACACCGTCGCCGAACTTGCCGTGACGCACGCGTTGCCCCAACCGCACCCCTGCGCCGGACTCTTCTTCGATCATGGGGCGCGCGCGCGTAAACACGGGCCGCGATACTTGAATGCGCGGCCGAACTTCTTCCACGAGTTCCGTCGGAATTTCGCGAATGAAGCGCGACGGCGAGGCGTAATTGTCGACGCCGTGCAAGCGGCGTTGTTCGGCGTGGCTTAGGTACAGTTGCTTCATTGCGCGCGTACAACCGACGTAGCAGAGACGCCGCTCTTCTTCGAGGCCTGCAGGGTCTTTGGCGGAACGTTGATGCGGAAACACGCCGTCTTCCATGCCGGCGAGAAACACTACCGGAAACTCGAGTCCCTTTGCGGTGTGCAACGTCATCATCTGAATGCTGTCTTCGCCCGCCTCGGCTTGTCCCTCGCCGGATTCGAGGACGGCATGCGAAAGGAAGGCCGCCAGCGGCGAGAGATCGCCGGTTTCCTCGGTGTTGAAACCGCGCGCCGCGCTCACTAATTCTTCCAAGTTTTCGACGCGCGCCTCGCCTTTGTCGCCTTTTTCCTTTTGATAGTGGGCGATCAGGCCCGTCATGGCGATGACATGATCCACTTGCTCGTGCAGAGGTAGATTCTTTGTGTCGTGGTCGAGTCGTTCGATCAATGCGAGAAATGCATGGAGACTCGTGCCGGACTTCGGGCCAAGCTCGCTTAATGTGGCTCCGGCCGCTTGCCACATCGTGCACGCATTCGCCCGAGCATAGTTGCGCAGCATATCCAGCGTTACGTTGCCGATGCCGCGTGTCGGCAGGTTCACGATGCGTTCGAAGGATGCATCGTCGGCGCGATTGAAGACTAAACGCAAATACGCCAGTGCATCTTTAATTTCGGCGCGCTCGAAGAAGCGTAGACCGCCGTACACCCGATACGGCAAGCGCGCGGCAATGAACGCTTCTTCAAAGACACGGGACTGTGCATTCGAACGGTACAAAATCGCGCAATCGCGCCGCAGCCCGCCCTTTTGCGTCCAGTCGCGGATGCGATTGACCACGAAGTCCGCTTCATCGCGCTCGTTGTAAGCGGCATACAATTTGATCGAGTCGCCTTGCGCACCCGAGGTCCACAAATTTTTTCCCATGCGCCCGGTATTGTTTTGAATGAGCGCATTGGCGGCGGCCAGGATCGTCCCCGTCGAACGATAGTTCTGTTCGAGACGGAAAACATTCGTACCCGGATAGTCGCGACTAAATTGCAGGAGATTTTCCACGCGCGCGCCGCGCCAGCGATAAATCGATTGATCGTCGTCGCCGACGGCAAACGGCATGCCTTGGGGTCCGGCAAGCGCTTGAAACCATCGATACTGGATGGTGTTGGTGTCTTGAAACTCATCCACCAACACATGGCGAAACCGATTGCGGTAGTGTCCAAGCAAGTCGGCATTGTCGCGCCACAATTCGTAGGCACGCAGTAGCAACTCCGCGAAATCGACTACGCCCGAGCGTTCGCACTGCTCTTGATATGCGTCATACAGCTTGATCATCTGCCGGCGCACCGGATCGCCTTCGTCGCGCAGTTGCCCGGGACGCAGCCCCTCGTCTTTTTGCGCATTGATAAACCACACTACTTCCTTCGGCACCCAGCGCGTTTCGTCGAGATTCATCGCTTTGAGCAGTTTGCGAATCGAGCGCTGTTGATCTTCGGCATCGATGATCTGAAAAGTCTGCGGCAGTTTGGCCTCGCGAAAATGCATGCGCAGCAGCCGATGCGCGATGCCGTGAAAGGTGCCGATCCAAAGCGGCGCCGAAGGTAGCGATAGCATCTGCTCGATGCGACCGCGCATTTCGCCGGCGGCTTTATTGGTGAAGGTGACCGCTAAAATACCGTGCGGCGAAACGTTTTCAATTTCGACCAGCCATGCCACACGATGCGTAAGCACGCGCGTTTTGCCGCTGCCGGCGCCGGCCAGCACCAAGGCGGGCGCCAACGGCGCGCTCACTGCCTGTCGTTGCGCATCGTTCAGTTTGTCGAGCAGGTGAGAAACGTCCATCGAGAGTAGGGTGTTTGAATCGGCTGTGTAAGTATGAAACGAGCGCGAATTGTAGCAAGCGCGCTCATATCCGAACGGCGTGTTTTACGGTATGTTGTCGTCGCTGCGACTCAGCTTAGGCGGTGTTTCGCAAGTTGCAAAGAGAGGGGTGAGATGGCGAGCAGCTTTACGAGTAAATGGCTGATGTGGCCGGCGGCAGCGATCCTGGGCGCCTGCAAACCGACATCGCCTCCGTCTCCAACGGCACCCACCCCTGCGGCAAGCGTGACAAGCGTTCCGAATGCGGCACCTTCTCCCCAAGAACTTGAAGCCGAATCCAGTCTCTCGATTAAGCGCGGCATCGTGACGCAAACCGATAAGGCATTCGGCATACGGTTGTGCTCGGCCAATAGCGAGATTCCCTTGGCCGATCAAACCGAGGGTGCTTTCGCTCGAGCGTTCGGTGAATTGGGCTCGAAGCCGATTTACATAGAAGCCTACGGTGAACGCACCGATGCGGCTGCAGGCGCCGGCAGTTTCGCGCTGGAAGAATTGCTCTATGCCTCGTCCGTGAATCCGACGAACGCCTGCACGGCGCCGGCGGCGGCCTACGAACTGCTGGCGCGCGGCAGCGAACCGTCGTGGTCCATCGAAGTGAGCCACGACGCCATGCTCCTGAGGCAAAACGAGGCGCCGACAGAAATTAAATTCATGGGTGTCGATACCAGCGATACGGAAGGCGCCGTCACCTATCGCGCGGGCATCGATAAACATGTCGTGGAACTCACCGTGACGCTACGCGCCTGCCACGATAAGGTGACCGGAGAATATTTTGCGTACAGTGCGACCGCCAAACTCGACAAGCGTACGTTCAACGGTTGTGCGCGTGTCGGCGATGAGTAGTGCGAGTCGTTTCCACTGCGCTCATGGTCCAGGCGATGAGTAGCGCCAGCGCCGGTTCGGTAATGGAAGGGCGCTGACCGACAACCCAGATTTGCGCCACTTCGACGCAGAGCACCGCGAGCGGAACCAAAACCCCTGCGGAGCGTGGCGCGAGTCCACGTTCTTTGAAAATCCACAGCATGGTCGCGAAATAGCAAGCCCGTCGTGCAAGCCACTGCCAGTCGAGCGGATACCCCGCATCGATCCACGCCAAGAAGGGCCACAAGTCGAAAGATTGCGCGGACTGCGATAGACGAAACGGGGCGAAGGAATCGTAGAGAAACAGACCTACGATCGCACCCAGAAGAATTAAGCGGCGTGGTCCGGGCGTCAGTCGATCGAATACGTAGAGAGTCGGCAGCAATAACATCAGCGCCAGGAGTTCCGAAGGGACAAATACGTGCCCCGAAAGCACCAAACAGCTCGCAAGCACCACCGCAATGAGGGCCAATAGCGCCTCGGTGGCGCGCGCGGCGCTCACTAGGCTGAAAACAACGTGTGCCATGACGGTCCACCATATCCAGTAGTGAAGAGTCACCGACGTCGAGAAATACGGATCGGCTAGCGGCGAGAACGTTGCTTTTAATTTGCCGAGCGAAAATTGCGGGACGAACGGCGCCAAGCGCCAAGCAAGCCAAAAGAACAGCACCATCGCCGCACTACGATTTCCCCGACCGGAATTCGAGGACGCGACCTGCATTCGTCCGCCAAGTTCATGCCAGGTTATGCCGGCGATCGCGCCGACAATAGTCCCGGCGCCGTTGAGCACGACATCCCACCAACTTGGAACGCGCTGTTCGATAAATACCTGCGTTACCTCGATGCTGAACGAAAGTAAAATTCCACCCGCAACAGTCACGGCGACGGCGCTGCCACGCCGCAGTCGTCCGTAGAGGCACAGCATCGAACAGAATCCTAGCGGCGCATAGAGCAGCACGTTCGCAATTCGATCTCCGCGACCGGCACGGGCCCAGGACAACTCGAGAACGGCTTGAGCGAGCGATTGTGCAGGAGCGTGCGGGACAAGGTCGAAGGGGTACAGCGAGCCGTAAACGATCAGCGCCACGGTCCCGAGTAACAATGCGACGACGATGCCTTGCGAGCGTGGACGGGACAGGGACATCGACATTCTCATCAAATTCGAACGTAGTGATCTACCAACAACGCGGCAAACAATAACGAGAGGTAGGTGATGGAAAACCCGAAGGTTTGCATCGGAAGTTTTTCGTTAGGTCGCAAATGCAGGCGCAGTGCGTAATAAATAAAGGCGATGCCGAGACCGATCGCGGCGGCAAGATAGATGAGACCGCTCATGCCCGTGAGATACGGCAATAACGTGACCAATAACAATAGGATCGTATAAAGCAGGATGTGCAGGCGCGTAAAGGCGACTCCGTAAGCGACCGGCAGCATGGGAATGCCGGCGCGCGCATATTCTTCACGCCGCGCGATCGCAAGCGCCCAAAAGTGCGGCGGTGTCCAAGTGAAGATAATGAGGAAGAGCAGCAAGGCATGTGCGTGCACGTCGCCGGTGACCGACGTCCAGCCAAGAATGGGTGGTGCAGCGCCGGCGGCACCGCCGATAACGATGTTCTGTGGCGTTGCGTGCTTAAGCCACACGGTATAGATCACGGCATACCCGATGAAAGTGCCGAAGGTGAGCGCCGCGGTGAGTACGTTGACCTTCCATAGCAGAAGCCCCATGCCGATTGCACAAAGTGCAATCGCGTAGGCCAGCGCGCTGCGCCCGCTGACATGGCCGGTCGGAATCGGGCGCGCTTGCGTGCGCGCCATTTGCGCGTCGAAACGGCGATCGAGAATATGATTGATGACCGCAGCGGAAGACGCTGCCAACGCGATGCCGAGCGTACCGAATAGCAATGCATTCCACGGCGGCACGCCCGGAACGGCAAGCAACATGCCGACTATCGCCGTAAAAACCTCAAGCAATACGACGCGCGGCTTGCCGAGTTCGTAGTAGTCGCGCCAATTGGCAGAACGCGTCAAGGTCGTCGCACCGGTCACGCTCCTTCTGCTCCATGACATTTTTTGAATTTCTTTCCGCTTCCGCAATGGCACGGATCGTTACGGCCGATCTTCGCGGTCTCACGACGATAAGGAGTCACGACGGGATCATGATCGTGGGCATGATGGTCGTCATGTTGGCAGTTCGGTCCATGAACGTGTTCGCTAGGGGCTGGTTTGGCGGTCGACATGGGGCGTACTCAAGCTCAAGAAGTGCGGCCTATCTTAATGAGATTGAAATCAATTTCGAGATAGGTCGTCATTTCGACGCGTCATTCTAGCAGTCTGTTAAAACCCTGTTCTCAACAATGCCGATGCGGGCAGTCCGTGCGCGACCGCTTATGCCAAAGCGCCGGCCTTGCGCAGTTCGCGGTCGTGCCGCATGCGTTGTTCCGCGAGAACCAAGACTTCGGTGGCTTCGCGACGGTCCTTGGGATAGCTGGCCATCCCCAGATGAATGTTCGCTCGAACCAGTCGATTGCCTACCGAAATGGTGCCGGCATAGACGTTACTGCGGATGCGCTGGGAGATGTTGTTCGCGCGCGTCGCGTCCGCATCGATCAGCAGCACCATGAATTCGTCGCCGTCGTACCGCGCCGCCACGTCGGTGGTGCGAATCGAACGGCCGATTGCGGCGGCGACCGCGGAGATGAGTTTGTTGCCGCCTTCGCGGCCCGCGGATTCGTTTGCTTCACCGGTGTTGGCCACGTTCACGGCGATCAAACTATAAGGATGAGCGCCGTGATCCGCCTTGCGATGCTCGCGCACTAGCGCTTCTTCGAACGCGCGGCGATTCAATAGCCCCGTCATCGGATCGGCCGAACGCAGATCTTCGATATGCTGTTCGGCGCCCTGCATTTGTTCCATCAACATCGCGATGGCCGTCGTCGCGATAATGGCCGGAGCGAGCGCGCTGATCAGCGACACCACGAATTTTGAGCCGCCGATCGGTATATCGGGCGTCCAGTAACCTAGCGCAAACACGGCGCCGATCGTCGCGAGTGCGATCGCTCCGTACATGAGCCGCCCGAGCGCAACGGCCGCTGCGGTCAGAGGTAACAACATAAGCGTCAGCAATGGACTTTTAAGACCGTTAGTGGAGGCGGCCAATCCGGTCGCAAAGACCAGGAGGCCGAGTGTATCGATCGTGCAGCCCAACCAAACTCGCGGTTTGAGCGACGGCAAGACGCGAACGAGTACGGCGCTCA
>CAZQYC010000146.1:0-7401 GCA_964597495.1 uncultured Steroidobacteraceae bacterium | reverse complement strand
TCGGACAGCTCACGTTTACCAGCGGCAAGTTCTATCGCATCACCGGCGAAAGCACCCAGCACCGGGGCGTTCAGCCCGACATCGCGCTGCCGTCGGCGATCAGCACCGAGGAAGTCGGCGAGAGCAAGCGCGAAAGAGCGCTGCCGTGGGATCGAATTCACTCCGTTCAATTCGGCAAAGACAACTCGCTACGTCAATCGATTGCCGACTTGGAGCAAGCGCACGCCAAACGCGTCGCCACCGACGCCGATTTCCAGATGCTGTTGAAGGACATCGATATTTTCGAAACGGCCCGAGCGCAAAAAAGCGTATCGTTGAATTTGAAGAAGCGCCAAGCGGAGCGCACCCAGATCGATCAACAGCGTGTCGCAAACGAGAATACACGCCGCAAGGCCGACGGCCTGCCCCCGATCAAAGCCATGAGCGACATTCCAGCCAGCGAACAGAACGACGCCATCTTGAGCGAAGCTACGCACATCGCTTTGGACTTGCGCGACTGGAGCAAGGAAGGCGCCTCCAAAAGCCGCTCCGAGACGCGTGCCTCGACTTCGCCGCGCCCGGTGCTCAGCAACTAAAGGATCTACAGGGATGGAGGTCATACTGGGAATGCAGGAGCAATTCTCAGTACGTCGGCCCGCTACGCGCTCATCGCGTGAGTACCGCGCCTACTCTCCAGTAGTCGTCGACCAACACGTTCAGCGCATTTCCTTTTCGATCGAGGGACTCGGTGGCCGCTCCGGCCACCGCAGCGGTCGACGGGCCAGGAATGGATTCAGCAGTGGGTACGGTGTCCTCGGAACCCCGATAGTTCGCACGCGCACGCAGACGCTCGGTGAGTTCTTTTAGCATCGTCAAATCTTGAGCACCCGCCGCGAGCGCCTGCAGACCCGCCTTGGTCAGTGCCATCAAACGCGCGCACTCTTCGCGAGATCCGAATTTAATATCGAAGACTTGCACGTTGATGGCGTCCTTCGCCAAAGGCGCGAGCCCGCGGTTCGGCAACAGCGCGATTTGAAATTCGGCGTAGGCCAACGCAGCGGTATTCACCATGCGCCTACCTTCCACCGACATGCCGGAATACTCAGGCAGCGGACGCGACGCCGTGTGATCACGCTCGTCGGTCAGATCGGAAGCCTGCGCGGCAGCGGCCTTCCACTCCACCTGCAAATGCGTAATCTCTTTGGCGAGTTCGCGCCGCTTCGAATAGTTCCATAGCCAGAGCAACCACCATCGGCCCAGTTCTGCGCGACGGCTAGTCACGAGCTGAATGCGTGCCTGCAAGGTCGCCACGATGGACTGTGCATTCAACAACTGCTCGTCCGCCGCCGCCAATTCGGCAGCACGGCGCGCTTCGCTCTCGTCCTGATGCCGCTTGCGTTCGCGCTCGTCTTGCTGCCGCCGCAACTCGGCCGCAAATTTGGCCAGCTGTTCGCTGCCGAGCCGCCAAAGCGCGCGCAGCTGGAAGTACACAAGCGCATTCGCTCCGGTTTCGGGATTGCCAAGATAAGCGTGCAATTGCTCCTGCTGCTCGGCGACACGGCGCGCAGCCGCCTCCTGCAAGCGCACCTTCTCCTCGAGCGCATGTCGTTGTTCGGTTTGCGTGGCGAGTTCTTTCTTTAGCTCGGCGCGATTCCAATAGAGCTGTATGAGCTGCTGCTCATGCTCCGGCTCCGGCTGCCCGGACCAAAAACGGCGCAATCGTGCCCATTGCCGCATCAAGCTCATCGCGCCTTTCCACTATTGCGATTAGTGGCCGTCATCTACTGGCCGTCATCGATCGGCAATCGTTGGCGATCGTTGGACGGTGCGTGCGGAGCGGATTCGAAGCGATGGCCGCGCTCGGCACAATACTCAAGCCACTTGTTAAGCATCATGTTGCGTTGCCAGCGAGCGTTGAGATTATGCGCAAGACGGCGCCGCCATTCGTTCAATACTTTGAGCCGCTGCCAACGCGGGCTATCGAGCGCTTCGGCTAGCCGCGCATCGCGATAGACGCGAAGCTGCAGATCCGGGTCGGCCACGAACACCCCATCCTCGACGAACTCATAGGTCATGGCCAGTGTCACGGTATAAGGGCTTCGTTCGACGACGTGCAAGCGCAACGGACAATCGTCGGGCTGCATGGAAATCTGCGTATCGGGCAACGCAAAGGCATCGCCAACCAGATGGCGCAGGCGAATGTAGTTGCTTTCGTAAAGCGTCATCAGGCTGACGAAATCGCCCGGCCGCGAGCGCCAGCTCGCGGTGCAGAAACTGTCGTTTACTTCGGCGGTGGACATCGTGGAAATACCGGCCAAGCTCGCTTGACTATATCGCAGCGTTTCGGCGCTGTCGCGGCAACCTTCATATCGACGGCGGCACGCTTTACGGGGAGTGGGACTTGCGTCACGCCGAGTCGCCTGACTTAAGGACGAAGCCGCCGTTCGAGTTGCGCGCGTTCGATGATTCGACTTGCGATCTCTTCGATCGAGCACTCGGTCGTGTCGATAGATGGAATGCCGTAATGGGCAAATAAGGCTTCCGCGGATCGCAATTCGAAGGCGACTTGAGACGGCGAGGAATACTTGCTGTCCGGGCGCCTTTCATTGCGAATCTGCTGCAGGCGTTCGGGAGCGATCGTCAAGCCATAGAGCTTGTTCCGATATTGACGCAACTTCGCCGGAAGACGGCTGGTTTCGAATTCCTCGTCGGCCAATGGATAGTTCGCGGCGAAAATTCCGTACTGCAACGCCATGTACAAGCACGTCGGCGTCTTCCCCGACCGCGATACGCCGATCAAGATGACGTCGGCATGATCGTAGTCCTGGTTCATGCTTCCGTCGTCATTCGACATCGCGAAATTCGTGGCGTTGATGCGCAACGTATACGCGCCGAGATCGGCCATGCCATGGGCCCGGCCTTCGGTTCGCGACGATCGTACTTGCAATTCCGCTTCCAAGGGCGTGAGGAACGCATCGAAGAAATCCAAGAACAACGCGTTTGCTTTTTTCAACACCTCGCGCAAAGGTTCCTGCACTAGCGTGCTGAAAACGACCGGCCGCACGCCTTCCGCAGCACTGACCGCGTTGATGCGTTTCACCGCCTCCTCCGCCTTGTCAATCGTGGAGATAAATGGCAAAGTCACTTGCCTGAACGCAACGCCGCCGAACTGAGTCAACAGACTGTGGCCCATGGTCTCCGCCGTCACGCCGGTTTGATCCGAGACAAAAAATACCGTTCGGTGATTCATCGACGCTTTTCACCCCTTACCGATTTTCCGCCGACCTCACGTCGGAATGCTGCGTTCGTCACGCGCCTGCGACTATAATTCACGCGCGATGCGAACGTCATTGCAGTGAATCCTTGCACCGAAGTCCGCCTTTGAGTAAGTAAAGTAATAGACCGCTGTGCCGCGCAGGCAAGAGGATACTTTGACCGTTTATATCATTCCCTTCGAAAAACTCGGGCGGCATGACGTCGACACCGTCGGCGGCAAGAATGCATCGCTCGGCGAAATGATCAGCCATCTCGCGAACCTTGGGGTCAGCGTGCCCACGGGATTCGCAACTACGGCACAAGCGTATCGCGATTTTCTACGGCACGACGGTTTGGCGGAACGAATCGCCGACGAACTCAAGACGCTCAACGTCGACGATGTCGGCAAACTCACGGCGGCCGGCGCCAAAATCCGAGGTTGGATATTGGCAACGCCGTTTCCCCCGCGACTGGAGCACGAGATTCTGGCCGCTTTCGACCAACTCAGCGGCGGCAAGGACATTGCGGTCGCGGTCCGCTCCTCCGCCACGGCCGAAGATCTGCCCGATGCATCGTTCGCCGGTCAGCAGGAAACTTTCCTCAACGTGCGCGGCAAGGAGGCCTTACTCAAGGCGGTGCACGAGGTGTTCGCTTCGTTGTTCAACGATCGGGCCATCGCCTACCGAGTGCATCAAGGGTTTGCGCACGAACAGGTAGCGCTGTCTGCCGGCATCCAACACATGGTTCGCAGCGATCGCGGTTCGAGCGGCGTCATGTTCACGCTCGACACCGACTCGGGTTTTCGCGATGTCGTCTTCATCACGGCCTCGTACGGCCTCGGCGAGACCGTCGTGCAGGGAGCGGTCAATCCCGACGAGTTCTACGTGTACAAGCCGGCGCTTCGGGCTGGAAAATCGCCGGTCGTGCGCCGTACCTTGGGCGCGAAGGCGATCAAGATGATCTACGGCGACAGCGCTTCCGGAAAGCGAACCGTTACGGTCGACGTCCCGCTCGACGAACGCGCTAAATTCTCGATCGTCGATGCCGACCTTCTCGAGCTTGCGAAGCAAGCGCTGATCATCGAAAACCACTACGGCTGCCCCATGGATATCGAGTGGGGCAAAGACGGCGATACCGGGGAAATTTTCATCTTACAAGCGCGACCGGAGACGGTTCAGAGCCGCGCGGGACGTACGGTGCAGCGCTACACGCTAAAGAACAAATCCAACGTCATTGCGACGGGACGGGCCATCGGCCAGCGCATCGGCTCAGGACCCGCGCGGATAATTCATGACGTGAAAGAAATGGCGCGCGTGCAAACCGGCGACATTTTGGTGGCCGACATGACCGATCCCGACTGGGAACCGGTCATGAAGCGCGCAGCGGCCATCGTAACCAATCGCGGCGGACGCACCTGCCATGCAGCCATCATCGCGCGCGAACTCGGGATTCCCGCCGTCGTCGGCTGCGGCAACGCGACCGAACTGATCAAGGAAGGACGCGCCATCACCGTGTCCTGCGCCGAAGGCGACACCGGATTCATCTACGACGGGGAATTGCCGTTCGAGCAGAAAAATATTGCGCTCGATTCGCTGCCGGAGATTCCGGTGAAAATCATGATGAACGTCGGTAATCCCGACCGCGCTTTCGACTTCGCCGGCATTCCGCATCGCGGTGTCGGTCTCGCTCGCCTGGAATTCATCATCAATCGCATGATCGGCGTGCATCCGCGTGCCCTGCTGGATTTCGACTCCTTGCCGTCCGATTTGCGGCAAACGATCGCCCGCCAGATGAGCGGCTATCCGTCGCCAGTCGAATTCTTCATCCAGAAGCTATGCGAAGGCGTAGGCACGATTGCGGCGGCGTTCGCCCCCGAGCCGGTGATCGTGCGGCTTTCGGATTTCAAGTCGAATGAATACGCCAATTTGATCGGCGGGCG
Source organism: uncultured Steroidobacteraceae bacterium (assembly GCA_964597495.1). Lineage (GTDB taxonomy): Bacteria > Pseudomonadota > Gammaproteobacteria > Steroidobacterales > Steroidobacteraceae > CAZQYC01. Next base: position 2,228 of record CAZQYC010000146.1, on the reverse strand, counting down.
CCAATACGAACCCCACGAAGAAAACCCGATGATCGGGTTTCGCGGCGCGGCGCGCTACGTCGACGAATCGTTCCGCCCTTGTTTCGAGCTCGAATGCCGCGCGCTGAAGCGCGTGCGCGAACAAATGGGACTGACCAACGTGCAACTCATGGTGCCCTTCGTTCGCACCGTGAAGGAAGCGGAGCAAGTCGTCGAGCTGCTGGCTGCCAACGGCCTGCGTCGCGGCGAGAACGGGCTCAAGATCATCATGATGTGCGAGTTACCGACCAACGCCCTTCTGGCCGAACAGTACTTACAATTCTTCGACGGTATGTCCATCGGCTCGAACGACATGACGCAGCTGACACTGGGTTTGGATCGCGACTCGGCCATCGTCGCCAAACACTTCGACGAACGCGACGATGCCGTGAAAGCCTTGCTGGCCATGGCCATCTCGGCGTGCCGTAAAGCCGGCAAGTACATCGGCATCTGCGGACAAGGTCCCACCGATCATCCGGATCTCGCACGCTGGCTGCTTGAGCAGGGCATCGAGAGCATCTCGCTCAATCCGGATACCGTCGTCGAGACGTGGCTCTTCTTGGCGGGAAATAAAGTGACGAAGTAACGTAGTTACTTCGTCACCCCGGCGCACTGAGAATTGCTCCTGCATTCCCAGTATGACCTCCATCCCTGGAGGCCTCAGGCCGGGGTCCCTCTGAAACATCGGCATGAAAGAGGGATACCGGCCTGCGCCGGTATGACGTGCTTAGGAGGACGCGACCAGGAGGAAAAGCGAAGAGCGATCGACGATCACTCCGCGTGCAGAAACACCAGAATGTCATTGCGGCGCGGCTGCTCCTTCAACCACCCCTTAAACTCTTCGCTACGCTTCAACGCCTCATCGCCGATGGCCTTGCGCAAAATGCCGCGCCGAGTGTCCTCGGCAATTTGACGACGAATCGTGCGCTGCCAAGCTTCGGTGAATACTTGCGGCATCTTGTGGGATAACTCCAAAGCCTTCAGCAATTCCCACTCGCCCCCATCGAGCCAGGCCTCGTCGCAACCCGGACACACGTCAAGGCGATTCGCGACAAAGCCCGACATTTTGTATTTCGTCATCAAACGCGCGCATTTAGGACAGGTCATCGCTGTACCCGTGTCCTCAGGTTCTTCCACCACCGCGTGATTCGTCGCGATATCCACCGGGTCATTCGCATGCCGTTCCGCCCAGTCGCGGTAGTAAAGCAAAGAGACTAAAGCACCCTTGCAGTTCGGGCAGCCGGCGGCCGGCAGATCGCTCTCGATTCGAGCGGCTCGCAATTCGACGTGCTTGCACTTGGGACATTTCATGGTGTTCTCCGCGCAACGCTTAAGGAAACCCTGCGTTATTCGTCACACCGGCGTAGGCCGGTGCCCATCGTCTCGATTCAGATGGATTCCGACTTTGGGCCTTCAGGGACGAAGGTCATGCTGGAAATGCAGGAGCAATTTCCAGCACGTGGGAATGACGACGTATAAATAAACCAGACCTTCCTAAGCTTTAACGGCTTGCTGAAAGGTGTTTTTCAGCAAGCTGCTAACCAACTCTCAGGAATTTTTCTCGGTAATACCGCAGTTCGTCGATGGATTCACGAATGTCGTCGAGGGCGAGATGAGTCGATGCCTTCTTCATCCCCTCGAAGATCGAAGGCGCCCAGCGTCGTGCCAATTCCTTGAGCGTACTGACGTCGAGATTCCGATAATGGAAGTACCGCTCCAACTTCGGCATCTCGCGCGCCAGAAAGCGCCGATCCTGGCAAATGCTGTTGCCGCACATCGGCGATTTGCCGGCTGCGATGAACCGCGACAAAAACTCCACCGTCCGCTGCTCGGCCTCTGCCGCCGTAACGTTGCTCGCGCGGACGCGGGCGGCAAGACCCGACCCACCATGCTGTTTACGATTCCATTCGTCCATCGCGTTGAGCACATGCTCCGGCTGATGGATCGCAAATACCGGCCCTTCGCCCAACACATTGAGATGCTTATCGGTCACAATGGTCGCGATTTCGATGATGCGGTCGGACTCGGTATTCAACCCGGTCATTTCGAGATCGATCCAAATCAGATTGTCGGGGTCGCGTTGAGACATCGGCATTCCACATTAAAAACTGCATGTTAAAGATTGCGCATTGAAAGACGGCACCGTCTGCGATTGCCGAAGATAGTAGCAGAGGCTAAGCTCCCGTCGATATGCATTGGCTTACCGTTCT
>CAZQYC010000145.1:0-7406 GCA_964597495.1 uncultured Steroidobacteraceae bacterium | reverse complement strand
CTACAACGACGCGACTACATGCAGCTGAACAAGGTTGTACTCGAAGTCCGCAAATGAAATGTTAGCGTCACGCGTTCCTCGCTCGTACGACAACCCTACTTGGATATGCTCCGAAGGTTTGTAACCTGCCGCCACTCGCCCTGCTCGCGTACGGTCTTCGCGTGGCGGCAAATTCGTCAATACGAAACCCGGATCGCCCCCGAACTTTCTTTTTTCATAGACGAAGGAAGCCTGGAACACGGTTTTGATCGTCGGCGCCCAGGCAGGCCCCACCGAGCCGCCGCTCACGACGGCGTAGCTCGCCGACAAATCTTCGATGGCGCGTAACTCCCGGAAGACCGTAACGTCTAGCGCCACTTTAGGACGCATGGAGTAGCGCAAATGCGCTCGGCCGGTAACGCCGTCGAAGTCACGCTGTTTGACTTCTTCATGATGCCGCTCGGTACGACCGACACGCAAATCAAGACCGCCGGGATTATCGAATCCATTGGTTAAAATAAAACTCGATTCGGTTTCGCGGTACTGGTTATCCACGGTGATCGGACCCACTGCTTGCCGATTGGGATAATCGCCGTCCGACACTCTGTGCTGCACGCCGACACTGGTTTCGGACGGCGTCGTGTACACGAGGCCCACCGTTCCGGAACGCACTTTGTTGTCGAGGCTCGCGCGCACCGCATCGTCATGCTCGTATCGCGCTTCCTCGCCCAAGGCTCGCGCTTCGACACGCGACAGTAACCTAAGCGCAACGCTCGCATGCGCATACTCCTCCAAGATCACGTCGTCGCTTGCGAATTGCAGATCGGAGAAATCGGGCAGGCGCTGACTGACGCGGTAACCGACGTCGCCGTGCAACCGATCGGCGACGCGCCACGACCAATCCGCATCCGCGGAATACGTCCACTTGTCTAAGTCCGAAAAGCGGTCGAACGCATAGCGCTCCACGTTCGCGTTGAGGTTGAACTGCTGCTGGCTGACATCGGCGGTGCCGCGAATGCCGGCGCCCACCTTCGCGAAGGTATCGCCGCGATCGTCGCTGCCGAATGCCGACACCCCGGGCACATCGCTTAAGCGAAACAAGTTATCGTCGTAGCCAACGTCCGCAATCACATAAGCGATGAAACGCCGTTCGTCTTTTTCAATCGGATACGCGCGAAAATAGCCGAGGTCGGGCCACAGCGCGAAGTCGTCTTGCAGCGGTGCGGCAGTCGCCATCGGGTGGACACCGAGGCTAGCTGCGAGAGGTAAGCACAGGGACCTCACAATGGGTCGGCGGAGGCCACGGTGTGTTGCAACGTTCTTATTCTTCATGCTGCCTTCCCATTTTTGTAGGCCTATTTTTCTAGTCCGCACGAAGCAATTCGGCGCACCCAGTCGCCGAATTGCTTCGTTCATTCACCGAATAGCGGTGCTTAATTTGTATCGCTGCCCGTTCTCTCGCCGCGCGAGCGATCTCCGGTGCGCATGGCTGCTTGATACTCCTCGCGCGTTAGATAACCCTTGCCTTGCTTATCCAGGGCCGAGAACTTGGTCGATAGAGCGCTCGATGCCGACGCTTCGCTGGAACTGATCCGGCCATCGGCGTTGGCGTCCAACGATTCGAACGACGGCCACGACGTCGCACCCGATTTGGACGGCGTTCCCGGGCTCGGATTGGTCAAACTGGGCGTGGTAGTGCCTGGCATAGCCGGGGTGGCCGGGCTAGACGGATTAGATGGTTTGGTCGTGTCTTGCGCGAGTGCACTCGCGGACAATGCCAGTGCAGCAAGCAATACGGAGATCTTCATGATGCAACCCTCTCGTCATTGAATGGAATAGAGTCGAACAAACCATCGGAACGACGAAGCTCGACATCGACTCTGGACACGCCGCAACGTAGGGCAAGAATTCCTAGACGGCAGCGCTTAGGACTAATACGCACTACTTCCTGCCGAGTTCCCATTCGCGAACAAAACACCGGAAGATGTCGGCCGGCAACGACATACAGCAAGACGCAGGGAAGCCGCCGCCGTGGTCGATGCAATGCGGACGTGTATTTGTCCTACAAGTCGAAGGGGTTCGTTAACCGGCGAGATCGCGACTTCTTTATCTATTTCTATCGCACCGGCTTTCTCGCCGGTTCTGTTTCACTCGTGTCGCGCCCCATTCGATGCCTTGATCGAAACGTCTTGAGCAAACGTCTGGGGCGAACTAAAAGTCGAAATCAGCCCACACCAAATGGTGATCGGATGCCTCGTCCGCCGCCTTCTTTACGGTATCGAACGACGGCCATAATTTTGGATGATAAGTGCCGCGGCGTTCGATCCCCACGGTATCTAATCGCTCGCGAAGCGCCGGCGACATAACCAGGTAGTCGATCTTTCCCGTGATGAGCCCGGTCGTATACGTGCCCGGACGATCTTGAGGGTAATCGGGATGCATCATCACGTCGGTGAAGTCGTCGCGTAAAAGCGGCTGGATGGCGGGGCTCTCCGGCGTGTCGTTCATATCGCCGGCGACGATCACGTAGCTCGAACGGTTGAGCGCATTGAGTGCGTATTCGTGCGCTCTGGTTGCTTGCGCGAGCCGTCGATCGCGCGATGCTTGATCGTTGCCGTTCCGTTTCGACTTGAGATGATTGGGCAACAGCGTGATGTGGTGTCCCGAAGGCAAGCGTACGTCGTACTCCGGACAGTCCCGCGAGAAAAGCTTGCTTCCGTTTGCCGCGGTGTCGTCCGTATGGCTGCGCATGCTTCCGAGCGGAAAGCGACTGAGTATCCCTACGTCGATGCCGCGTTGATCGTTGCCGTCGACCACCATGTAGTAGGGAAAGCGGCGATCGAAATGGGCACCCAACACTTGATCGTTAAAGCGCTCGAGCGTGGGACGATTCTCGACTTCGACCACCACCAGTATCTGCGGATTGGTTTCGGCGATGACGCGGCCGGTATTGAAGGTCGCCTGCCACTCGACATTGGTGCGCCTAAGTTCGAACCAGCCTACCCAGTCTGCACGACCTTTCGCCACGACGGTAGGCGGGCCGTTCTCCGGATCGCGAAAGAGCTGACCGCGAATCTTATTGAGATAAACATAAGCGGTGCCGGGTGGATTGCGCGAGTGAAACCCATAGCGGTCGGACAACGCCAGCAAGCGTTGCTTATCCGCGTCGGAGTAGACGGGTCGCGCCGCAATGAGATTGAGTTCGGCATGATCCTCAATCGCTTGACGGCCCTCTTCGTCGTTCGCGCCGCTCATCGCGGCAGGACGCGTAAAGAAATTCTCTAGATTGAAAGTCGCAATGCGAATCACGATACACCTCCCTCTCCATGCAGTACGCATTCGGCATGTCGATATGAAACATCTTTGTCACTATGAACGGGACGTAGAGCGAAATGCAACTACAATTTTAGATAATTCCGATTGACTCAAGATTCACTCAAGACTAACTCGAGCAACAACCGCTTCTGCAGTTCTAACTTACAAGTAAGTAAGTAAGTAAGTAAGTAACGGAGCGGTTACAAGAGCATTCACTGCCAGTATGTCCGTCGACGGATGCGGATGGTTTCGTGACGACGCGCGAATAAAGCAAACCGTTCGTTAGGTATTAACGGCGGTGCCTAGATAGTAGCGGCAGTCGATTACAAATACGTTAACTGCGGCGCCACGTTGTGCCTTGCGGCCCGTCTTCGAGAATGACGCCCTTCGATTTGAGTTCATCGCGAATGCGGTCGGATTCCGTAAAATTCTTGGCTTTGCGGGCCGCTAGACGAAGAGCGATTAGATTTTTGATCTCCGCGTCGCTCAATAAGACATTTCGTTCCGTCGGCGCATCGACCGCTTTCTTATTCTTCTGCAGAAATTCGCTAGGGCTCAAGCGCAGCAAGCCGAGCACTTCCGCCAGCGAAAGCAACTCGGCCGCCAAGCTCATCGCCGTTGCCGACTCGTTGGCCGCCTTTGCCACGTTGATTTGCTTCGCAAGCCCCTGCAGCACTGCAAGCGCTTCCGGGGTGTTGAAATCGTCGTCCATGGCTGCCTTAAATCGATCGGACGCTTGGCTTGCCACGACAGTGGCAGATGGAGCGACATCGCGCAGTGCAATATACAAGCGCTCGAGCGCTGCGTCGGCTTGATCGATTTGCACCAAGGAATAATTGATCGGACCGCGATAGTGGCTGCTGGCGAAAAAATAACGAAGCACTTCGGGATCGCGCACATACCCGGAATCGAGAACGTCACGAATCGTGAAGAAGTTCCCGAGTGACTTGGACATCTTCTCGTCGTCGACATTCACGAAACCGTTATGCATCCAAACATTGGCGAACTTGTCGCCGCTGGCGGCGCATGACTGCGCAATCTCGTTCTCATGGTGCGGGAATTTCAAATCCATGCCGCCGCCATGGATATCGAAGTGCGTTCCCAGCGTCGCCTGTGTCATCGCAGAACATTCGATGTGCCAACCCGGCCGCCCTTCTCCCCAAGGCGACGCCCACTTCGGTTCGCCGGGCTTCGCACGCTTCCATAAGACAAAGTCGAGCGGATCGTGTTTCGCTTCATCGACTTCCACGCGCGCGCCGGCACGCAAGTCCTCCAACTTCCGTCCCGACAATTTTCCGTAGTTCGGAAATTTGCCCACCGAATACATGACATCGCCGTTGCCGGCGACATAGGCAAGGCCCTTGTCGATCAGCTGCTGCGTGATGTCGACGATGCCCTGGATGTGATCGGTAGCGCGCGGTTCCTCGTCGGGCGGCAACAATCCGATACGGGCATAGTCCTCGTGCATGAACTGCGTAAAACGCGCCGTCAATGCATTGAACGGTTCGTGGTTCTCGTTGGCGCGAGTGATGATGCGATCGTCGATGTCGGTGATGTTGCGAACGAAACGCACCCGGTAGCCGCTGAACTGCAAGTAGCGGCGCACGATGTCGAACGCCACTTTCGACCGCGCATGACCGATGTGGCAGAAGTCATAAACCGTGTCGCCGCACACGTACATGCCGACATGGCCAGCCTTGATAGGTTTGAAAACTTCCTTCTTGCCGGTCAGCGAATTGTGAATCTGAAGCATCGTAGGTGTGCGGAGAATGAAGGACGTGAGCGGCGAGCGGTGAGCGACAGAGGCTCATCCCATCGCCAATTGCTTCGCATGTTCCAACCTAGCCGTGACCTTTTCAGGCCACAACAATTTTAGGATCGGGGCAAGCTCCGGACCGTGAGTGACGCCGGTCAACGCGGCGCGCAGCGGCATATAGAGCCCCGGACCTTTCTTGCCGGTCGCCGCACCCAGTTCTTTCACGAGCAGCTTCAAGTCGGCGCCGACACGCTCGTAGATTCCCGATGCCGCTCCAAAAAAATCGGAGCCCGCTTCCCGCATCGCGTTGCGCGCCATGTCGTCGATGGCGATCTTATTTTCGAAGACCACGGCAACCCACTGCTTCGCATCGCTTGGCACTTCGACGTTGCCGCGAACGGCGGAACAGAATGCCGCTGCGTCCGCCGCCGCCATGCCTTTCGGAAGCTCGGAGGCGAGCCACTGCTGCAAACGCTCGGGCGTCAGGCGCGCGACCGATTCCTTTTGCCAGTGCTTAAGTTGCGTCTCGTCGAACTTCGCCGCCGCTCGACCCAGACGCGTGATATCGAAGTCGGCGATCATGGCGTCGGTATCGAGAAAACCGTCGCTAGCACAGGCATGGCCCAGCCTCACCAAGTGGTTGCGCAGCGCTTCCGGCAAGAACCCGCGTTCGCGAAACTCATGCAAGCTGGTCGATCCGTGACGCTTCGAGAGCGGCGAACCATCCAACCCAAGCAGCAAGGCGACATGCGCGTAGTTGGGCAGCGGCAGGCCGAGCGCCTCCAGCAGCAGCAGTTGCCGTGGCGTATTCGCAAGATGATCGTCGCCGCGCAAGACGAGATTCACACCCATGAGCGCATCGTCGACCGCATTCGAAAAGAAAAATGCGGCGCTGCCGTCCGCTCGCCGGATAATAAAGTCGCCGATATCGTCGCTCAGAAAACGCTGGTCGCCGTGGACAAGATCGTGGAAACGGACCGGCTTATCGTTCGGTACGCGAAAGCGAATGGCGGCAGGCAGTCCTTTCGCCTTTTTTTCCTGACGCTGCGCGTCGGAAAGTCGGCGGCACGTGCCGGCGTAGCGCGGCGGCTGACCGGCCGCCAGCTGCGTCTTGCGAGCCACGTTCAGTTCGACCGGCGTGCAGAAACACGGATAGGTCAGCCCGGCGACGTCGAGCTTGGCAAGGAAATCGTCGTAGATCGCCCGCCGATCACGCTGCCGGTACGGGCCATGCGACCCGCCGACATCGGGTCCCTCGTCCCAGTGCAACCCGAACCACCGCAAATCGGACAGGAGGCTCTGCAAATAGACTTCTTCGCTGCGGGCCTCGTCGGTGTCTTCAACGCGAAGAATGAATCGCCCACCGACTTTGCGAGCCGCCAAAAAACTGAGTAACGCGGTTCGAGCATTGCCGAGATGCAGGTATCCGCTGGGACTCGGCGCAAAGCGAGCGACGATTTTCGATTCCGGAATGGGATTGGACATAGGGCGCGCATGGTAACGTATGCGCCGCCTTTTCTGATAGTTATGGCCCGATGGCCGCGCAAGGCCCGCAACTTGACCCGCTGTCGCGACAACCTTAGATTGCGGTGCATTCCCTTGTTTTTAGAGTGTGCAATGAAAATCCACTTCGACGTCCGAAATATCATCTTTGCCGTCATCGCGATTGGGGCGATGGGGGTGATCGCCAGTGGCTTCGCCCAGCCAGCCCTGGCCGATCCCTCGACGCCGCAAGTGCGGTTGCAGACGAACATGGGCGTCATCGTCTTAGAGCTCGACGCCGCGCGCGCGCCGCTCACCGTGAAGAACTTCCTGCAGTACGTAAAGGACAAGCACTACGACGCGACGATCATTCATCGCGTCATCCCCGAGTTCGTCATTCAAGGCGGCGGCTACACGGCTAAGAACGCCGAAAAGCCGACGCGCGAGCCGATTCCCAACGAATCGGGTAACGGACTGTCCAATCGCCGCGGCACGGTCGGCCTTGCGCGCCTCGGCGATCCGCACACCGGGACCTCGCAGTTCTATATCAATTTGAACAACAACATTCAGCTCGATCCCCAACCGAGCCGCTGGGGATACACAGTGTTCGGCCGCGTGATCGAAGGCATGGACGTGGCGCAGAAGATTAGCGAAGTGCCCACGGGTGCATCCGGCCAGCTGGAAGACGCCCCGGTCAAGCAAGTAGTGATCGAGAAAGCGGAAGTGGTGGAATGACGGCTACCGGCCGTTAGCCGAACCACCAGCTGCCTGCTAGCGACTTCCTTTCGGCTGAGCTAACGTGAGCAAACCGACGCTCTTTATTTCCGATCTGCATCTCGACGGTTCGCGCCCCGACATCACCGATCAATTCTTG
>CAZQYC010000144.1:0-7429 GCA_964597495.1 uncultured Steroidobacteraceae bacterium | reverse complement strand
TACAAATGCGTGACCTGCAAAATGCTGTTGCGGATCTGCTCATGCAACACAAGCTGCGCATCGGACGACACCGCAAGCAACAGTTCCGTGTAGGTCAATCGTCCGTCGGCGCTTACGCCGACCACATTCCGGCCGCGCAGCAGATCGATGAAATTCTTGAAGAGCGCCTTGTCGAAAAACTCCGGCGAATTGAGTTCATACAACAGCGACATTCGCTGCGCAGTGAGTTGGCACTGACTTTCGAGCGCCTCCTGGCTGATGCGGCCGCTGCCGGCTTTGAGCAGGAGTGCGATGGTCAGGTAATAGCGCTCGAGAATCGGTACGGTGATATGCCCGAGCAGCGAAAGCTGTACGGCTTCGATGCTGCCGGTCATCGGTCGTCGCCACTCGGCGCCGTTGTCGACGCTTTCGAGCAGTCCGTGGTTCGCCAACTGCGCGAGCGTCGTGTGCACGACGTTCTCCAGTTCGTCTTCGCTCCAGCGCAAGAAAAGTTCGTCGCGAACGTACGGATAAATTCGCCATGCCAGCCGCTGAATGTCTTCCGTACGCAAGGCGCGGTTGTTGAGAAAGCAGCAAGCGATGACCGAGGGCATGACGATCAAATGCAGGACGTTGTTGCGGAAATAAGTGAGCAACACGGAGTTCTCTTCGTTCATGCTGAGCACGTCGCCCATGGCATGCGACTCGCGAAGCAGTAACTTCATGCTTTCGCCGTATTTGATCATCGACGCACCGTCGGCAGTCGTCACGACCACTTCCTGGGAATACGGCGTTTGCCGCATAAGCGACGCATAGAGTTCGACCTGTCGCGCCAAGTCGGATTCGATCATCGCTTGCTTGGGAGTCGCCAAGAGCGAGAGCGCCAGCAAATTCACCGGCGTGACGCAGGCCGCGGCGTTGATATTGGTCATGATGTGCGTGGCGAGTTCGTCGACGACTTTGTTGAGCCACGGCGGCCGATCGTCTTTTTCATAGGAGGCCGAGCGCCACTCGGGGGCATTGCCGGCCAAGATGCGGTCGAGGCTAATCGATTCACCGAAACACACGTGCACTTTGCCGTATTTATCGCGCAAGGCAGGAATGGTCTTCAGCATGCCGAGAATCGATTCCTTTTCCTTCGGTTTGCCCGACAACTCGTGGATATACGTTTTTCCTTCGACTAGCTTTTCATAACCGAAGTAAACCGGAACGAACACCACGGGCCTGCGCGGATCGCGGAGAAAGCTGCGGACCGTCATCGATAGCATCCCGGTCTTCGGCTGCAAGAGACGGCCGGTGCGGCTGCGTCCGCCCTCGATGAAGTATTCGATCGAATGACCGCGTGCCATCATCAAGCCGAGGTACTTCATGAAGACCATCGTATAGAGCGTGTTGCCGGCGAAACTGCGGCGCAGGAAGAATGCGCCGCCGCGACGCAAAATCGATCCGACGATGGGCATGTTCAGATTGATGCCTGCGGCAATATGCGGAACGACATAGCCTTGCATGTACAGCGAATACGACAAGAGCAAGTAGTCCATATGGCTGCGATGACAGGGAACGAAGACGAGTTCGTTGCCTTCGACCACGGTGTGCAAGCGTTCGAGGCCGTGCAACTCGACGCCGTCGTAAAGCCGGTTCCACACGCGCTTCAGCATTCGCGCCAGAACGTTCACGACGACGTGCGAATAGTTCGCGGCAATTTCGTCGCCGTAACTCTTTGCTTGCAGAAGCGCGGCGCGGCGTGTGAGTCGCTTGGCTTGAATCTCGCCCGCCATGGCCTGCCTTACGGCGCGCGTGCGCAATACCTGCGTCACGATCGTGCGGCGATGCGAGAGATCGGGACCGATCGTCGCCGCGCGCTGATGGCGCAATTCCGAGCGCATGCGACGAGCCACGCGGCGCACCACCCGCGCTGGCGACACGCCGTCCGCAAGCAGCGATGTCAGGGGAACGGGGTCACCGAATTGGACCAGTAAATTGCGGCCGTTGACGAGCACGGACATGAAGCGGCGGAATCGGCCGGCAAGGTCCCACGTTTCGGAGAGCCAAAGTCGCAACCATGAGTCTTCTTTGCCGGGGGCGCGTCCCCAAAAAACGCTCACCGGTACGAGCGCAATGTCGAGTTCGGGGTTGGCATGCGCGGTGCGCACCAGTTGCCGCAACGGGAAAGGAATGCGTCGATCGATTCGGTTGCCGAGAAAACCGGTGCGCCGCTCCAGGAACAACAACGGAAAGCCCGATACGCCTGCGGCGGCAAGCGCCTTGTTGGCGCCCTGCGCTTTGATTTTTTCGCAGGCTTGCTGCACGACGACGTTATCGGCGACGCCCCGCGTTTCGATTACGTAGCACAGAAGCGAGTTGGTCGCGGCCAATAGCTCGCCCGCCTCTTTCGGTAGGATGTGCGGTCGCGCCCACGCCGCGATCAAATGGCGAAACATGAAAATGGATTAGCGAAGCGAAGTAGGCGTGAAGTTCATCGAAAGCGTCGTCATTGCTTGGGGCTTTCTTCGATTTTCTTCGCAGCTTCTTCCAGTTTTTGTTTGTTGGCCTCCATCGCCTTTTCGGTTTCAACGCGTGCGCGCTCCTTCGTTGCGACCAAGTCGCCGAAGACGGTTTCTTCAACCTTGGGCGGCGGTTTCGGTTCGGATTTTCCGCACCCTGCTAGGCCCGCCGCCGCCAGTGCCGCGATCAGGACACTCGACGACAAAGTCGCCAAGCAACTAGACAGCGAATTCAATCTGACATTCGAGGATCTGCACTTCATGGCTGTCTCCTAGCAAATGACCTACTCGCTACTGTAAATCGTCTAAGAACAGTTTCAGGTATCGCACGATGTGGCGGATGTCCGCAACCATGCGATGGTCGGATTCGATGGCATGCAATGTGGCCCCGTGCTCACGCGCATAGCGAATGCTATTTTCAATGGGGACTACGTCGTCGCGCCAGCCATGGACGATGGTGATGGGACACGCGGCGGGTTTCGGCGTGTATTGCTCATAGCCTGGCATATAGAACGCCGGCGCCAAGAGAAACAACCCGCGTGCCTGCGCCTCCATCGAAACCGCCGTGGCCACGTGGCCGCCGAGGCTCGATCCGACCAGAACCGGCGTAATGTCTTGGCTCTTGCAGAAAGCGAGAAGTTTATCGACGCGTCGTGCCGGATCCGCCATCCCGCGATAGTCCACCGACTCGACGCGATAAGCGAGGCCGCGCGCGATCTCCGCCATGGCCATGATCTTCGTGCCCCAGGGCTCGCCATCTTGACCGTGCGAAAAAATAATAAGCTTCTCAGACATGCGCGCATGGTAACAGAGCTTTCCGATCCGTCGTCAGGAGACGATTGCGCAGCGAGACCTTCCGGAAATGCGGTTGCGCTATTCCATTCCCCAAAGCAATTGGTCCAATGCTTGATCGCGCGAGGGCCAGCCGTAACGCCGCATGTCGATCTTGTCGTTGGCGAATTTCACGCCCTCGCGCTTCAGTCGAGCTTGCTGCGTGCGGAAGGGATCGCTGCCCGCTGCGAAAGCCAATCGTCCGCTCGAAGTCACGATGCGGTGCCACGGCAGACGAAGCGACGGCGCCGAATTCCTAAGCGCGGTGCCGACCAGACGAGCACGGCGGGGCAGTCCCGCGAGTTCCGCAATCGCGCCGTAACTGCTTACCTTGCCGCGCGGCACGCGTCGGATGGTTTCGTAGATCGCTTGGTACGGATCCTTATGGGCTTCTTTTTTTGGCTTCGCCATGGATTGATATTTGGATCGGGGCTTTCGAAAAAGCTCAGATCGGAAGACGGTCGTGTACGGTGCGTTCGCCGCGATCGGCACGGTCGGGATTGCGCCGTCGCTCGCCGCCGCTGAGTGCAATGCCGAGTGCGGCCGCAAACGGCAATCCGCGCTCCAGCAATTGTCCGGGCGTGTCCGGTAGTAGGTAAAACACGATCGTCAAAATAAAACCGGACCACATGGAGCCGAGCGACGAACCCGGCCGCACGCGTTTGCCGCTCAAGCGAACCACTAACAACGGTCCAAACGAGGCGCCGAGAGCGTGCCAACAAAATAAAAGTCGATCGAAGTTCTTCGCTGCGGATGACAGCGGCAGATTGCTCGCGATCGCCACTGCCAGCGTAGCGGCAAGCACTAAACCTAAGCGACAGCGGCTCAAGGAAACAGGTGTGCCGCTACGCTTCAAATCGTTGGCGAGGTGCGAGGCAATGCCGTGAATGCCGTTACCGATCGCTGCGGTGGCGACGCCCACGATCGCGAGCAGCAGAATCGCCACGACGTGCGGGGCTAACGATAAGGAGAGCGCATTGACGAAGACGGTCATGCTAGGCGTCGAGGTATCGCTTAACGCACGAGCGCTCCATCCGATTAGTAAAGCGAGCGAGAGCGCAATGACCGCCCAGAAGAGCGAAAAGGAACGCGCCCGCGCCAGTTCGGCATCGCTCGAACACGCCATGTAACGCGAAAGCAAGCTAGCTTGCCCGACGATGTCGCCGGCCACGAAGCCGATGCCAAGAACGAAGGATACGGTTAACACTCCGCGCTGATCCGCGAACCAGTCGCCTTGGAAAAGAACGGCGCCGGGGTCATGTGTTCTTACGATGCCGAGGCCCAGTGCTACGGACGCGGCGACGAACACGCAGAAAACGACGACGACTTGCCAAACGTCGACGGCCGCGACCGACCAAACACCGGCCAGCAAAAGTGAGATCGCGAGAACGACGCCGATGCAGACGATGACGGCAATCGGCGAAAGTTCGAGCGTAGTCGCCAGAAATTGAGCGGCAAGCTGCATTTGCGCGACCGTCGAGAAGAGCAGTGTCGTACCTACGATGAACAGCGTCGAACGAATCAACAGTGCGCGCATCCGTTCGCCGGCGTCGCCCATCAGAAGTTCGGAGAACGTGCCGCGCTGCTGCAGATTGGTCAACGCGCGCAGTCGCGGCGCCAAGTACCATCCGCCGACAACGACACCGCTCAACAAAGCAAGCGCGAGCCACGTGGCGGCGACTCCGGTTGAAAATGCCGCGCCGATCAACACCATCAGCCACCATAACGGCACGCTATTCAGCGCAAGCGCCGCCGCACTGAAAGGCATGCTCAAGCGCCGCCGCCCGAGCATGAAGTCTTCGCCCGTGTGCAAACGGCCGCGGAACTGCGCACCGATGGCCAGCAGTAAAGCGATTTGCGTCGCGACGACGAACGAGTCAAAGGTAGACGAAGTCATCTTGATTGCGACGTTGAAGACGGACCTAAGCCGTTTGCGCCAAAGCGGGTGCCATGGTGGCGCCTGCCGCCAATTTCCAACTCGTTTCTTCGATCTTCGGTTCCATGCTGAGCGGCATCTCGGCAGGGTTAATGGCGACGACCTTGCTTTGGCTGCCCGCGGGCGTGTGCGTGATCATGAAGCTGTGATATCGGCCGCGCCGGGAAGCGGCAAAAGCCACGACGATATTCACCCGTTGGTCGAGCATGTCGTGCACGGAATTGATTCGCTGATCGCAAATCGCCAAGAACGCACGTTCGGCCGGCGCTGCCGGGAAAGCGCCGCGCGCCGTGAGATCGGTCAAAAATTGCTGAACCTGTCGTTCGACCCGCGCCCACACCGAAGCATCGCAGGGCGACGCACTTGCCCATCGAGTGCTGCGTTCGATGCTGTTCACGATGAACGATGCGAGTCGCTGCGGGCCGAGATACCCGAAGTCCGCGACGCTGTTCATGCCCCCGGCGAGTGTGCGGGTAAGAAAACGCACCGGCGAACTGGCGCGAGCGGTGCGGAGCGCGTTGATACCGTGCGACGCGAGCCGCCACCGTTCGGTCTCGGGAAGCGGAATGGAGAGCCGTGCACCGGCGCGCAGCATCGATTCGGGTTCCGGTGCATCCATTTCCCATACCGGTCGCAATTCGTCGCCGCGCGCCAGCATGCCGGCGACGGCGCCGCCATTCGGAAATACTTCATCGCGGCCGCGCAGGCGATCGAAGACGACAATGCGGGGAAAATACATGACGGCATGGGCGCTGCGAAAATCGAGTTGTCGCGCACCGTCCAAAGCATGTTCCGAGCTGCGCCATGCCAGTGGCGGGTCCACGATCAGCAACGCATGCCGCTCACGGCATAACTTCTCGGCCACCACCAAGGTACTGGCACCGAGATCGGTTTCGCGATTGAGGGGCGGAACGTAGACGAGGCCGAGGTTGTCGACCGCACGAAGTGCAAATAGGCCGGTACCGCGGGCCGCCGAGCCGATCAAATCATAATCGGAGAGCGGTGCACCGTCGTCGCCGTCGTTATTGGCGAACGCATAGCCCACGATATGGCGCGACCCCGGTGCAAAAGTCTGCTCCGGTCGCAGCTTCGGTATTTCCCCGCGCACGCGCACTAGCTGCGATTCGCGCAGGACGCTGCCTATGTAACGATGCGTCCCCGGATTGGTGGAAAGTCGGCGATAGGTTTCCTGCACTTCGATGCGCTCGGAATTCGGCCCGCGCAAACGTTGCACGACGAGATTGAAGCAGTCGCCATTGCTTTCGCCGAAACTATCGTCCACGTTGTCGTAGTCGACCGCCGCGCGCAGGAATTCACGAGTGCCGGGCGCCAGAGCTTCGAGTGTCAGCGCTTCCGTTCCACAGCGGAGAGTGACTGTCACCGGTGCGCCGCCGTTAACCACGCGCACGATGACGGCATGGCGACCGCCTTGCTCGAAGAATTGCTCGACGGCATACGACAGCAAGCTGGGTTGCCAAAGTCCACCGAAGAGCTGTTGATATTCGGCGGCGCTGTTGACGCCGACCGGCGTATCGACCGGGCCGCGCAGAGTGCGTCCGACAAAGGCCGTAATAGCGGTGTCGCCGCGAACGATCGGCTGTTCCACGTCGATGTGCGAAGACATGACCGCGCTTGATTTAGTTTTCGGCGTATCGGCGTCGGACAACGGCAATCACCCGTATCGAATCAGTCAATTCCCCAAAATATCCGCAATGGCGCTCGTCTTTTAGATGACGTTATGTGACGTAAGTTAGCACAACCCCATCGAGGTAGGGTCGAGTCTTTTGAGCTGAGACCTGTGCACGTAACCCATCGAGCGCAACGCGCGACACTGAGCCATGACACTAGACCCGAGCCTCTCGTTGAGAGTTTTTAGATGAGTTTTATTCGGAATATCGTTTTGCGGCATCGCGCGCGCCAAAGCACGTTGAATGCACTGCGCTTCGCCGAACGCTTGCGCAAGCGCAACAGCGAGTTCGCGCCGTCCTATCGAGAAACGCTGGAAAGCGTGGGTGACGAATTGGCCATTCTGTCGCGCGATACCTGTCACGACGATCGCGAACGCCGTGCGGTGTTGGCGGGTCTCATGAGCGCGCTGCAGCGCATGTATCGTTCCGATCCGCAGTTAGCGCAGCGCGTCACGCGCCGGTTTGCGCCGCGCATCCTGGCCGGCGAACCG
>CAZQYC010000143.1:0-7449 GCA_964597495.1 uncultured Steroidobacteraceae bacterium | reverse complement strand
GGCTAACTGGCTAACTGGCTAACTGGCTAACTGGCTAACTGGCTAACTGGCTAACAAAAAACAGTAGGCCCGGTGATGGGTGAGTGTCAAGAACACCAAGGAGGGTGGAATGCGAGACTACAAAAAATTTGAAGTATTTGTACTTGCCGATTCATTGGCAATACTGGTGTACAAATTTACGAAGAACTTTCCCGAAGATGAGAGATACGGATTGACGAGCCAAGTGCGCCGAGCGTCCGTTTCTATTGCGGCCAACATCGCGGAAGGCTCAGCAAAGGGAACCCGTGCTGATTTTGTGCACAGCCTTGTCATCGCATTAGCTTCAGCCTGCGAACTTGATTATGAATTGTCCCTCGCAGGACGACTTGGATATTTGCGCGAATCCGAATATCGCGAACTATCGGCACTATCCTCGCGAACCTGTCGCGCACTGCGGAAATTCATCATGGCGATTCGCTCCGGTTAGCAGCGCTTTTTATTTCTTGCCCATCTGGCCAGCTTGCCAGTTAGCCAGTCGGCCCTCCGGCTACCGCGTCCTATACCCCGACGTAATCGGATACCTCCAATCCCTTCCGAACGCTCTGTTGCTAATTCGGATCCCCGGCGGGGCCTGCCTGCGCTTGTATTCATTGCGCTTCACCATGTCGAGCACACGACCGACCGTTGCGCGATCGAAGCCTCGGGCGCTGATTTCGTCGACGGAGAGGTCCGACTCGATGAAGAGTTCCAGGATGGGATCGAGGACATCGTACGGCGGCAGGGAATCGGTGTCCTTCTGATTGTCGCGTAATTCCGCCGTCGGCGGGCGGTCGATGACTTTTTGCGGGATGGCCGCCGATAACGAATTACGATAGTGACAGAGGCGATAAACCAACATCTTGCTGCAGTCTTTGATCGGAGCGAATCCGCCGGCCATATCGCCATATAGCGTCGCGTATCCGACGGACATTTCGCTCTTGTTGCCCGTCGTCAGCACCATGGTGCCCGTTTTGTTGGTAATGGCCATCAATAAGAGACCGCGCACGCGAGCCTGAATGTTCTCTTCGGTGGCGTCCGGCGGCCGCCCGGCGAAAACTTCCTTAAGCGTATCGATGGTGGCGGCGAACATTCCTTCGATAGGGAGTACGTCGTAACGGACGTTCAGCATCTTCGCTTGTGCTTCGGCTTCGTCGAGGCTGAGCTTGGACGTGTAGCGTGAGGGCATCATGGCCACACGAACGCGATCCGCACCGAGCGCATCGACGGCCAAAGCCAGTGTAAGGGCCGAATCCACGCCGCCCGACAATCCGATCACCACTCCCGAAAACTTATGCTTATTCACATAGTCGCGAATGCCGAGGACCAGAGCACCGTACACGCTGGCGTCCTCGGATTTCAGCGGCTCGACATGAGCAGGCACAGGAACCGCCGTTCCTTCGACCATATTGACGTCAACGGTGAAAAGGCCTTCGACAAAGGCCGGCGCACGCTGGACGACGTCACCGTCGGCGTTCATGACAAACGAACCACCGTCGAACACCAGTTCGTCCTGGCCGCCTAACAGGTTTAGATAGATCACGGGCAAACGTGTCTCGCGTACCCGCTCGCGAACCACGGCCTCGCGGCGCTGCTGATAGTTGAGCGAATAGGGAGACCCGTTGATGACGACGAGAAGTTGAGCACCGTCTTCTTTAGCGGCCCGCGCCGGTGTCGGCTCCCAGATGTCCTCACAGATCAGAATGGCGGTGCGAATCCCCTTCAGATCGACGAGAGTACTGCGCAGGCCTGGCTTGAAATAACGTTTCTCGTCGAACACTTTGTAGTTCGGCAGTTCGCGTTTGCGATGATTTGCCGTGATGATTCCACCGCGAACGAACGCCGCCGAATTGTAGATGGCGCTACCGGCGTACTCCGGATAGCCGACGATGACATCGATACCACGCACTTCGGCGCAAACCCGAGCGAGCCCGCCTGCCACCTGCTTGCGAAGTCCGGCGTGAAAAAGCAAATCCTCGGGCGGGTATCCCGTCAGCGTAAGTTCGGGAAAAAGGACGACATCCGCGTGATGTTGGTCTCGAGCCAACGCAGCCGTGTCGATAGCGCGTTGCGTGTTGTCGGCGACGGCGCCTACTGTGAAATCGAGTTGCGCGAGGGCGAGCCGGAGAGTTGGGGATGAACTGGACATGGTTGCATCTTACCTCTTCTCCCTCACCCCTCCCGGTTGCGGAAGAGGGGGAGGTGAGCGCCACTCCTTAGAGGCTATTTTTTCGCCTTCGCCTTGGCCTTCTTTTTAGCAGGCGCGCGCTTGCCCGCTTTAGGCACCGGTTTCTTCGCAGCCGGCGCCTTCTTCTTCGAGGACTTCGGAACGCTGATCGTTTTCTTCTTCACTTTGGCCATCTTCTGCGCAAGGGCGTTACCAAGATCCGCCGGCGAACGAACCGTCTTCACTCCAGCCTCTTCCAACGCAGCAAATTTGCTCGCGGCCGTACCCTTGCCGCCCGACACGATGGCGCCGGCGTGTCCCATGCGCTTCCCGGGCGGCGCCGTGGCACCCGCGATATACGCGACCACGGGCTTGTCGACGTTCTCTTTAATAAAGGCGGCACCCGCCTCTTCGTCGGAGCCGCCGATCTCGCCCACCATGATGATGCCCTCGGTCTGCGGATCGTCTTGAAAGCGCGCAAGGACGTCGATGAAATTCATGCCGCGTACCGGATCACCGCCAATGCCGACGCACGTGCTCTGTCCCAATCCCACATTGGTCGTTTGGAATACGGCTTCGTAGGTGAGCGTGCCGGAGCGGCTCACGATGCCGACCTTGCCTTTCTTGTGAATGAATCCCGGCATGATGCCGATTTTGCATTCGCCCGAGGTGATGATGCCCGGGCAATTCGGCCCAATCAGCAAGCTGCCGTAGCTGGCCAGCGATGCTTTAACTTTCACCATGTCGTTCACGGGAATGCCTTCGGTAATGCAGACGATAAGCTCGGCGCCCGCATCGGCCGCCTCGAGAATGGCATCGGCGGCAAAAGGCGCCGGCACGTAAATCATGCTTACCGTTGCGCCGGTCGCGTGAATGGCGTCGCGCGCCGTATCGAAAACCGGCAGGCCCAAGTGTTTTTCACCGCCGCGGCCGGGCGTAACGCCACCGACGAGTTTGGTGCCGTAGGCAAGGCACTGCTCCGAATGAAGCGTGCCTTGTTTGCCAGTGAAGCCCTGGCAGATCACTTTGGTATTTTTGTTGACGAGAATGGACATGAGGTTGGTCTCTAAACTGTAGGCTGAAGGCTGTAGGTTCGGAACTTTAAGAGCGCTAGTTCTTCGCGGCCGCGACCGCTTTCTTCGCTGCGTCGTTGAGATCGGTGGCGGCAGTCAATGCCAGTCCGCTGCCGCTGAGCAATTTGCGGCCGGCTTCGGCATTGGTGCCTTCGATGCGCACCACGACCGGCACTTTCACGCCCACGTCTTTCACTGCGGCAATGATGCCCTCGGCAATCATGTCGCAGCGGACGATGCCGCCGAAAATATTGACCAAAATGGCCTTCACTTTGGGATTCGACAAGATCAAGTTGAACGCCGTGGAAACGCGTTCCTTCGTCGCACCGCCGCCCACGTCGAGGAAGTTGGCCGGCGAACCGCCGTGCAGCTGAATGACGTCCATGGTCGCCATTGCGAGACCCGCGCCATTCACCATGCACGCGATGTTGCCGTCGAGCGAAACGTAGTTGAGCTCGTGTTGCGCGGCCACGCGCTCCATTTCGTCCTCTTGACTCGGGTCGCGCCAATTGCCGATGTCCTTTTGGCGAAAAAGCGCGTTGTCTTCGATGTTGATCTTGGCGTCGAGTGCAACGAGTTTTCCGTCCGTCACGATCAGCGGGTTAATTTCAACGAGCGAGCAGTCGCACTCGAGATAGAGCTTGTAGAGCGCTTGCGCGATCTGGGTGAATTGTTCGATTTGCTTGCCTTTGAGGCCCAGTCCGAATCCCATGACCCGGCACTGTGCAGGCTGAAGCCCGGCGGCCGGATGTACATTGATGCGAATGAGCTTCTCGGGCGTATGCGCCGCAACTTCCTCGATATCCATGCCGCCAGCCGCCGAAACGATGAAGGCAACCTGACTTTTATCGCGATTAAGGACCAGGCTCACATAAAGCTCGCGCTCGATCTTGGAGCCTTGCTCGACGAATACTTGATGTATGGGCAATCCTTCGGGGCCGGTTTGATGCGTGTGCAAGCGCTGCCCGATCATTTTCTCGGCGGCTTCACTCGCCGCCTCCGGAGAATCCACCAACTTAACGCCGCCTGCCTTGCCGCGACCGCCGGCGTGCACCTGCGCCTTCACCACCCATTTCGACCCGCCCAATTTACGCGCGGCGTCGGCGGCTTCCGCGCCGTTCGAGGCGACCAACCCGTTCGGAACCGGAATTCCATAGCGGGCGAACAGTTGCTTGGATTGGTATTCGTGAAGATTCATCGGATGCTCGCTTGTCGTTAACCGCCTACTGTAGGCGGAGCTTTTTTGGGGGCGCGTATTCTGCCACAGGCCGAATCAAACTTGATGCGTGCGCGCCGTCGAAGTGCGTGGTACTTTTCGAATATTCCAAGCTCCAAAATGAAGCAACCCAACGATACCCCAGAACTTTCCGCCAGTTCCACCGAGCTGACCTGGCGCATTTTAAGTTGGGTGAATCTATTTCGTCTGCTGGTCCCGGTGGTCTTGGGTTCGCTGTTCTTTTTCATCAAACCAAGCACCGTCGGACAAACTCATCCGGCCTTGTTCTCAGGCGTTTCCGTCGCCTATTTTCTGTTTGCCGTCGCGGCCATTTCCAGCATCCGCAATGGCTGGCCGAGCCTGCAAATTCAAGCTTTCACCCACGTCTTGATCGACATTATCGCGATCTCGTTAATCATGTACGCAAGTAACCATGCGAACGTCGGGCTCGCGGCTCTCTTGATTCTCCCCGTCGGTGCATGCGCGCTGGTCGTTCAGCAACGCCTAGGCTTTGGCTTGGCCGCCATCGCCGTCATTTCTCTATTGGGCGCCCAGATACTGGCCCTTTCCGCCGGCAGTTCCGATCCCGGTAATTTGACGAACACGGGAATCGTCGGTGCGCTGATATTTTTGATAACGCTCAGCGTCACCCCACTCGCAAAGCGACTTCGCGAAAGCGAAGCTCTCATCCAACAACGCGATTTCGATATCGCGAATCTCGCCGAATTGAACGAATTTATCGTTCAGCATCTTCGCGAAAGCATCCTCGTCGTCGACGCGGAGGATCACGTGCGGCTCATCAACGAATCGGCAAGCCAATTGCTAGCGGGCTCTAGCGTGCGATCGGGTGCGCTGCTCGGCGAAGTGTCGCCGCGGTTGTCCTTTCTTCTCGATAGCTGGCGGCGCCATAACTACAACTGGCATAGCGGCACTCTCTCGCTCGTAGCGTCCGGCGGAAGTTCGGTCATCCAACCGCATTTCGTGTCGTTGGAAAGCGAAAGCCGAGGCCCAACCTTGATCTTTCTGGAAGACACGAGCGTGATTGCCGAGCGGTTGCAGCAGTCCAAGCTCGCCGCGCTCGGCCGACTAAGCGCCAGCATCGCCCACGAAATACGCAATCCGGTAGGCTCGATGAGCCATGCCGCGCAATTGCTGCGCGAATCCCCCACGCTTTCGGCACAGGATCAACGGCTCACGGAGATCATCGCCAACAACGGAGAACGCGTCAGCCAAATCATCAATAACATTCTGCAGTTGTCGCGACGAGAAGCCATTCGCCAGGAGAGAATCGAACTCAATACCTGGCTAAACGACTTCCTCGGCGAATTCCGCCAAACCTTGCAGCTAGCCGACAACAAGATACAGACGACGTGGTCGCCGTTGCAGCTGGACGTCCGCGCGGATCCGTCGCATCTACAGCAGATACTTTGGAACCTCTGCGAGAACGCGTTGAAGTACGGCACCGCGTCGGCATCGCCGGTGGCGTTCGAACTGAATACCGGGCGCATCGCCATCAACAACCGGCCCTACTTGGAAGTCGCCGATCGCGGGCCGGGAATTTCCAGTAGCGATAGCGAGCGAATCTTCGAACCGTTTTTCACCACAGGCGCCGCCGAGGGAAGCACAGGCCTCGGCTTATTCATCGCGCGCGAACTCGCCAACGCCAACGGCGCGGTTCTCCTATACGAACCGCGTCCGAGCGGTGGTACTATTTTTCGGTTGGTTTTTGCCGATCCGCAGCGCTGGGAAGTGTGAAGCTAGGCTGTAAACTGTAGGCTGCAGGTTCGGCGTAAGAGAACCACAGCTACACAAGCAGAACATGTTAGATATATTGATATCGCTTATGGACCCGCACGCGAACTTCAACACCAAATCGGTTTATGCGAACGGCAAACCACGCCGCGCAATGCTTCTGTCTTTGGCTACAGCCCGCAGCCTACAGCCTGCAGCCTGATCTCCATGCGCGCCCGTGCTTTAGTCGTCGACGATGAATCCGATATCCGTGAGCTTTTAGGGATTACGCTCGATCGAATGCACATCGAAGTGAGTTCGGCCGGTAACTGTGCTTCGGCCATCGCCGCGCTGCGGAACGGAACGTTCGATCTGTGTCTCACCGACATGAAACTGCCCGACGGCGACGGACTCAGCATCGTCGAATGGATTCAGCAGCACCGCCCTCAATTGCCTGTGGCCGTGATCACTGCCCACGGGAACGTCGAATCCGCCGTCCGAGCCCTAAAGCTCGGCGCATTCGACTTCATTTCCAAGCCGCTCGATTTGGCGGCATTGCGCAAACTCATCGTTGCAACGCTTAAATTGGGCGACGATTTAGAGTCCACGTCCCAGCTTCCTCAGGTAAAGCTACTCGGCCGTTCGCAAGTCATGGCGCAACTGCGAGAGATGATCGAGAAAGTCGCGCGCAGTCAAGCCCCCGTGCATATCTTCGGCGAATCCGGCACGGGCAAGGAGTTAGTGGCGCACTTGATTCACGAGGCCAGCGCACGCCGTGACGGGCCTTTCGTGCCCGTGAACTGCGGCGCGATTCCAAGCGAACTCATGGAAAGCGAATTGTTCGGGCATAAAAAAGGCAGCTTCACCGGCGCGGTGGCGGATAAACAAGGCCTGATTCAAAGCGCGGAAAACGGCACGCTCTTTCTTGATGAAATCGCCGATCTGCCGCTCCACATGCAGGTGAAGTTACTGCGTGTGATCCAAGAAAAATCGGTACGCCCGGTCGGCGAATCGCGCGAGGTGCCGGTCGACGTGAGAATCTTGTCGGCCACGCATCGCAATTTGGCGCAACTCGTGGCAGAAGGAAAATTCCGCGAGGATTTATTCTATCGGGTCAACGTCATCGAGATTCGAGTCCCGCCGTTGCGCGACCGCCTGGAAGACATTCCCGAACTCGTTACCGCATTGCTCGCCAAGTTGAGCAAGCAGCTCAACATAAAAGCGCTCAGCATTACACCGACCGCACT
>CAZQYC010000142.1:0-7470 GCA_964597495.1 uncultured Steroidobacteraceae bacterium | reverse complement strand
AACAATTGCTGGTCAACCAGCAGGGCTTCCTGACCACGGAAATGATCATTCGCAACAACAAAGAGCTCATTCGCGGCGTCAATCGCGCACTGAACGTCACGGTCAGTGCGCTGCAAGTGGCGGTGACGCTTGCGTTGGCGCTCGCCAATCAGAAGATCGTGCTCGAAAAGGTGCAGGCCATCACCAGCACCACCGAGAAGTTGATCGCCGGCACCGCCGAGCGGTTGAAGACGCAAGGCGCCGAGATTCACAAGCAAGCCTCGAGCACGCAGTTGAACCTCGACGTACTGAAGCAGGCCTTTGGCGACATTCGTGCCGCGCTTGACGACGTGTCGCGGTATCGCCAAGAAGCCCTCCCCAAAATGGCTCAAAGCATTTTGGAAATGGAAAAAATGTCGCAGGAAGCGGAGGCGCAGATCAAGAAAGTCGAGCACGCCGAGCGCGCGACCAAGGACTTTCCGATCGAAATCATTGGATAGCGGGATGAGGGTAAGGAAGGTCTGATTTATTCACGCATCGTCATTCCGACGAAAGTCGGAATCCATCCGAATCAAGAAGATGGACACCGGCCTGAGGCCTACATGGATGTAGGTCATGCCAGAAACGCAGGAGCGGTTTCAGGTACGCCGGTGTGACGAATAAATCAGAGTCTCTAAGAATTTAATCTTGGGCTACTACTGACGGAGTTCGCCATGAAACGCTGGTTACTTATTTTCGCTTCGATACTCACGCTGGCCGCCTGCAGCAAGGAACCCGATTCCCAACCGCAGGCGACTCCAACGCCGCCGCCGGAACTGCCGACGTATCGAGTTGCTTGGTCGCATTACACCGGTTGGGAGCCGTGGGGCTACGCCGACAGCAGCGGCATCTTGAAGAAGTGGGCCGACAAGTACGGCATCAAAATCGAACTCACGCTGGTGAACGACTATGTCGAGTCGATCAACCTGTACACGGCGGGTAAGTTCGATGCGTGCGTGATGACCAATATGGATGCGCTGACGATTCCGGCTGTCGGCGGCATCGACAGCGAGGCGATCATCGTCGGCGATTTCTCGAACGGCAACGACGGCATCGTCATGAAGAAAGGAAAGTCGGTTAAAGACTTGAAGGGTCGCACGGTCAATTTGGTCGAGTTGACCGTCTCGCACTACTTGCTGGCGCGTGCGCTCGATATGAACGGCATGAGCGAACGCAACGTGAAGCTGGTGAACACGTCCGACGCCGATATCGCCGCGATATTCACGTCCGACGAGAACGGCGCGGCCGTGACTTGGAATCCGCCGCTGATGCAAGCACGCGCTGCGAAAGGCGCTGCGCTGGTATTCGATTCCTCGAAAATCCCGGGCGAGATCATGGATCTCATGGTCGTGAAGACGGCTGCTCCGGAAACGCTCAAGAAGGCGCTCACGGGTGCGTGGTATGAAACGATGTCGATCATGGCGGCCGCCGGTCCCACAACCGATGCCGCACTGGAAGCGATGGCCAAGCAGTCGGGAACGGATGTTCCGTCGTTCAAGTCGCAGCTGGCAACGACGGCGATGTTCTATGAGCCCGCGAAGGGCGCCGCTTTCGCGATGTCCGCCGACGTCGGCAAGACCATGGAACACGTACGGCAGTTTTCTTTCAGCAAGGGTCTCTTTGGTCAGAACGCAAAGAGCGTGGACGAAGTAGGCATCGCGTTGGCCGACGGCATTCTCGGCAATAAAGAGAACGTGAAATTGCGATTCACCGCGCAGTACATGCAGCTCGCGGCCGATGGCAAACTCTGAAGTTCAGCGCGTGACCGGCGGCGGCTCCCAAACGGAACGCCGCGCGCCGGCCCTTCTCGGCGTGCATGCCGCACCACGTGGAGCATTCCGCGTTAGCTTGGCGGTGCTGCCCTTTCTCCTCCTGATCGCCGCCTATCTAGCGTTTTCGCACGCACGCCACGCCGAGAACGCAAGCGATAAGCTGTTGCCGACTTTCTCGCAGATGACGACAGCCGTCGAACGCATGGCGTTCACGGAGGACGCACGCACCGGATCGTACTTGATGTTGAACGACACGCTGGCGAGTTTGCAGCGTTTAGCGCTCGGGCTGTCGCTTGCCGGCATGGTCGGCTTATGGCTGGGTCTGAATATGGGCGTGTTTCCCGGCTTCAAGGAACTCACGATGTCGTTCGTGACCTTCGTGTCGATGATTCCTCCGCTCGCGATCCTACCCATTCTATTCATCAGTTTCGGCGTGGACGAGCTTGCGAAAGTCATGCTGATCTTCATTGGAATTTTTCCCGTCCTCACGCGCGACATTCAACTTGCGGTCCAGCGAATCCCTCGCGAGCAAGTCACCAAGGCACTGACGCTGGGTGCGTCGAACCTATCGCTGACCTATCGAATCGTCTTGCCGCAAGTCCTGCCGCGGCTCATCGAAGCACTGCGCTTGTCGCTCGGTTCGGCCTGGTTGTTTCTGATTGCTGCCGAAGCGATTGCCGCGGAACAGGGTTTGGGGTATCGCATCTTTCTCGTTCGCCGCTATCTCGCGATGGACGTCATTCTTCCCTACGTGCTGTGGATCACGTTGCTTGGCTACGCGATCGATTTTGCGCTGCGATCGCTATTGCGAGTCTGTTTTCCCTGGTACGTCGCTGGTGAAAAGAAATGAGTTCCGAATTCCTGCGCATCGAAGACTTGTATAAGTCCTACGGCGAACGGCTGGTGCTCGACAACGTCGATCTGGCGGTGCGTCGCGGCGAGTTCTGCAATGTCGTGGGTCCAAGCGGCTGCGGAAAATCCACGCTGCTTCGGCAAGTGCTCGGCGAGGAAGCGCCGGACGCGGGACGCGTCACCTTAGAAGGATGCGACGTAGGTCATCCCGATACGCGCCGCGGCATCGTCTTTCAGCGCTACTCCTTGTTTCCGCATTTGTCGGTCCTCGATAACGTGATGACGGGACCCTTGCTGTGTCTAGCATGGCGAGAGCGCGGCCGACGGAAACGCGAAATTCGCGAGGAGGCAATGCACTACCTCACCCGCATGCGGCTAGGCGAGCACGCCGACAAATATCCGTATGAGCTCTCGGGCGGCATGCAACAGCGCGTCGCCATCGCGCAGTCGCTCATCATGAAGCCGAGCATCCTGATGATGGACGAGCCGTTCGGCGCGCTCGATCCCGACACGCGCGAGCAAATGCAAGTGTTGCTGCTCGAACTCTGGGAGGCCGAGCAGATGACCATCTTCTTCGTCACTCACGACTTGGAGGAAGCGATTTATCTCGGCACGCGAGTGCTTGTTCTGTCCCAGTACTACACGGACGATCGCGAGGCGAACTGCAAGCGCGGTGCGAAAATCGTGGCCGACTATCAACTACCGCGCGCCGTGAATGCGACCCACGTTAAACACCATCCGGAATTTACGGCGCTGGTCGATAAAGTCCGCCGCGAAGGCTTCGACCCCGAAGGGCGCAAACACGTAGCGCAGTTCAATCTCACCCACCCGGATTCGTTCCGGACGCTCACGGCGGATGAACATCGAAAATAACGCCGTAACTACTTATTGGGCGTCGCCAAACCGACGATGTCGGAAACCGATTTGAACCCGTGTCTCGCAAGATAGTCGGCAATCCCAGCGTTGATCTTTTTGCACACCAGCGGGTCGTAGAACAAAGCGGTGCCGACGCCGACCGCACTTGCGCCGGCCAAGAGAAATTCGACGGCGTCGTTTGCGGTGGTTATTCCGCCTTGACCGACAATCGGCACCTTGTGCGGCTTCGCGACTTCGGCGACTTGGAATACTTTCAAGAGCGCGATGGGCTTGATGGCCGGGCCGGACAATCCGCCTTGCGTATTGCCGATGACGGGTTTGCGTTTCTCGACGTCGATCGCCATGCCCATCATGGTATTGATGACGGCGAAGGCATCGGTGCCGGCCTCGATGCAACGTCGCGCATTCTCTTTGATGTCGGTCTGGTTCGGCGAGAGCTTGGTGATGAGCGGCTTCTTGGTCACGCTCCTGCAAGCGGCCACGACACGCGCCGACATTTCCGGCACGTTGCCGAACTGCACGCCGCCCTCCTTGATGTTCGGGCAGGAGATGTTGATTTCCATCGCATCGATAGGCGAGTCGTCGAAGCGACGCGTCACCTCCACATAGTCCTCGATCGTGGATCCGCACACGTTAGCGATGAAGCGCGACTCGGTAAAATCGAGCGTCGGTAGAATCTTCTTGACCACATGATCGACGCCGGGGTTTTGCAACCCAATGGCATTCAACATGCCCATGGGCGTTTCATAAACACGGTGCGGCGAATTCCCAAGCCGCGGTTCGAGCGTAGTGCCCTTGAGACAAATACCGCCGGCATCCCGGTTGCTAAAGCCCGCGACACGCGTGTACTCCTCCCCGAAGCCGACACAGCCGGACAATAGAACGATCGGCGAATCGAATTTGAGACCGCAGAAGTCGAGCGCAAGCGAGGCCGGCAATGAAGACATAGTGCTGGGAATAAGGCGACTGAAACCGGCGACAGCGTACCGCAACACACTCCCGTCCTAAAGTCCCGCAGTGCTTACGGCAATGAATTATGCTCGCGGCATGTTCAACCTCGTTCTCTATCAACCCGAGATTCCGCCGAATACCGGCAACGCCATTCGCCTCTGTGCGAACACCGGCTGCAAATTGCATTTGATTCGTCCGCTCGGCTTCGAACTCGACGAGAAACGCGTACGGCGCGCCGGCCTCGACTATCACGAAATGACGGCGGTTCAAGAATGGGATTCGCTCGGCCAGTGCTTGACGGCGATCGGCGCGCCCCGCTGGTTTGCGATCTCGACCCGGGGAACGACCCGCTTCGATCAGCCGATCTATACCTCCGGCGATGCCTTCGTGTTCGGACCCGAAACGCGCGGCTTGCCGCAGGAAATACTTGAACTCTGCCCCGCCGACCGCCGCCTGCGGCTACCGATGGTGCCGGACAACCGCAGCCTCAATTTATCGAACGCCGTTGCCGTGGTCGCCTTTGAAGCGTGGCGACAGCTTGGGTTTACCGGCGGCGCCTAACTCGATTTACGAGTCCGCTCGACCGGGTTCGTTGCCACGCAAACAACGGCGAGGGTATTCTCCCTACGATCAACTAATCGACACTTAGTCGATACTAAGGCCATTGGGGGATACGTGGAAAAATTTACGTTCAAAAATTTTCTATCTCGCCTGGCTGCTGCCTTCGCGCTGGTCTTGTTGACGTTCAATCCGAGCGGCTATTCCTACTCGCATTGGGTGGCGCATGTCTTCCCCAATGTCGACGCGCTGCAGGCAGTGGCAGGCGTCGTTTTGCTCATCGGCTGGATCGTCTTCGTCGTCGCGACATTGCGATCGATCGGCTTCCTCGGTGTTGTCTTAGTCGCCGTTTTATTCGCCGCACTCACGTGGCTCGTGGTCTCGATGGGTTGGCTATCGCTGAAAGGAAACCACTCGATGGGCTGGATCGCCTTAGTCGCTCTGTCGGTCACCCTCGCTATCGGAATGTCGTGGTCGTTCGTCAATCGACGATTGACCGGCCAAGTCGATGTCGACGAAGCCGATAACAATTAGAGGCAAGGCGCTAGCTTAAGCGTTGATTTCCGGTGTCTATACCTCTTCATTGATAGGAGGATGCGAAAACGCTGTCTTTACTCCCTCTCCCGGTTGCGGGAGAGGGAGTGAAGAACTTGCCTTTCTTAAGTCACTGCCATTGCAATAAGGGCAAGGCAATCTGCTTTCTTGTTGTCGCTTTGGAATCGGTACACAACCCACCGACTGCACATCGTAATCCAATAATCGCGGGACTCTGAAGTAACGCGACTCTCTCTTCGACGAACAAACACATCGATCCCGCGTACTACTTGCCTTTCGGCCGGAACGACAACAACACGTTACCCGGCGGCTGACCGAACATGCCGTAGCCCGATGAAACGAAGAGCTGCCCGTTGGCCGCGACGATCGTCGCATTGTCGATTGCGCCGCCTTCTCCCGGAACGCCATTGACCGACGGGAATTTCTTGGCCGTGTCGTAGGAGAACAGCACAGCACCGGTCTTTGCATTGAATACGCGCAGATAGCCGTCGTTCGCGCCCTGGACGACGGCGCCGTCGATCACCGTCGGTGCGCCGGAAAAGCCAAAGCTGATCTTGCAACCGGGCACGCGAGTCGGGCGATCGCCGCTGCAGTCGGGCTCGGTGGCGAAGGTCCACAGCACTTTGCCGGTGCTTGCATCGATTCCGTAAATACTCGGCTTATACTTGCGCTGTATTTCCGGCGACGGAAAGATGCCGTTGGGAAAATTGATCGGCGCATATACGCGCTCCCCGTCGAACGCGATGCCCCAGTGAATGCCGCCCAGAGATGAGCCTGGACCGAAGCTATCCTGCTTCCAAATGAGCTTGCCGTTATCCGGATTCAGCGCCCACACCGTGCCCGATTTCTGTCCGGCGAACACAACCTCGCGACCGTCCTTAAGCTTGCCGAGCACGACGGACGCGCCGAAATCGTAATCGCGATTCACCGAATAGGACGGCGGGCAATTCAAACCAAGCTTTCGAGGAGGCGCGCCCGGCGGCACCGTCATAGTGTCGCAGCCGGACAAATAGATATCGTTTGCGGTGGCCTGAAAGCTCCAACGAATCGAACCGTCTTTCAAGTCGAGGGCGAGAATCGCATCCGTCGTTTCTGTCGCGGGCTCCGAATTCGCCTCTCCCGTTCCCAAGAGAAGTAAACCGCGCTTCGCATCGACCGCCGGGGAATTCCAGATCGGCGCACCGGAAGGTCCCCACATCATCTTGCCGTCGCCGCGATCTCGAACCGGCTTGGCATCTGGCATCGGACGCATCGTCCATAGTTTCTCGCCTGTCTTGCCATCAAGCGCCGTGATGCCACCGTGCATTTTGCAGCACTCGTAATCATCTGCGTGCGCAACCGAGATCTCATATTGAGAAATGGGCACGTAAACACGATCGCCGTGAATGATCGGCGTGCCCGTCCCTATCGAGAGTGAAAACAAGCGCACCGACTGCTGCCACAGCTTTGTGCCGGTCAGTGCATCGATTGCGTGAACGGTCGCACCGGAACTGTTGACGACGAGTACTTTGCGTCCCGCAATCTCGCCGTACGCGGCGCCCGAGCGCAACGCCGCCCCAGCGTGGTACACCCACTTGAGACAGGGCTCGCGCTGACTAACGTCGATTGCATACACCTGCTGCGTTTCGGCAACGGGCAAGAACAAAGTGTTGCCGACAACGACTGGCTGCGCGCGCATCATCGTCGCGCGCGGGAACGCCAGCGCCCAGGAGAGCTCGAGATTCGCAAAGTCGCTTGTCTTCAATCCCGCCTGTGCTTGCGTCAAATGGCGATGATTGTGCGGATCGAAACCGAATCCCGAGACGGTTGCAGCCGGGCTCAGGTCGACGTTGCGACGATCGGCCGGGCACATCGTCTTCTCGATCCACGCATTGGTCGCCTGATCTGG
>CAZQYC010000141.1:0-7505 GCA_964597495.1 uncultured Steroidobacteraceae bacterium | reverse complement strand
GAAGTTTGCGAAAAACTCAAGGCTTAAACATTTGAGCCGCTGCCGATAATTCGCGCTGCTCTTCAGTTCAATGGGGTTTCCCAAGCAGTTGGGCATTCAATGCAACCACGGTCCCGAGAATGCATGGGATTTCGGCTTAAACGCAGCGGCTAAAGGATAACGGTCATGGTACGAACACTCTCTCTTGCGGCGTTGCTAGTTGCGGTTCAATGCTTGGCGACGGCGGTCGCCCAAGTCGTTTCGGAAAAGGAGGCAGCGGCGTTCGGTGAAAAGCTCGCGAAAGCGTTCAACGAGCGCGATCTGATATCGCTGAATTCATTGATCGATTTCGGCGAATTAGGACTCCGTGCCGGTCGATCGATTCAACTCGACGAGGCGAATCTGAGAGGGTTCGTGGCGGGTGTCCGGGAGGCAGGTGCCGACCGCATCCTCAAGCGCATCCTGGGAACGTTGGAAAAATCGAAAGGCATCGTGAAGATGACGCACGTGGTTCGGCGAGACGGCGAATTTCGGCCGATACTCCGTTTCGATTCGAGAGATGACGGATTCGATTATGCGGAGTATATATTGAAGTGCGGCGCCGCAAACGCATGCAGCGCCGTGGATTGGTTTCAATTGACGACCAGTGAGCTCTTCAGCGCAACTCTCGGCGTGATCTCGCGGATGCTCATCGATCCGAATCCCGGTCTGCTAAAAACAATATTCAACGTGACGTCGGTAGATCATGACCTTGTCGCCCAGTTCAAGCGGATCGGCGAATACGAGCGGCAGGGCGACTATCGGAAAGCCCTGGCATCCATGGATAAACTTCCGGCTGGCATTGCGCAATCCAGAATTCTTATGGTCAAGGCGGTGCAGATCGCCAGCGCCTCGAACGACGACGGTCTTTATCGAGACCGCTTGGCTAAGTTGGCGCAATTCCATAGTAAAGATCCGTTGACTGCGTTCACGTTGATCGACCACTACTATTATCTGGGCGACATCGACGGCGTGATTCAACGCATAGCCGACATTGAAGGGCGCGTGGGTCGAGACGGCCTTACCGAGCTGTTAAAAGCCAACATGTATCATGCCAAGGGAGATTTCCAGAAAACGCTCGCGCATGGTCTCGAGTCGATTAAGCTCGAGCCCGATCGGTCGGACAGTTATTTCCGCGTAGCGCTCGGTTACGTGGGATTGGGTCGTTATCGCGACGCCGTTAAAACCTATCAAACACTGGCGAGTGAATTCGGGTACGAGTTCGAACGCGCAAGTTTCAAGGACGATCCGGCGCATGAAAAGTTTCTTCAATCGCCGGAATTTAAGGCATGGCTTGAGCATTAAGCGGCTCGATCATTAAAAAGGCACACCATGACGGTCGCACAGTGAAGAGAGCTTTGGGAAGAGAGCCTCGGCGCCGGACGTAAGGCATCGAGTGTATCTGGGTGGCGCTTCGCAGCAGCGAAGCCTTACGTCGGTGCGTATTACGCTTGCGATACAAGCGCTCGGTGATTGAATTGCCGCCGTTAGCGAGCTTGCTGCGCTGTCGAAGCGTGAGCCGCAGTCGCTGAGTGAGCTGTCGGCGCACTATCGAAAATTTTTACACCTTATTTCCATTCCATCTGGCGCAAGCGTCCGACGCAGGTCTCGGCACGATGATTTCGAAGCGTACTTGAGTAAGTCATTCCGATGAGCGGATAGACGCTTCTAAAAACTCTGCGCTCGTCTATTGATATCTATGTAAATGCTCGTCTGTGCAAGTGTAAGAAATTCCGAACGTCTGTCGAACGGCGCGCGCAGGACTACGCCTGCGTTTGGTGGTGTCTAGTGATTTTATTGACGTTGCGCAAATCTGCGCAAAGCCATTCATTGTGGGGTGGCTATATCGAAACTTAAGAAAAATTTTCGTTGCTATCTGGAGAAGGGCGTTTATTCTTCCCGTACGTCGAGGGAGTTCGCTGCCCAAGCCACCTGCCCGGGCAGTTTCGAACAATTTTAAGAATCAAGATCTCTGAGGGTGAATCCATGAAGCACTTAAGGACGCTGGCGTCCATTCCAGCAGTGGCGCTCATCGTGTGTGGAATCATGAGCCTAGCCACGGCCGCTGAGAATTGGCCGATGTTCGGCAAGAATTACGATAACACCCGCGCCACGTCCGATACGCAGATCTCCGCATCCAACGTTACGTCGTTAGGCGTCGTGCGTCGTGTGACCGGCGGCGGCATCACGGGAACGCCTACCGTGATCGACGGCGTCGTCTACTACTCCGACTTCTCGGGCTTCGTGAAAGCGGTACGCGTAAGCGATGGCTATGTGCTGTGGAGTGCGCGTCCGCAAACGACCATGCTTTCGCCTTCGCCCTTCGTGACCGCCGATACGGTTTACGTCGCCGGCAACGATTCGTTCGTGTACGCACTCAATCGCCTCGACGGCACGCTGCGTTGGACGACGCGCATCGAAACGTCGCCCAACAGCCGCATTTCCTCCTCGCCCATCGTGGTGGGCAACATCCTGATGATCGGCACAGGTTCCTACCAGGTGTTCTTGCCGGCGACGCCGATGTTCCGCGGCCGGGTCGCTTTCCTGAATGCGACCACGGGCGCGATCCTGCCTTACAGCACGGAGATGTGTCCGGTCGACTCGTGCGGCGGCGGCATCTCGGTGTGGTCGACGGCGGCCGTCGATCCGTCGACGCGCACTGGTTACATCGGCACCGGTCAGGCGTACCGCGACCCGGCGGGTCCGTACTCCGACGCCCTCGTTGCCTTCGACATCGATACCGGCGCAATTCGCTGGGCGCAGCAGTTCCGCGCCAATGACGTGTATCAGCTGCAAAACGTCCTGCGCTTCGACTACGACGTCGGTGCCGCACCTAATTTGTTTGTCGCGAACGGCGTTCGCATGGTTGGCGTTGGCGGCAAGGATGGAACGTATCGCGCGTTCGATCGAGACACCGGCGCGCCCCTCTGGAACACGCCTGTCGGCGTCGCCAGTCCTATCGGTGGCGTGATGCAGTCGACGGCGTACGGTGACGGCCGCATCTATGTGACCAGCAACATGTCGACCATCGGCACGGGTCGCAACGATCCGGTGCCGGGCACGGCGGAGGCTCTGGCGCTCGATGCAGCGACAGGCGCGCCGATCTGGAGACGCCCATTGGATGCCGGCGGTTTCGGTGGCGTCGCTTACGCAAATGGATTGATGTATGCCTCGGCCTGGGACGGTCGCCTGCGCGTGCTCAATGCGAACAACGGCAGCACCGTCAAGGAAGTGCAGGTCTCTCCGTCGAAGGGCGCGTACATACCGACTCCGACGGATGGCTTTCCGAACGGTTCCGCCGGCGGCCCGGTGATCTACGGCAACCGCGTACTGATGGGCTACGGTTGGACTTGGGTGCTGAATATCAGCGGCGGCTTGGCCACCATGGAAATCATCCCCGGTGGCGGTGAGTCGCAGACAGTGACGCTGGCGTCGAATCAGGACACGTATGTCCAAAACGGTACGCCTACGACGAACTACAACACCAACCCGAACCTGCTGGTGCGACTGGCGGATTCGATAGGGTTGACGCGCGCTGCGTTCCTGCAATTCCCCTTGACGGGCATTCCGACTGGCACGATCACGTCGGCTCGCCTGCGCATCTATGGTCGTCATGACGCGACGAGCGGCCCGGGGCAATCCGTTTCCGTATGGCCCGGCACCTTTACCAACACATGGAATGGCGCGGACGTCATCTACAACAACTCCGACCAGATCACGGGGGTCAACTTCTTTCAGACCAGCCCCATCGCCACCGCGGGCGTCGGCATCACGCCGCAGTACTACGAATGGGACGTGACGAGCTACGTGGACTCGCGCCGTTCGCTGGGTCATGCGACGTTCGGTGTCGCGGTGGATTCCGCGAATACTTTCCGCGTCACGTTTAATTCCGCGGACAATGCCGAGAACAAGCCGGAACTCGTCGTGACGACGACCACGGGCGGCAACCCCGATCCCGTGACGCTGCCGACGGGCAGCATGGCAGGAATCTGTCCCTCCAACTTTACGCCGCGTCCTGGTGTCAACCAGGGCTTCATCCACAACGGCGTGACGCGTGGCTTCGTGCTGTACGTTCCTGAAGATCTCACGACCCCACGTCCCGTGTTCACGTCACTCACCGGCTCAGTCGAATCGACGAACGAGAACCTCGGCGCACGTGGTGGTGCGGGTGCGCTTACCAGCGACGGCTTCATCATCGTCGGTCCGGTGCGTCGCTGCGCGGGCCAGAACCCAGACGGTGGCGGCACCAGTACCAACGGCGGCATCTGTAACCAGGGTGGCACGGGCGGTTGGACCTGGAATCCGTGGAATGAAGGCCGCGTGTTCGGCGCTGCCGGCGACCCATGGAAGACGGCCGAAGGTCCGGATTCCGAGTTCCTCGAATCGATCGTGCGTTGCGTAGCGTCGCGCTACCCAGTCGATTCGACGCGCCTGTACGTGGGCGGCATTTCTTCGGGCGCCACGATGACCAATCGCGCGCTGTTGTTCAATTCGGACTTCTGGGCGGGTGGTTTGCCGATCTCGGGCGAGTGGTATGTCACTCAGGACGATGGCAACGCTTATCCGGGCGCCGATGAATTTGCGGCGCGCCGCCAAGCGGTGATCGACAAGCCGATCAAGGTCTACCAGGGTCGCGTGGGTCCGTATCCGCTGCGCTCCTCGCTGGATCCGATGATCGTGATCTCCGTGTGGGGTGGCACGAACGACATCTGGTTCTGCGGCAGCGTGCTGTGCGCGGACTACCGCCCGACCACTCAGGCGGCGTCCAACTACTTCAGTTCGTTCCCCAACGTCGTACACGTAGCGTGCTCGTCGAGCCATGGCCACCAGTGGCCGACGATCAACCGCGCCGCGTTCAACCGCTGGGCCGCCACCACGCTGGCATCGCATCCGAAGGGCACGCCCGCTTCTTTCTTCTCGCTGCCTCCTCCTCCTCCAGGTTACAG
The DNA here is from genome assembly GCA_964597495.1 of uncultured Steroidobacteraceae bacterium. Taxonomy (GTDB): domain Bacteria; phylum Pseudomonadota; class Gammaproteobacteria; order Steroidobacterales; family Steroidobacteraceae; genus CAZQYC01. The sequence continues at coordinate 2,541 of CAZQYC010000141.1, read as the reverse complement.
CTGCCGGATCGGTCGCTATGCGGATCACTATCTGCGCGCCTGCTCGGTCGATAGCGATGGCGACATCGACCGAGACGACATTGCGTTGATTACGGCCGCCCGCAATCAGCCGGCGTCAGCGGGGGATCCGCGTGACGTGGATGGCAACGGCGTCATCGACGTCAACGACGCCCGTGCCTGTACCTTGAAGTGCGATCGCGGCAGCTGCGCCATCCAGTAGCAACAGCCAGTAATAGAATGATTTTGAACGGAGCAAATAACATGAAAGCAAATGCCATGAAGTTGATTACCCGCGTGTTGAGCTGCGCCATCCTGATGGGCAGCGTGGGCGCGGCGAACGCCATTCCTGTTGTCAGTGTCGTGACGACCGAAGCCTCTTCCACTGTCGACGTGGTGGTGAGCGGCCTCAACAACGAGTTGATCGGTGACTACGATCTGACCGTCAACTGGGATGCAGCATTCCTGTCGCTGTCGAACGTGACATTCGACATCTTTCTGGACGGCCCGCTCGATTCCATTTCTGGATTTGCTCCAGTGGCTGGTTCGGTGGGCGTGTTCGAAGTCTCGCTCTTGAGCATCCTCTCGAACCAACTCGGCCTGTCGGAGTTCCGGTTGTTCTCCCTCGACTTCTCGGCCGTGACTGCGGGCACCTCGGCGATTTCGATCGCCGGAGGAATCCTCGGCAACGAATTCGGCGGGAAGTACCAGACGTGGGATGTTCGCAACGGTACTCTGGCCGTGCCTGAACCTGCATCGCTCGGTCTGCTGCTGATGGCGCTCGCGGCAGCGTTTGCCGTGCGCCGATTGCGGGCCACCACTGCGACTGCCGGCGTTTGAAAGGAAGTTTAGTTTTGAAACGCCCAGATAGCTGGGCGTGATCTCAAGGAATGATCTCGAGATGATCTCAAAGAAATAGGGTGGTCGCGGGTAACGCCGCGTCCACCAGCCGCGTCATCAGCCTGGCGGATTCCACATCATCCCCGGGCAATCTCTTCTGGGCAGTCCCTGCGTCTGAAACGGAACTCGAAGAACTATCCTTTTCGTTTCGCGACCCAGGCATCGAGTCGATTTGCAAACGCTTGCCGGTCCTTTGCCGTGAGCACCGGTGGACCGCCGGTATTTACTCCACCGCTGCGCAGCCCTTCCATGAAGTTGCGAACCGACAATCGCTCGCGAATGTTTTCGGCGGTGTAGAGCTCACCGCGCGGATTGAGCGCGATGCCATTCTTTTCGATCACGGCGGCTGCTAGCGGTATATCCGCCGTGATGACGAGATCGCCGACGGCCAATAACTCAATGATGCGTTTGTCGGCAACGTCGAGTCCTTGCGCCACTTGAACGAACCGAATGTGCGGTGAGGGCGGTAACCGCATCGGCGTATTGGCGATCAACGTCGTTTCAATTTGCGCGCGCTGTGCCGCACGGAACACGATTTCCTTAATCGCATTCGGACAAGCATCGGCATCGACCCATATTTTCATGGCGTCATCATGCCACTTCGGGAGGTTGAAGCGTGCATCAGCCCGTTCGGAAAGGCGGTGACGTCAATGCTAGCGATCACTTACGGGGCGCTGTCTGTCGACAATTTGAAACCGATCCGGAACGTCGCCCACATGCACACTGGATTGCCGTCGATTCGTGCAGGAATCAACCGCCAAGTCCGCATGCTTTCGAGTGCCGCATTGTCCAGTTCAACGTAGCCGCTTGTACGCACGAGTTTGACTTGTTCGATAGCGCCGGTCTCCGTGACTAAAGCCGCTACTTGGGGAGCGCCTTCTTGACCGTTGCGAAGCGAGTACGCTGGATATTCCGGACGAGAAAAAGGACGGTGAGAATCCACTCTGGGTGAAATTACCCGTTCTTGATCTTGAGGTGCGACGTCTTCAATCGGACTAGGTTCCGTGACGCCGCACTTTGCATCGAAGATCATGATTGTTTTAGCTTCCGGAGGCTCATAGGCCGCCGGTTGGCTTGCTGGCTGTGAAGCCGGTGAAGATGCCGGCCTCGAGTTGTTCGTCGCACAACCGAACGACAATGCGATGAGCAGAAACAATAACGCATATGTATGCCGGATGAAGATTCCTCAGCAATCATTGTCCGGGGACTCAGGAGGAATCGGGTACATCCGAGCACCTTGGTTCCGGCACCGAGAATACTGTATGTGATAGATTCGACCTGAGCCTAAGTTCTGGGCCTAAGTAAGGAGACGATAATGAAAGCAAGAAAGAAGTGGAACAACGCTATTGCCGGCTTCACGATTATTTCATCAATGCCGATGCTTGTAGGATGCGGTCAGGGTGCTTCGTCGGCGACGCAATCTCCGAAACCAGTCATTCTGATTTCACTCGACCCCACCTCCGTGGTCAGAGGCAGTTTCACCACTATTAAATGGTCCACGACGGGCGCGACCGATTGCGTTGCCAGCGGCGCGTGGAGTGGTCCGCGACCGACCAGCGGATCGGAGGATTTCATGACCCATGACATGGGCAAGATTCCGTTCACGTTGAGCTGTAAAGGTTCCGGAAGCTCTGCAGAGAACAC
>CAZQYC010000140.1:0-7746 GCA_964597495.1 uncultured Steroidobacteraceae bacterium | reverse complement strand
CTTCCTGCATGTCGATGAAGTCGATAATTACGATTCCACCGAGATTGCGCAAACGTAATTGCCGCGCAATGGCGACCGTGGCCTCGAGATTCGTTCGGAAAATGGTTTCCTCGAGATTGCGATGCCCGACATACGCGCCGGTATTCACGTCAATGGTGGTCATCGCTTCGGTTTGGTCGAGGATGACGTAGCCCCCGGATTTGAGTGGTACTTTGCGGTCCAGCGAGCGTTGGATCTCCTCTTCCACGCCGTACAAGTCGAAAATCGGCCGATCGCCGCCGTACCGCTCGATGCGTTCGGCAAGTTCGGGCATGAACGTGCGCGCAAACTCTTGCATGCGCGCATGCGTCTCATCGTGATCGACGCTGACCTTCTCGACACCGCTCGAGACGACGTCGCGCAACACTCGAATCGCCAGCGGCAAATCTTCGTACACTAAGTTTCCCGGACGCGAGGCCGTCGCCTTCTGGCTCAACACCGCCCAAAGCTTCTGCAAAAACAACATGTCGGCGCGGAGCGCTTGCGGATCGGCGCCTTCGGCCGCGGTGCGGACGATGTAACCGCCGAGATCGCCGGGTTGCATGAAGGACAATGCCGCGTCGCGCAGGCGTTGCCGCTCCGGTTCATCCTCGATACGCGACGAAATGCCGACGCCATGGCCTTTGGGCATGAACACCAAATAGCGCGATGGGATGGTAATAAAGGTCGTGAGTCGCGCACCCTTGGTGCCGAGGGGATCTTTCAATACCTGGACGAGAATCTCGCCACCTTCGGCGACGAGGGCCTGAATCTCGTCGGTGGATGCGGCGGTTTTGAACTCTCCGTCGCCATTCTCGGCATCGGAGGGCTGCACGATGTCGGAAGCATGCAGGAACGCGGCGCGTTCCAATCCGATGTCGATGAAGGCCGCTTGCATTCCCGGCAAGACGCGCGAGACACGGCCTTTGTAGATATTGCTGATCAGCCCGCGACGATTGGTCCGCTCCAACATCAATTCCTGCAACACGCCCTCTTCGACCAGTGCGGCGCGCACTTCCCGAGGCCCGACGTTGATGAGCACTTCAGCGGTCATACTGCACTCCACGTGCGCTTCGGCGTCTTCAAATAGCCTCCAATCAAACCAACGGCATCAATCATTCCGGCTCTCCACTCCAAAACTCAACCCAAAATGCCAGCCGAGACTTTTCAAAAGTTCCGCCGTGTCCGCGAGCGGCAGCCCCATGATTCCGGAGTAACTTCCCTCGATTCGGGTAATGAAGGCGGCCGCCACTCCTTGAACGGCATACCCTCCCGCTTTGCCCGCAGGCTCCCCCGTCTCCCAATAGGCGTTGCAATCTTCACTGCTCAACGTGCCAAACGTCACCTTGCTGACGGAGAGCCGCGTCTGGCAACCCTGCTTCGACTGCAACGCAATCGCTGTGAAAACTTCGTGTGTTGCGCCCGACAGTCTTTGCAACATCGACACTCCATCCGAGCGATCCCGCGGCTTGCCGAAAATCGCATCGCCCAGCGCAACGGTCGTGTCGGCGCCGAGTATCGCCACGCTCTCTTGCCCCAGCCGCTCCCATAACGTCCGCGCTTTCGCTTGGGCAAGTCGTCGCACGTAGTCTGCGGGAACTTCGTCGGGCAGCCGCGTTTCATCCAGATCGACAGGAAAAACCTCGTGAGGAATCTTCAGTTGGTCGAGAAGTTGGCTTCGTCTTGGCGAAGCCGACGCCAGATAAAGCCTATCCATTAGGCTTCGATTAAAACGTCGCGAACGGCGTCCGGGGCGTTGCGATCGTGTTCCTCGGTATTGAACGACGCCAGGATGGCTGGGCGATTGCCGGTGTTAAGAAATGCATGCGGAACCCCAGCCGGGAAATTAAAGCGCCATACTTCGCCTTCGGGCACGGCGACATCGCGAACCTGGCCGTTTTCGCGGAAGCGCACCAGCGTTGGGCCGCGAACCGAGGTGACTTCCGTACCGCGCAAGTGAAAGTGATTGCCTCGAATCGCCCCCGGTTCCGAAATGACGACGTGGACATTCATAAAATTGACGAGTTCATCGCCCCGAACCGGCTCGAACACGGACCCTCTCGGATCGTTATGGGAGGCGAGAACGTCGATGCGAACGGTGGCTTTCTGATCGGATGACATGCAGAGTAGATTCCAAAGCTTAGGGGAAAAGCCCATTCCTTGAATTTGTCGATGGCGCGAATGTCGGCTTTCCGGCTACATTTAACATTTTAGATGACCCTGAGGAAGGATGCCCGCCTAGACCGTCGGGCGGCAGCACACGCATGACAAGAGGGGGCAGTCCCATCGACCAGTACCGCAGCGTACCGCGGGTTACTTTTCCGAGCATTCGCGGCTACCGATTCATCCAAGGAATCGCCGTCTCGCCGCATGCGGAAGTGCATCTCGCGTACTCGGAAGAGCTCGGTCATAACGTGGCGGTGAAACTCGTGCGCCTAAGCCGCACCGCCACCGAAGGCGCCAGCGAAATCGAACGCTTCGAACGCGAACGCGAGTTGCTCACGCGCATTCGTCATCGCGGCGTCATCGACATCTACGACTGGGGCAGCACGCCCGAATTTCGTTACATCGTCACGGAGTACTTTCCCGCCGGAAGCCTCGAACTCCGCATGCGCAATCTTCTGTCGCTGCGCGACTCGGTCGACATCTTCGTTCAGATAGCCAGCACGCTGCGCGCCGTTCACAACGCCGGGCTGTGTCATCGGGACCTCAAACCCGCGAACGTCATGCTACGCGCGGACGGCAGCATCGTGCTGATCGATTTCGGATTGGCCAAACAAGTCGAAGACTCCGGCATGCTGACGACGGCCGGGGAAATTCGCGGCTCGCCCTACTACGTAAGCCCCGAACAAGCGAGCGGCCATCACGTGGATCAACGCAGCGACCTTTATAGCCTCGGCGTCATCCTATACGAGATGCTCACCGGCGATCGGCCGTACCGAGGAACGACGGTGATTGCCATTCTAACCGCGCATCAAGAAGAACCGATTCCGCGGCTGCCGCAAGAAATCGCGCAATTCCAAGGCTTGATCGATGCGTTGCTCGCTAAAGACCCCGCGCAACGCGTCGCGAATGCCGATGCATCATTGTCGATGCTGTCGAAATTAAAAGTTTAGCAAGGAGGAGCGGCTCCTTGGGACGGAGCCGAACCGGCAAAGTCAAGTGCCGCAAACTAACGGAACACTCTTTGCGTAACTTTACGGATATGTCTACGACAGAGGTGCCCGCAAGAGCTAGCGGCACAGCGCGATGACATCAGGCAAATCCGATCTCACGCGCCGCAAATCTCTGAAAAAATCCCGCCGGTGACAACTATCATGAACTGTCCGGCGTGTCCGGAATACTCCCGTTGCGTTGTGCCGCTCAACTGCTTGTTGTTATCCTGAATTGCTCGTCGTTCTGCCCGGAATGCAGATTGCGGTCAGAACTTTTTCTTGATCACAACTTTATATTACGGAGGATTTTGTCATGAACAAAAGAGCAGCCAAGCTCTATGCACTCGCGTTATCCGTCGGATGCGCATTCTCTTTCCCAGCTATGGCACAGCCGGACCCATCGACCGGCAAGTTAATTCACAGACCGAACGCGATAGCAGGTAAGTACATCGTAGTTTTAAAAAAGGCGGCTAAAACGCCGGCGGCATCGCCGACTGCCTCGCGCAGAGCCGCGACCTTCGCGTCAAAAATTACCGGAAAATATGGGATTTTTGCAAAGGCGGTCTACGAAGACGCGCTATCAGGATTCGCCATAGAAGCCCCCGAAGAACTTGCGCGCACGATCGCCAACGACCCCGACGTGGACTACGTTGAGGAAGACAGCGTCATGTCGATAAACGCAACACAATCGCCGGCTGATTGGGGCCTGGATCGCGTTGATCAACGAAACCTGCCCAGAGACGGAAGTTATACGTACGACCAGACTGGCGCTGGCGTGAACGTGTACGTCATTGATAGCGGCATACGATCAACGCATGTGGATTTCGGCGGCCGAGTCTCTCTGGACTACAGCGCGATAAGCGATGGTCTCGGGGCAAGCGATTGCAACGGACACGGAACGCATGTGGCCGGAACGATAGGCGGATCCGCACATGGAATCGCGAAATCCGTCACTCTTCATTCGGTACGGGTGTTCGGTTGCTCGGGTTCCGGCAATACCTCCGATGTCATTGCCGGCGTTAATTGGGTGACGGCAAATCGTACCTCGCCTGCCGTGGTAAATATGAGCCTCGGCGGTTCGTCGAGTCCGGCCTTGAATAGCGCTGTTACGAATTCGATCAATAGCGGTATTACGTATGTCGTCGCTGCCGGCAATGACAACGGCGCGGACGCTTGCAACTATTCGCCCTCCGGCGCAAATCAAGTTATCAGCGTCGGCGCTACGGATAGTAATGATGCGCGAGCGAGTTATTCGAATGTCGGGCGATGCGTTCACTTGTTCGCACCGGGAAGCGGCGTTACTTCCAACTGGTACACGAGCGACACGGCGACTCAAGTGCTGAATGGCACGTCAATGGCGACGCCTCATGTCACGGGTGTTGCTGCGCTATATCTGCAGACAAATCCGAGCGCGTCATGGTCGACGGTTTACAAAGCGGTGGCAGGAATGGTTACGTACGGCGTGCTGTCCAATCTTGGCGGATCGCCTAATCATCTCCTCTACTCCAGACCGTCGATGGCGAACCGAGGAGCCCTTTTCCGGTACAACAACACCTGGAGCGGCGGTCACTTCTATACGATGGATTGGACCGAACTGTATGGCGCCGGCGTTTCTTCATGGTACTACGAGAAGGTGCAGGGGTACCTCGCCTCGACAAACGTCGCGAATACGACCCCGCTGTATCACTATGTGAATTACTACAATGGTGATCATTTCTACACCGTCAACTGGAACGCATACGGCGGGTACACCTACGTGGGAATCTCAGGTTACGTGCCGACCGCACCCGCGGGTGATACTGCGAATTTGTATCGGTACTACAACACATGGGCTGGGCAGCATTTTTACACCACCGATTGGAGCGAATTAGGCGGTGGTGGATTCGGCGCCTGGGTGTACGAAGGAGTTGAATGTCAGGTCTGGACCACGCCGTAGCATCCCTTACGCTACAAAAATGCCGAGTACGATTGCGTACTCGGCATCTGACGACCTGCTAGATGATTCCCAAATGGCTCCCCGGGACGGATTCGAACCGCCGACCAACGGATTAACAGTCCGTCGCTCTACCACTGAGCTACCGGGGAACGCCTTTAAGACTTCGCTTGGGATTTTTAAGGCGCGCGATTGTCCGTAAAGGGGTAGTCAGTGTCAAGCCACGACGAGAACAAGGTGGAAGTCAAGACGGAAATGCGGCCAGCGTCCACCCCCATAAAGTTAAAAGCACAAACTCGTCAGCGCTTCACCAGCACCTCCACCTGTAATTTGCGATTTCCCACCGTGCCCTGGTATGGAATGCAGGAGACCTCGTCCTTGACGATTCTGGCGTCGAGCTTCTTGACGATTTGATCGCGAACGTGCTCGACCAACTCGCAGTCGCCGGCGCCGCTCGCCGACGGCGGCTCTTTTGTATTTAAGGCCACCAGTTTGCGCACGGCATCGAACTCGCCGGCATCGAGAGCGGGTTTGCCTTTCAGCTGCAATTTCGCCAGCAGAGCAGAACGTTTTTCGTCCTTTGCATTCGCCGCCACCACGTCGGGCGTCGCAATCTCCGGCGTTGCGATAATGAGTCGGGCAGCCGGAAGCCGCTCCGGCCGGGATAGCTCCGTACATCCTGCCGTTGCCACCATTGAATCTTCGTGGGCTCCCAACTGAGCGATCATGGACCGAAGTTTGTCCTTGAAGCTGTCGCAACTGTAGAACGTCGTCAAACCGAAATAGGAAAGATAAATTTCCTGTACTCGCCACACTGCTTTCACAGGCAGCGTCGCTTCCTCGCCTCGCGCCGTGATCGACGACGCGGCCACGCTCAAGGCCAGTGCAATACCGCTTGCACGCAAGATTCGCATCCGCCACATACCGCACCTCCACGGATAAATTCGAACACTTCAAGCGACGACCCTCCTTGGCTTCGACAATCCGACATAAAAAGGATTCTCCGCCTGCGCCATGGTTCTGCCAAGGGATTGGGGGTGTCGGGAGCCGGAAAAACTCGGTGCCCGGTATACTTGGAGCCCGCGCCGTAACTTTTCGTCCCCATGAACGCACTCACCGCCTTCAATTTCCGGGCTTGGATCGACCGGCATCGTGCAGACCTCAAGCCGCCGGTTTGCAATGCCCGGGTTTTTCGCGAATCCGAGCTGATCATCATGGTGGTCGGAGGACCTAACTCGCGAAGCGACTATCACGACGACCCGGGCGAGGAATTTTTCTATCAGCTCGAAGGCGACATGGTGCTGAAAACGATGCAGAACGGACAGCCCGTCGACATTCCGATCCGTGAAGGCGAAATTCTTTTGCTGCCGAAACACGTTCCGCATTCGCCGCAGCGCTTCGCGAACACCGTAGGACTGGTCATCGAACGTCAACGCCGACCCGAAGAGCGCGACGGCTTCTTATGGTATTGCGAGCAATGCCATCGACAGCTGTATGCCGAGTATCTGCACGTCGCGGACATCGTGACGCAACTGCCGCCGGTGTTCGATCGATTCTACGGCTCGGCGGAGCATCGCACTTGCAAACACTGCGGCCACGTCATGCCGCCGCGCGCGTGAGCGGCGACTCTCTTCTTCGGGAAGCGCAGCAGCGCGATGCAGACGACCTGCTGCGTGAGTTTCGCAATGAGTTTCACCTACCCCGCAACGCGCGCGGCGAACACTTAAGTTATCTCTGCGGCCATTCGCTCGGCCTGCAGCCGCGAAACGCGCAAAAAATGATCGACGAAGAACTGGCCGCTTGGCGCGAACGCGGCGTGGAAGCCCACTTCTCAGGCGATCGACCTTGGGTTTCCTATCACGAACGACTTGCCGCGCCGCTCGCCGAACTCATCGGCGCGGCCCCATCGGAAGTGGTGGCCATGAACTCGCTGAGCGTCAATCTGCACTTGCTGCTCATCAGCTTCTTTCGCCCGACGCGCGATCGATTCAAGCTCCTCATCGAACACAGCGCGTTTCCGTCTGATCGTTACGCGGTGTGCTCGCAACTGCGCTTGCATGGGCTCGACCCGGACTCGGCTCTCGTCGAAGTCGCTCCCCGTGCCGGCGAAACTACGCTTCGCAGCGACGATCTATGCGCGCGCATCGAACGCGAAGGATCGACGCTCGCCGCCGTTCTGCTTCCGGGCGTGAACTATCTCAGCGGTCAGCGATTCGATTTACGCGAAGTCACGGCCATGGCACATCGAGTCGGTTGCACCGTGGGCTTCGACCTGGCGCACGCGATCGGCAACGTTCCGCTCGACCTTCACGACAGCGGCGCCGATTTTGCGATGTGGTGCAGTTATAAATATCTAAACGGCGGGCCAGGTGCCATCGGCGGAGCGTTCGTTCACGAACGGCATGCCCGATCCTTCGAATTGCCGCGTCTCGCGGGCTGGTGGGGCCACGATAAGCGCACGCGTTTCAACATGCCCGAGGTGTTCGTTCCGCTCTCCGGCGCGGAAGGCTGGCAACTTTCCAATCCGCCGATTTTGGCAATGGCGCCACTTCTCGCTTCACTCGAGCTATTCCAACGCGCAACGCTGCCGGCACTGCGCACCAAATCGGAACAATTGACCGGCTTTCTCGCTCGAGCGCT
>CAZQYC010000139.1:0-7749 GCA_964597495.1 uncultured Steroidobacteraceae bacterium | reverse complement strand
CCTAAACCATAAGCCGTCATGCCCTGAAGCCAAGCTCCACTATCGTTTTCTTTTCTTTAGTCGGCTGTCTTCTTCCTGCAACAATTTCCGCATCGCCAGCAGTTCGGTCTTGCGCGTAGCATCGGTGGTCGGATAAGCCATTTTCATATCGCGAAGCGTTTCGACGACCACCCTCGCCACCAAGAGCCGCGCCATTTGCTTGTCGTCGGCGGGAATGACATACCACGGCGCGTGGTTCGTGCTCGTGGCGCTTAGACAAGCTTCGTAAGCTTCATGGTACTGCGGCCAATGACGACGTTCCTTCACGTCGCCGCTGCTGAACTTCCAGTTCTTATCGGGATCATCGATGCGGGCCAGGAAACGCTTGCGTTGCTCTTCTTTGGAAAGATGCAGAAAAAATTTCACGATGCGCGTGCCGTTGCGATGCAAGTGCTTTTCGAGATCGTTGATCGACTTGTAACGCTGTTCCCAAATTTCCTCCTCGCTAAGCCGGTGCTCCGGCAGCCGTTCGCCTTGCAGAATTTCGGGATGCACGCGCACGATCAAGACTTCCTCGTAATACGAGCGATTGAAAATGCCGATGCGGCCACGCTCCGGGAGCGAGCGCGTAGTCCGCCATAGGAAATCGTGATCGAGTTCCTCCGCGCTCGGGTGCTTAAAGCTGAACACCTGCGTGCCTTGCGGATTCACGCCGGACATCACGTGCTTAATCACGCCGTCCTTGCCGGCAGCGTCCATCGCTTGAAAGATGAGAAGCAGCGCATAGCGGTCCGACGCGTAAAGAAGGTTTTGTAACTCGCTAAGTCCTGCCCGATCCTCAGCGAGCAGTCTTTCATAGTGCTGCTTCGATGCATAAGCGGCTCTAACGCGCGTCGGCCGTTTCTTCAGCCGGACTTTCTCGCCGGAATGTACTCGATAATCTTTAGTGGATAGTTTCATTGGTAACCTCATTCCATCACCGGATTATTACCCGAGCGGCTGCCTTTTGCCTTGCAGGACGCACCAATCTAAGAACGCGGCTATAGAACGTATAGTCCATTTGCTGATAACTGCCCGCGTCAATTATTAGCCGTGACGAAGTGTGAACTGACGCGAATGGACCGAGACGGCGTCCACGCTTGATCTGGCGCTAGAACAAAGAAGAAATGGTGATTGCTCTGCAATCTTGAATTCTATCGAGACCAGGTAGGGATTCGCCGAGTCATCCATAGTCATTTTACTTTAGTCATCGAATACATAGCCGTTATTGTCAGGCATGAAGAAATACAAAGGGTATCTGCTTATGGCAGCGACCAACGTGGTCGCGCATATCGTTGTAATGACTTCCGTGTACGCGCAAGCGCCTCCGGATGCAGGCGCCGTTCGACAGCAAGTTGAACGGCAGCGTGAACCACAGGAACCGAAACCATCCGCGTCGACGCCTACGACGGACAAGCCCGCGGGCGAAGGGGCGGCCAGTCCGATGGTGACCATCAATGAGTTCCGGTTCACCGGGAATCGATTGTTGAGCAACGAGACATTGAATGCGTCATTGCAGGAGTATCTCCGCCGGCCATTGACTTTCGAGGAGTTGCAAAAGGCGGTTGCCAGCGTCGGCGACGCCTATCGTAAGGCGGGCTGGATCGTTCGCGCCTATCTGCCGATGCAAGACATCAAAGACGGTGCGGTCACCGTTGCCATCGTGGAGGCCAAATACGGTGAAACACGGTTGGAAGGAGGTCCGCCGAAGCGAGTGCCGTTCGAGCGCTTGGAGCCGATCCTATCGAAGCGCCAAGCCAAAGGCGCTCCGCTGAAAGCCGCCGCACTCGATCGCGCACTCCTATTAATCAATGATCTTCCCGGCATCACTGCGTCGGGTCACCTCGCCGCCGGTGCGCAAGAAGGCGAAACGGACTTGATCCTTAAAGTCCAAGACGACGCCGTCTTCACTGGAGAAGCCGTGGTGGACAACACGGGTTCGCGCTCGACGGGTGAATTGCGCGAGATCGTCACTGCCAATCTAAACAGCCCGTTCCATCGAGGCGAACAATTCGGCGCCACCTTGCTGCATTCGGAAGGCGTCAATTACCTCCATGCTCTGGGCACGATGCCGCTCGGAAAGAACGGTTGGCGAGTGGGGGCGCATGCGTCGCATCTGCAATACGACGTCGTTTCGAATGAATTCGCTGCGCTCGATATTGAAGGAACCTCGACGGATTTCGGCTTGGACACGACTTACGCGCTGGTTCGATCGCGCGCCCAGAATCTCTCACTCAGCGTCGGCATTGACCGTTCGAAGTTCGACAACGAATCGAACGGCATCACCACCAGCAGTTACGCCATATCTGCCGTCGACGTTTCCGTGCATGGCTACCGGTTCGATAGCGTAGCCGGCGGCGGAATCAACGTCGGTTCCCTTGCCGTCGTTTACGGCAAAGCGGATTTGAGCGATTCGCCGAATCAGGCCATCGATGCAATCACCACGAATGTCGACGGCGGATTCACCAAGGTCAACTTTTTCGTCAGCCGCCAGCAATACATCACCGAAACGATTTCGGCTTACGGTTCCGTCAGCGGTCAGTTCGCCAGCAGCAATCTCGACTCTTCCGAGAAATTTTATTTAGGTGGTGTCGCCGGCGTGCGCGCCTATCCGGCGAGCGAAGCCGGCGGCGACGAGGGACTGCTGGCAACCCTTGAAGGACGCATGCGGTTGCCGTTCGGCTTGAATGCCACGGTGTTCTACGACTGGGGCCAGGTCACGGTCAATAGCGACAACAATTTCGTAGGCGCGGCCACACTCAATAGCTACAGCTTACAAGGTGCGGGCACATCGCTCAGCTGGACCAGCAGTTTTGGATTGAATGTTAAAGCGACCTGGGCGCATCGCTTCGGCGACAACCCGCGCGCTTCACCGACCGGAACCGATCAGGACGGCACGCTTAAAAAAGGACGGCTCTGGTTGCAGGCTAGCTTGTCTTTCTGATTACTCGTTGTTTGCCTTGAAAAATTAAACACGGATTACGTTGGAACTCTTATGAAGAATCTGCTTCGCCGATCAGTGTCCCGGCCGATTGCGATCGAAGAGCTGTCTCCAGAAAACAAGGCGCGCGAACTTGTCGTTCGCGTCACCGCGCTGCTACTGGCGGCAGTTGGAGTCGTATCGATCGCACGTGCACAAGTCACTCCACCAGCCCCGACTCAGCTTCCGACCAATGGCCAAGTCGTCTCCGGAGCCGCCGTCATTACTCAAAGCGCCACGCAGAATGGCGCGAAGATGGACATTACGCAGTCGACGCAACGGGGCGTGATCGACTGGCAGACATTCGATGTGGGTTCGCAAGCCGAAGTGAATTTCATCCAGCCATCGAGCGACGCGGCGACCTTGAATCGCGTGCTCGATTCGCAGCCGAGCAAAATCTTCGGTCGCATCAACTCAAGCGGGCAGGTGTTTCTCACCAATCCGAACGGAGTTTACTTCGGGAAATCCGCGTCGGTAGATGTGGGCGGACTTGCCGCGGCGACGCACAGCATCAGTGCCGCCGACTTCATGGCCGGCAACTACGAGTTCAATCGCGACGGCGCTACCGGCAGCGTGGTGAATGCAGGCGAGTTACGCGCAAACTTGAACGGCTACATTGCCTTGCTCGCACCGGAAGTGCGTAACGAGGGTGTGATCATCGCGAACCTGGGCAAGGTGGCGCTGGCGTCGGGTGAAGCGGTCAAGTTGAGCTTCACCAACGACAGCACGTTGTCGGGCGTGATTGTCGAGCCCTCGGCCATTGCGGCGCTCGTTGAAAATAAGGGTGCGGTCATCGCCCCCGGCGGCACGATCATTCTTTCGGCACGCGCGCTCGATCGATTGCGAGGCGGCGTCGTTAAGAATTCGGGAAGCATCGAAGCCACCGGCTTTGCAATGCGCGATGGTCACATCGTCCTCGGAGCATCCGATAGCGTTGTGCAGACCACGAGTGGAGCGCTGAACGCGTCGGGTGAGAAGGGTGGGGCAATCTCAGTCCACTCCGATGGCGATGCGAGTATTTCAGGAACGGTCGTTGCTCAAGGATCGAATGGCCAAGGCGGTGACATCACGCTGACCGGCAATCGCGTGGGCGTATTCGAGTCGGCCGTGGTCAATGCGTCGGGAACAACGGGTGGCGGCTCCATTCATGTCGGTGGCGGGTTCCAAGGTTCCGACCCGACGATTTCCAATTCGCAGCAAACGGTGATCGGCAAAGGTTCGGTATTGAAAGCCGACGCAGCCGAGTCCGGGAACGGTGGACAAGTGGTCGTCTGGTCGGACGGCCTCACTCTATTTAATGGCGGCATTACCGCTCGCGGTGGCGCGAATGCCGGCGACGGCGGCTTCGTCGAAGTCTCCGGCAAGCAATCGCTCGGTTTCCATGGCGGAGTCGATGCGGGCGCGAAGCACGGCGCCGCCGGTATGCTGCTCCTCGACCCGAAGAACATTGTCGTGCAAACGGGTGGCCTCGCTCCGCTCACCGCCGTCGATCAATTTTCCGATACGTCGGCTTTGGATATGACCATCGATCCGTCGACGATCACTACCGCAACCAATGCGGGAACCGCCGTCACGTTACAGGCGAACAACGACATCACGATTAACTCGTCCGTTACGACTTTCAACCTCAGCGGCAACGGAGGAGCGCTCACGTTCCGGGCCGGCCGCAGCGTTCTGATCAATGCGGCCATCCTTTCCGACGACGGCAATATTTCTTTCACTGCGAACGACTCGGGTGCAACCGGAGGCGATCGCGATGCAGGCAATGCCGTTTTCACGAACAACGGCCTCCTCGATGCGGACGATGGAGACGTGACGATCACGCTGGGAACCCAGGGTGCGTCGGGCGCCATCACCGTCGGACAAGTGACTGCACATGACCTAACGATCGTCCACAACGGACCGACGGCGGGCGCCGTCACCGGGTTGATCGACTTTGCGGAAAGCACGATCGATAACAACTTATCCGTGACGACGAGCAGCGCCCGCAATGTCACTAACGCACTCGGCAGCGTCATCGTGCGCGGCACCGCGACGTTGAGCGTGGGCACCGGCGATGTCACCTTGAATCGCTCGACGACCGATCTCAACATAATCGGACTGACTGCGGCCAACGCCACGCTCAATGATACGAACGCGATGCGCTTCACCACGACGAACTTGTCCGGGAATCTTATTACGACCGTGCGAGGTCCGGTGGCATCTACCGGCGCGGTGGTGGTCGCGGGAACTACTAACATTGCAGTCTCGAACGGCGGTTTCGGTTACGCCGATCCACACATCGATCTGACGAATGCCGCCAACGATTTTCAGGGTGGCGTGACGCTGAGTGTTCCCTCCAGTGGCGCAACCGCCACCGGCGGCTACGCCACCATTCGGGACGCCAATGGGATCAATATCACCAGCGCAACGACCAACACCTATCTGACGGTACAAGCCGCAGGCGCGGTCGATCTCGGCACGGTGACGACGGGTAGCAACCTGACGGTGACCACTACCGGTGCGATCACGGATAGCGGCACGCTGGTCGTTCCGACGAACACGCAGTTGACCGCGGGTACTACCAGCGACATCACGTTAGATACCGCCAGCAACAACTTCAACAACCTGCAAATCGTCTCGAGTCGCGATGCGATTATTGTCGATACGAATGCCATCAACTTCGGGTCGACCACATCGGGAGCGTCAAGCCATATCTATCGCGACTTCAACGTCACCGCTAGCGGCAACATTTCCCAAACCACCTACACCAACGGTAACGGTTGGTCGCAGATTCAGGTAGACGGCGCGTCGACTTTCACCGCCAATCACGCGTCGGCGCAGATCGGTCTGTATCTGGGGCCGGACGACCCGTTTCACGGTTCCAACACCGGGCAGGCGAATATTTTCACCGGCACCGTGACCTTGGCACGCAATAACGTCAACACTGGCTTTTCCCAAGTGCAGCTGCGCAACACGAGTTCGGCGGCGTCCGTGCTAACGGGGTTGACGTCGGTGGGGACGTTGAGCAACGTGTATTTGCGTTACGACAGCGCTCCGTCCGTGACGCTGCCCGGCATGACGGTTACGAGTAATTTGCGGCTCAACGCGCCGAGCGTGGCCAATACGGCCTCGACTCCCGGCAACATCATCTCGCAGACCGGACCGATCATCGTCGGCACTTCCGCCATTTTCGCGGCCGCGTCGACGGGCGACATCGTCCTCACCGACGCCGGCAACAACTTCAATCAAATCGGCGTTGCGAACACGACGGCCCGTAATTTCTCGATTGTCGACACGAACGCCGTTGTGTTGTTTTCGAACGGCTATCACCAGGGCCTCACCGGCAATCTGACAGTTACCGCTGGCGGGAATATCACCGACAACGGCAACAACTACGACATCACGGGTACGGTCACTTTCGATGCCGGCAGCGGCAACGATATCTCGTTCGGCGTAAACGCCAATGCGGCTCTAAATAGTACGCTCACTGTTACGGCGGGGCGCAACGTCACGCTGAATCCGCGCAACAGCGCCATCCTTGGGAACATCAACGCCGCCGGCACGCTCACCCTCGATTCGCGCAACGGCGGTACGTTGACGCAAGTCGCTTCAACCGCGGTGAGTGCCGGCAGCGGAAGCACTTCATTCATCGACTTCAACTCCGGCATCACGTTGACCCAGACCGGAAATGTCTTCGGCAATCTAATCATCACCAATGCGGCAGACGTCAACATCCGCGAAAACGATCCGATCACCCAAGCATCCGCGTGGACATTCAATGGCACCAACGGCGGCACCAACTCGACGCGTCGTGCCGTCACGCTCACTACTTCTAACGATCAGGCCATCACGATCGATCAGGCGAGCCAAGCCTTCGGTAACTTGACGGTCACTCAGGTTAACAACGGCTCGGTCAGTCCCGGCGCCGTGTACATTCGCGAAACCGGCGACACTTTCTTCGGCATGACGCAGGGCAGTGCATGGACGGTGCACGGCACGTCCAAAATCGATTCCGGTTCCAATACGATGACGTTGACCGACGCGAACAACGTGTTCGGACCTCTGCAGGTACTCGGTGCGACCGGCCTCACCAATAGTTTGGCCAGCACGATCACGATTTATGCGAAGAGCAACGGCGTGGTCGATGCCATCACCGACGTCGGCGGACCTGGCGCTTGGACTGCAGGTACGGGAACGGGTGCAACGACACGACTTGTCGCTTACAACGGCGCAGGCACGGCAGGTGGCGGTAACGTGAACCTAACCAACACCGCCAACGTAATCGGTGATCTCTATATCAAATCGACGGCGGCTACGATCACTGAAAACGATTCGATCACCGATGGCGCCAGTACGGCGTGGTTTGGCTCCGACACCGGCTGGGTGACAACCGGCGCCACGAATTTCGTGGTGGCGAATCCGACGGGCAAGACCATCACGTTGGATAACCTGACGGATCAATTAGGACCGGTGAGCATCAACACGACCGGCACGGCCGGCACGCTAAGTTCGGTAACGATCACCGACAACACCAATCTAACGCAATCGGCTATCTGGTCGGTCGGGACGGCGCCGGTCACTCTTGATGCGCGCAGTAACGCGATCAACTTATCGACCAGCGGCAATATCCTCGGTGCCGTCACGATCACCACGGGGAACGGTTTGCCGACGTCGGTATCGATCACGGAAGACGACGCCATCACGCAGGGCAGCGCGTGGATCATATCGGGCGTGCCGGTCACGCTCAATGCCGAAAACAGCAAGGCGAT
>CAZQYC010000138.1:2181-7796 GCA_964597495.1 uncultured Steroidobacteraceae bacterium | reverse complement strand
ACCACAGCGGCGCCGTGATCGGCTTGGTTTGCGCAAGCCGCGACGTCACCCTGCGTCGCGAACTGGAACAGGAGATCTCGGAAATATCGAATCGCGAGCAACGACGATTGGGCAGCGACTTGCACGATGGGCTCGGCCAAGAGCTCACCGGCTTGTCGCTGCTGCTCAAAAGTCTCGAAGTGCAAATCGCCCGCGAGCAGCCGCGTTACTTGCCGCAATTGTCGAAAATCACCGAACTGCTCGCTCACACCATTCAGAGCACGCGATCGCTGGCGCGCGGTCTTGCACCGGTCAATTTGGAACGCGGCGGACTGCCGGAAGCACTGCGGCATCTGGCAACGCGCTGCACCGACATGTACGGGCTTGCATGCAACTTCGAAGATCGCTCACTGCGACTGCCGGAACTCGACGAGGGTTCAGCCACGCATCTCTATCGCATCGCCCAGGAAGCAACGACGAATGCCGCGCGCTATGCACGCGCCAAACGCATCGATATCGAATTGCGTACTACGCCCCGTAAACTGCATCTCTCGGTAACCGACGACGGCATCGGCTTGTCGGCAGGGCTCGCGCAAGGAAAGCCAGGCCTGGGGTTAAAGATCATGGAGTATCGCGCGCACATGATGGGCGGAACGGTGGCGTTCGAGGAACCTGGCGCAGGAACGCGCGTGGCGCTTGCCTGCCCTCTCAATCTGCTGCGGCCGGGAAAAAATATCGGCGATCGAAAGAGTGCGTGATGACTGGCCACTCTCCGTCAACCCGCCTTCTGAATGTTGTGCGTGCCGTTCCACGCAAGGATAAACGCTTCGAATTCGCCGGCCGGCGCCGGCTTGCCGATGAAATCGCCTTGCGCTCGGTCGCAGCCGCACTCGTCCAGTAGATCGAACGCGAGTGCCGATTCGACGCCTTCGGCGCAGACCGCTAACGACAAACTGTGAGCGAGTTGCACGATGGCACGCACGACGGTGACCGCACCGCGGCTCTGCGGCAGCGCACCGATCAAGGAGTGGTCGATCTTAACCTCGCTAAACGGCATCTTATAAAGGTGAGTCAGCGACGACACGCCGATACCGAAATCGTCCAACGCCAGGCCGACTCCCTTGACTCGCAGCCGCGTATAAATATCCATGGCGAGATCGGTGTCGTTATGCGCGGCGTCTTCCACCACATCGAGCACCAATTGCGACGCGGCCACATTGAACTCGCTCAAGATACGCCCCAAGCGATCCGGAAATTCCAAGTCTTTCACGAGACGCGGCGCCAAATTAACGGCTACGGCCAAGTCCAATCCGTGCGAACGCCAATGCCCGGCCTGTCGAATCGCATCCGTCAATACGAAATCGGCGATCGCTGCGGTCACTTGGTGATCGTCCGCCAAATGCAGGAAATCTTTCGGATAGATGAGCCCCAAGGTTGGATGCTGCCAGCGAACCAAGGCCTCCGCGCCGCTGACGCGCCAATCGGCGCCGGCGC
This sequence comes from uncultured Steroidobacteraceae bacterium, assembly GCA_964597495.1. Classification (GTDB taxonomy): domain Bacteria; phylum Pseudomonadota; class Gammaproteobacteria; order Steroidobacterales; family Steroidobacteraceae; genus CAZQYC01. The sequence continues at coordinate 6,323 of CAZQYC010000138.1, read as the reverse complement.
GCTCCAACCGCGGTTGATAGTGCACGACCAGTTCCATCTCTTCGATCGCCTTGTGCAAATCGGCAGGCCGCAAATTGGCGGCTCGGCCGAAATGGCGGGTCAAGACGGCTTCGATATCTTCGAGCAATGCCGGCTTTTGCAAAGTACCGAGCATCTTGAGGCCCAGAGATTCGCCCAACTGCCGAGCACTGGTCAGAACGCGCTGATCCATCCCGCTTGCCAGCACCACACCGGCGTCGGTGCCAAGTCGCGCCAAATGACGCAGCGCTTCGACGCCGTCCATGGACGGCAATTGCAAATCGAGCAAGACCAAAGATGGCTGATGCTGTGACAGCTGATCCTTGAATGTTACTGCGCTATCGGCAGTAATGACTTTATATCCAACGCCCTCGGCGAGCTGCGCCACCAGCTCGAGGAAGTCCCGTTCGTCGTCCACCGCTAAAAGCAGATTGGTTTTAGAGTTTGACACGGACTTTCTCCTCGGCACCGTCGAGCGCTGCACGCACGCGCCGCGCGAGATCGTTCAATTGATACGGTTTGGGCATGACATCGATGGAACCATCGAGCATCGAGCGATGAGCGATCACGCTGTCGCTGAATCCCGAAGTGAACAGCTCCTTGACATGCGGATGAGCAAGACGCAATTGACGCAGTAATGCCACCGATGACATTCCACCCGGCAACATCAGATCCGAAAACAACAGCGAAATTTCCGGATGCAGCGCCGCAAGCTCCAGCGCTTCGGTCCCCGCGCCGGCTGCGTAGACTCGATAACCCAGACTGCTCAGCATCTCGACAGCCGTTGCACGAACGTCCGCATTGTCATCCACGACTAGAATACTTTCCGATCCCCTTGGGAGTTCCGCAGGAACGACGCCGTCGTCGGCCGGCTGCACGATTTCCGACGTGCGCGGAAAATACATCCGCACTGTCGTGCCCGCACCGGGCGAGGAATCGATCGAGACATGGCCACCCATCTGCTTGACGAAACCATAGACCATGGCCAAACCAAGTCCGCTGCCTTTGCCCGATTCCTTGGTCGTAAAGAACGGCTCGAATGCGCGCTTCAATACATCCGCAGACATTCCAGCGCCGTTGTCGACGACGCTGACCATCGAGTACTCGCCAGGCACAGGACCGTCCATCGTTTTGGGTGCTGCAATCACTGCATTTTCCGAGCGAATCTCAATCTGCCCACCACGGGGCATCGCATCGCGAGCGTTAATGACCAGATTGAGCACGGCATTTTCCAATTGCCCGGGATCGATCTTGGCGGCGTGGACGCCCTCCGCAAGTTCCAGCCGCAGCTCGACGTCGCCGGGCAGGGTACGCTTCAACAACTCGTACATGCTGCCGAGCAGCGCATTGATTTGCACGACTTGCGGCGCGGCACTTTGCTGACGAGCGAAACTCAACAATCGCCGCGTCAATTCCGCGCCGCGCATCGCGGCGCGCAACACAGTCTCCGCTTGCTTAAAGAGACGCGGGCTTTCTTTCAACGTACGCGTCAACAACTGTGCGTTGCCGATGACGACCGACAGCAAGTTATTGAAGTCATGCGCGACCCCTCCTGTCAGCTTGCCGATTGCATCCATCTTCTGGCTTTGCCGCAACTCGGCTTCAAGTCGCAGACGAGCGGTGACGTTACGCGCAAGCACAAAGCATCCTTGTACGCTTCGATCGTCGTCGCTATGCGGCAAAAAGGAGAGGTCGATATCCATCGGTTGATTCTTGCTATCGAGAGCCTGCAATTGACAGTCAACCTGCTGCCCTTTGAAGGCAAGCGACAACCGCGCCGAGAGTTGCACGTATAAATCGGTAGTTATCGCCTCGCGCATCAGTGAGCCGCGAATATGGTCGACATCGCGCCCGAAAAAAACGCCGCAAGCACGATTTGCGTAGAGAATGCGCTCTTCGCCGTCCACATAGGCGACCGTCAGCGGCAGCGCGTTTAAAACGGTCGAGTAAAACTCTTCGCTGCGCCGTATGGCCAGCTCGGCGCCGATCTGCGTTTCGATGTCGCGAATCGAACCGGAGAGTCGCCGGGGACGACCGGCCGCATCGCGTTCGGCATTGCCGCACAAAAGGAACCAGCGATGCGTTCCGGATTTGCTTGCGAGACGGCAACGAAGCTCAAGGGGAGCGCGTTGTTCCAGATGATTTCGGATCCGCGCCAGGACTTCCATACGATCCGCTTCGTGGATGGCGCGCTGGAACGTCGCGAACGTGTTCGGGAAGTCCTGCTCGCTCTTGCGTTCGTCGTAGCCGAGCATCTCGCGAAAACGCGGCGCGTACCAAACGTAACCGGTCTCCAAGTCCCAGTCGAACAACCCGTCCGACGTGCCGGCAACGGCGCGCTCCCAACGTTTGTGAGCTTCTTCGATCCCGCGCAAACTTTCACGACGCGCAGACACATCACGCAGTACGCCAATCGCGCGCCGCGCACGGCCTTGCGCATCGCGCTCCACGACGCTGGCGCGCGCCACAACCCACTTGGTTCGACCTGAAGCCGTTTTAATCGGATACTCGCGCTCGAAATACGGCGTTTCGCCGGTCAGGTGTTTTTCCAGATCCGCAAAAATGGATGCGTCGTCGGCCGGTAAAACCAAGCGGGCAGATAGCGAGTCGCGCAGCAGCAGCTCTTCGGAAGGAATCTCCAACAGCAGCTGCCATTGATTGTTGTAGTACACCTCGCCGGTTACGACATTCCAGTCCCACATCGCCAATTCGCTCGACGACATGGCGAGCTCCAAGCGCGCCTCGCTTGCGCGAAGCCGTTCGCGCACCCGCCGTCGCTCGCTGATGTCTTCTTGAGTGATTACGAAATGGCGCGCCGCGCCGCTGCCGTCGCGCAATACGCGCAATTGGACGCGATTCCAGAAGGACGTCCCATCTTTTCGATAGTTGACAAGATCGCCGTTGAACTCGCGAGCCGTACGCAGAGCCATGACGAATTGTGCGCCAGTCTCCACGTCGGTTTGCTCGCCTTGCAGAAAGGCACAATCGCTCCCGAGAATTTCCTTGCGCGAATATCCGCTTAAGAATTCGAACGCGGCATTCGCATATACGATCGGAAAGCCGGCGATGCGAGCATCGGCGATGACCAGTCCGGTGGCCGCAGTATCGAGCGCCGCCACTAGCAGGGAATCCATGCCCGCCGCCGCGTCGGATTCGCCGTTAACCTCGGCTAGCAAAGCGATCTCCGCGGTTAACATAGTTGGCGCTCGAAAGGTCCCGGCGCCGCTCGTCACATCGAGGGGCGCAAATGAAGATTGAGAAGAAAAAGCACTACGACATAAGCACAGGCTGCCGCGGGCGCAAACACTCGCTCGTAATCTTCATCGTCAAGTCACGGAGCTTCTTGAGCTGCGCGCCTTAAAACTCCGACTTCGTGCTCACTCATTTAGGGGTATGGCGCATCGAGTCGGCGGCGAACGTCTGCCCTGTGACCAGCATCGTGGCGACACCGGCGATTACGAAGCACACTAATAGCGTGTTGAAAAAGGATCTCCTATCACTTTTTCAACGTCGCTTGCGAAAACGTGGTTTTCGCGGCGCTCCCGAAATCAAGCACATAGAATGTGCATGATTTCACTGGGCCATCCTTGGCCCGAGCTAGCAGCCTGTTCAACAAGCTGCTAGGTCCCGATTTGCGAGTTTCGATGAGACAGGCCGGCAGATGCGTAACCCGGGATTGCGACAGCTTGAAGAACTGATCCTGAGTGGAACGGAACACGCTTCCATCGTGGTGCGGCCCACCATGTGTTCAAGCGCTCAGGACTCGAACGCTCTCGGCGAGATCGTTCGCGACGTTGCCGCACTGGCCAACCTAAGCGTGCGCAGCCCGCGACTCGTGGTGTTCGGCATCACGCAGCACAACGGACGTTGTGAAGTTCATGGTCTCACCGAGACCGACCATGTCGTCGGCGCAAAGCTCGAACGTGTCTTGGCCAAATATCTCGAACCGCAATTGCATTTGCGTTATACCCGCTGGCGAATGAGTTCGAAATCGCTCGGCGTACTCTTCATCGAAGGTTGCGAAGACGCGCCGTATTTCGTCCGGAAGGACGCTGCCCCGGTAACTCAAGTGGGAGATCTATGGACACGCCGGCGCAATCATTCGGTGCGCATGCGGCGCAGCG